>NZ_JBFTJD010000001.1:0-485799 GCF_056395245.1 Arthrobacter sp. 10L430 | reverse complement strand
GGCGTGCCGCTGATCCCGGTCTACGTGTTCTACTCCATGTTCGGCTTCCAGCGCACCGGCGACGCCTTCTGGGCCGCCGCGGACCAGATGACCCGCGGCTTCATCATCGGCGCCACCGCAGGACGGACCACCCTCACCGGCGAAGGCCTGCAGCACGCCGACGGCCACTCCCCGCTGCTCGCCTCCACCAACCCCGCCGTGGTCACCTACGACCCCGCCTACGGCTACGAAATGGGCCACATCGTCCGCGACGGCATCGAACGCATGTACGGCCCGGATTCCACTGACCGGAACCTGATGTACTACATCACGGTGTACAACGAGCCCATCGTCCAGCCGGCCGAACCTGACGAACTGGACGTAGAAGGCGTCATCAAGGGCATCTACCTGCTGGCACCGGCCAAAATCGACGGCCCGCGTGCGCAAATCCTGGCCTCGGGCGTGTCGGTTCCGTGGGCGCTGGACGCGCAGCGGATCCTGGCCGAGGACTGGGGCGTCTCCGCGGACGTCTGGTCCGTGACGTCCTGGAACGAGCTCCGCCGCGACGGCATGGCTGCCGAGGAGGAAGCGTTCCTCAACCCCGGACAGCCCGCGCGGACACCGTTCGTGGCACAGCAGCTCGCCGGCGCGACCGGCCCTGTTGTCGCGGTCTCGGACTACATGAAGGCCGTTCCGGACCAGATCCGCCAGTTCGTGCCGAACGAATTCGCTTCGCTCGGCGCCGACGGCTTCGGCTTCTCCGACACCCGCGCCGCAGCACGCCGCTTCTTCAAGAACGACACCCACTCCATCGTGGTGCGTTCGCTGGAGATGCTGGCCCGCCGCGGTGAGGTTGACGCCCAGGCACCTGCCCAGGCCATCGAGAAGTACCGCCTGCACAACGTCAACGCCGGCACCACCGGCAACGCGGGCGGCGAGTCCTAGCCAACGGCTGCTGGACGCCTGCGGCTCCAGCAACTGCCTGACACGCACGACGGCGGCCCTCACCCGAAGGTGGGGGCCGCCGTCGTCGTTGGGGTGCTTTTGATCCGCTGTGACACAGCACAACCGCAGTTGTAGCCTTCGCACAAAATGGAGGTTGCAGGGCAGGCGCCGTATGCTCGATGCATGCCCCAGCCAACACCCGCCCCCGCAAAGCGCAAACCGGCGTCACGCAGCATGACACCGGAAAAGACGGAGACCCTGAAGAAGCTCAGGGCCAGTGTTGGCCAGTTGTCGACAACCACCATGCGCCAGCTCGAAAAATCGTTGCCCTGGTACAGCCGGCTCAGCTCCGATGAACGCTCGGCGCTCGGACTCGTGGCTCAGAACGGCATCGCAGCCTTCGTCACCTGGTACGAGCGCCCCAGCTCCCCCTCCTGGATCCTCACCGACGTTTTTGGCACGGCACCGACGGAGCTCACCCGTTCCATCAGCCTCCAGAAGGCGCTGCAGCTGATCAGGATCGTGGTGGAAGTGGTCGAGGACCAGGTCCCGGTCATCGCCCCCGAAGCGGACCAGCCCTCGCTGCGTGAGGCGGTGCTGCGGTACTCGCGCGAGGTGGCGTTCGCGGCGGCGGACGTCTACGCGAGGGCTGCCGAATCGCGGGGCTCCTGGGACACCCGGCTGGAGGCGCTGATCGTGGACGCCATCCTCCGCGGTGAAAACACGGACGCGCTGCGGTCCAGAATCGCGGCCCTCGGCTGGAAGGCCCAGGAGCGGTTCACCGTGATGGTGGGGAACTCGCCGTCGGAGCCCAGCGCCAGCTACGTGAGTGAACTGCGCCGCACCGCCGGCCGGTACGCCGAAGACGCCCTGGTGGGGATCCAGGGCGACCGCCTCATCCTGATTCTCGGCGGCGTCCACGACCGGGAAACGGCGTACCTGAAGCTGAGCGAGATGTTCGCACCCGGGCCTGTGGTGTACGGCGCCGAGGCGAGTTCCCTGCTGGAGGCGAGCGGGTCGGCGCAGTCGGCGTTCGCCGGACTCACCGCTGCCCGCGCGTGGCCGTCGGCGCCCCGCCCGGTGGCCGCCGATGACCTGCTTCCCGAGCGCGTCATTTCCGGGGACGACGCTGCGCGCCGGTCGCTCGTGAAAAATATCTACCGGCCCCTCGTGGCAGCCTCCAACGGGCTGGTGGAAACGCTCGGCACGTACCTGGAACTGGGGCATTCGCTGGAGGCGACCGCCCGCGAACTGTTCGTCCACGCCAACACCGTCCGTTACCGGCTCAAGCGGGTTTGTGACGTGACGGGCTGGGATCCGCTGCTCCCCCGGGAAGCCTTCGTGCTTCAGGCCGCCTTGGTCGTGGGCCGGCTTTCCACGCCGCCCAAGGCCCCCGTGGAGCGCCAGCCGGGGCGGAACCAGAACTGAACCGTTGTAGACTTCCTACAAACTGACCCAGTGAGCTTGGTGTACGCAAACACCCTTGATTCACGCGGTAATTTGGAAAGCTGGTTACGTGCTTGCAATCGTCTGCCCTGGACAGGGCTCACAGACCCCCGGTTTCCTGGCCCCTTGGCTGGAACTGCCTTCCGTAGCAGGCCATCTGGCCTCCCTCAGCGAAATCGCAGGCATCGACCTCACGGCGCACGGGACCACCTCGGATGAGGAGACCATCAAGGACACTGCCGTGGCGCAGCCCCTGATTGTCGCAGCCGGACTCGTGGCAGCGAAGGCCCTGTTCGACGTCGAGCTCAGCACCCTGCCGGTCATCCTGGCCGGGCACTCGGTGGGCGAGATCACGGCCTCCGCCCTCGCCGGCGTGCTGACCGAAAAAGAAGCCATGACCTTTGTCCGCAAGCGTGCCAACAGCATGGCTGCAGCCGCCGCCGTCACGCCCACCGGCATGAGCGCCGTCGTGGGCGGCGACCCGGCCGAGGTCCTGGCGGCCATCGAAGCAGCCGGCGCCACGCCAGCCAACGTCAATGGCGCTGGCCAGACTGTCGCCGCCGGCACCTTCGACCAGCTCAGGGCCCTGGCGGAGAACCCGCCGGCAAAGGCCCGGGTCATTCCGCTCAAGGTTGCCGGCGCGTTCCACACCTCACACATGGCACCGGCCGTGAGCGCACTGGAGGCCCTGCGTCCGGAGCTCCAGCCCCAGGCTCCTGCGGTTCCGCTGCTGTCCAACTTCGACGGCAAGGAAGTGACCGTCGGCACAGCCGCGGTCGACAGCCTCATCGCCCAGGTGTCGCGCCCGGTCCGTTGGGATCTCTGCATGGAATCCCTCGTGCAGCGCGGCGTCAGCGGCGTCATTGAACTGGCACCGGCCGGCACACTGGCCGGCCTCGCGAAGCGTGGCATGCCAGGCGTCAAGACCGTGGCCGTGAAAACCCCCGGTGACCTGTCCGCAGCCCTTGCACTATTCGCAGAATTGGAGGGACAGGCATGAGCGTTCCCACGCTGAAGCAGTCGCCCGTCAACGAACACACCCGCATTCTGGGCATCGGCGCCTACCGCCCCGATGTGATCGTGACCAACGAGGACGTCTGCCAGTGGATTGATTCGTCTGATGAATGGATCCGCCAACGCACCGGCATCATCACCCGCCACCGGGCCCCTGCTGATGTCAGCGTGATCGACATGGCAGAAGGCGCAGCCCGCGAGGCCCTGGCGAAGGCCGGCATCGAGGCCTCCCAGCTTGGCGCCGTCATCGTTTCCACGGTGACGCACCCCTTTGCCACACCGTCAGCGGCCGCGAGCCTCGCTGACCGGCTCGGCGCGACGCCGGCTCCGGCTTTCGACATCTCAGCTGCCTGCGCCGGTTACTGCTACGGCATCGCCCAGGGTGACGCACTGGTCCGCTCCGGAACGGCAGAGTACGTACTGGTTGTGGGCGCCGAGAAGCTGTCCGACGTCATTGACAACACTGAGCGCACCATTTCCTTCCTGCTGGGTGACGGTGCGGGTGCCGTGGTGATCGGCCCTTCCGAGACGCCGGGCATCGGCCCGTCCGTATGGGGTTCGGACGGCAGCAAGTGGGACGCGATCGGCATGACGCACTCGCTGCTGGACGTGCGGGAGTTCTCCGCTGCGCGCTCCGGGTCACTCGCGCACTCCGGAGCACAGCAGGGCACCGCCCTCAGCTCCGACGAAGAAGCCGTTACCGAGGCCGCCATCTGGCCCACCCTGCGCCAGGACGGCCAGACGGTCTTCCGCTGGGCCGTCTGGGAAATGGCGAAGGTGGCCCAGCAGGCCCTGGACGCCGCCGGCATCCAGGCCGAAGACCTCGTTGCCTTCGTTCCGCACCAGGCCAACATGCGCATCATCGATGAGATGGCCAAGAAGCTCAAGCTGCCCGAGACCGTGACCGTGGCCCGGGACATTGCAGAGGCCGGCAACACCTCGGCCGCTTCCATCCCGCTGGCCACGCACCGCCTGCTTCAGGAAAACCCGGAGCTGAGCGGCGGCCTTGCGCTGCAGATCGGCTTTGGCGCCGGGCTGGTCTTCGGCGCCCAGGTAATCGTCCTTCCGTAGGAATCCACAAACCAAGCCGCAACCGCGGTTTGCCCCATTTCCGGCATCCCCTGCCGGCAATAACAAGAAAAGGAGCCATCAATGGCTAGCAACGAAGAGATCCTGGCCGGACTGGCTGAAATCGTCAACGAAGAAACCGGCCTGGCCGCCGACGCCGTCGAGCTGGACAAGTCCTTCACCGAGGACCTGGACATCGACTCCATCTCGATGATGACGATCGTGGTCAACGCTGAAGAAAAGTTCGGCGTCCGCATCCCGGACGAAGAGGTCAAGAACCTCAAGACCGTCGGCGACGCAGTCAGCTTCATCGCCAACGCACAGGCCTAAACAGGCTCCAGCCGCATTCCGGCTGAACCCGGCTGGCCGGCCCGCAACAATCCGGGCCGGCCAGCCGATGCATCATCACAAATTTTCTCGCAGACCCCCTCCGCACGCCCCCAGCTCAGGCACCAGGCCCGGCAGCACAGGACACGGCACGCGCACCGACAGAGAGTGATCCCATGACACGCAAAGTAGTCATTACCGGTCTGGGTGCCACCACGCCCATCGGCGGCGATGTACCCACGATGTGGAAGAACGCACTGAAGGGGGTCTCGGGCGCCCGCACGCTTGAGGACGACTGGGTAGCCAAATACGAACTGCCCGTCCACTTCGCTGCCCGCTGCTCCACCCCTGCCCTTTCGGTCCTGAGCCGCGTTGAAGCCAAGCGCATGGACCCTTCAACGCAGTTCGGTGTCATCGCCGCCCGTGAGGCCTGGGCTGATTCCGGCATCACCGAAGTTGACCACGACCGCTTTGCCGTCGCCTTCGCCACGGGCATCGGTGGCGTGTGGACTCTCCTGGACGCGTGGGACACGCTGAAGGAGAAGGGGCCCCGCCGGGTCCTGCCCATGACCGTTCCCATGCTCATGCCCAACGGCGTGGCCGCTGCTGTGAGCCTTGACCTGGGTGCCCGCGCGGGAGCGCACACGCCCGTCTCCGCCTGCGCCTCCGGCACGGAAGCCCTGCACCTCGGCCTGGACCTCATCCGTTCTGGCAAGGCCGACGTCGTCATGTGCGGCGGCGCCGAAGCTGCCATCCATCCGATGCCGCTGGCCGCGTTCTCCTCGATGCAGGCGCTTTCCCGCCGCAACGACGATCCAGAGCACGCCTCACGCCCCTACGATCTGGGCCGGGACGGCTTCGTCATGGGCGAAGGCGCAGGCGCCCTGGTGCTCGAAGCCGAGGAGCACGCCTTGGCCCGCGGAGCGCGGATTTACGCCGAACTGGCCGGCACATCCGTGACGTCCGACTCCTACCACATCACCGCGCCTGACCCCGAAGGCCTTGGCGCCACCCGCGCCCTCAAGGCGGCCATGTTCGACGGCCGGATCCAGGCCGAGGACGTGGTGCACGTCAACGCCCACGCCACGTCCACCCCTGTGGGTGACAAGCCCGAGTACACCGCGCTGCGCGCCGCCCTGGGATCGCACGTGGATGACGTGGCGGTGTCCGCCACCAAGTCGCAGATGGGCCACCTGCTGGGCGCATCCGGCGCCGTTGAAGCCGTCCTGACGGTGCTGGCCGTGTATGAGCGCAAGGCCCCTCTCACGATCAACCTTGAGAACCAGGATCCGGAGATCCCGCTCGACGTCGTCACCTCCTCCCGCGATCTTCCCGCCGGAGACATCGTGGCGCTGAGCAACTCGTTCGGGTTCGGCGGCCACAACGCCGTCATCGCCGTCCGCAGCGTGTGACCGCACCTGACCAATGAGGAAGCCCCTGCCGGTTGGCGGGGGCTTCTTCATTGCTATGGAGGTGGCGTGTCAGCCCACCTGGTGCAGCCAGCGGACGGGTGCGCCCTCGGCCGCGTGCCGGAAGGGTTCAAGTTCCTCGTCCCACGCCTCGCCGAGGGCAAGGGAGAGCTCGTGGTAGACCGCAGAGGGGTCGCCCGCACCGGACTCGTAGGCGTAGCGGATGCGGTCCTCGGACACCATGATGTTGCCGTGGACGTCTGTGACGGCATGGAAGATGCCCAGCTCGGGGGTGTGGGACCACCGGCCGCCGTCCACGCCCTGGCTCGGTTCTTCCGTCACCTCGAAGCGCAGATGTGCCCAGCCCCGGAGGGCAGACGCCAGCTGCGCACCTGTCCCCTGCGCGCCGGTCCAGGACAGTTCCGAACGGAACATTCCGGGCGCGGCAGGCTGAGCGGTCCACTCAAGATCTGTCCGCTTGTCCACGACAGATCCGATGGCCCACTCAACGTGAGGGCACAGTGCGGTAGGCGCCGAGTGAATAAACAGCACACCGCGAGTCATTGCATCAGACATTCCATCCTCCATAGCTGTAGGTACGTCTTCCCCAACGACCTGCATGGACGAACTGCTGATGCTCCGGGCGCCGCGTGGTGCCGGTAATTCCTGCCAATCTATGAAAATAATGCCGGACCCGCAAGGCAGCTAAAGCCAGAGGCTTAAAGCACAACTTGAAAGTTGCCGGACTTGGCTCTTATTGTGCCGTACGCCGTCGAATTACGCCAGTGGAATTCGGCGAGCCGTGGAACCACGCCGAGGGAATTGCGGATCTCCGCCAGGGGTGGAAGTCACATCAGGGACTGAAACCGGCCGCAGTCACGAATTCCGGTCCGGCCAGGCCGCGCGTGCAGGCCTTACGCCCGGGGATGCGCCTGTTGGTAGCTTTTCCGGAGGCGGTCGACTGACACATGGGTGTATATCTGTGTGGTGGCCAGGCTGCTGTGGCCCAGAATTTCCTGCACGGCCCGGAGGTCTGCTCCGCCGTCGAGCAGATGCGTGGCTGCCGAGTGGCGCAGCGCGTGCGGGCCGGTAGCAGCGGTGTCCCCCAGGGCTTCGAAGAGACCCCTGACCACGCTCCGCACCTGGCGCTGGTCCACGCGGGCGCCGCGCATACCGAGGAACAGCGCGGGTCCGCTTCCCGCAGACACGAGCTTTCCGCGTCCGCGGCGTAGCCAGTCGTCAACGGCGAGCGCAGCCGGGAGACCGTACGGCACGGTGCGTTCCTTGTTTCCTTTGCCTAGGACACGCAAGGTTCTGCGGTCCGGATCGAGGTCATCGACGTCCAGCCCTGCCAGTTCGCCGACGCGGATTCCTGTGGCGTACAGCAGTTCGACCATTGCCCGGTTCCGCAAGGCGATCGGGGAACCGTCCTGGGCTGCCTCCTGCAGTTCGGTCAGCAGCCTGACGAGCTGCTGCTGCTGAAGTACCCCAGGCAGAGAGCTTTCCTTCTTGGGCGCCTTCAGACGAAGCGCCGGGTCGGCCCCTATGAGGTCCTCCCGGAGCGCCCAGGCCGTGAAGGTCCGTGCCGTGGCGGACCGGCGGGCAAGGGTGGAGCGGGAGATGCCGGCGTCGCTCTGGGCGCCGAGCCAGCGCCTGAGGGTCCCGAGCTCAATTTCGCCGAGCTCGCGGATCCCCTCGCCGGCCGCGTGTTCGAGCAGGCTGCCGACGTCCGACAGGTATGCCCGGACCGTGTGCTCCGAACGTGCCCGTTCACCCGTCAGGTACCGGCCGAAGGCGCTGACTGCCTGCGCCAGGGCCGGCGGCAGTTTGTCTTTCTCCACCCCCTCACTGTCCCAGCATTTGGCAGGCAATCAAGAATTGTTCCCGGCGAGCCGTGGCGTGGGTTGCATCGTAATCAGCCGGCGTTTTTGGATCGCTTCCACGCGCCGCTTTCGGACACTGCAAGTCCCAGCAGGCCAAGCCTGCCGAGCCCCGCGCGGACCGACTCCGGACCGAGACCAGCCACGATGCACAGTTTCTCCACTGAACTGGTGGACCGCAGCGGCAGCGCATCGAGCAGGATCAAGTCCTCCAGCGTCAGGCCGTCGTGGACTGCGCTGCCGCCGTCCCTCAACTCCGGCAAGGATTCGCCGCTGGGCGCGGCCAGCTCAACGATCTCCCCCGCGTCTGTCACACAGACGGCGCCTCCGTCCCGCAGCAGCCGGTGGCAGCCAGCGGAGTTCGCGCTGTGCACGGAACCCGGCACGGCCCCGACAGATCTGCCGAGAGATTCCGCATGGTGAGACGTATTGAGCGCTCCGGAACGCCATCTGGCCTCCACGACCACAGTCACGGCAGCGAGCGCCGCGATGAGCCTGTTGCGCTGAAGGAAGCGGTAGCGCGTTGGGGCCGAACCGGGCGGAACCTCCGCAAGCACTGCACCCTGGTTGGCCACAGCCCGGAGCAGGTCCTCGTTGCCCGACGGGTAGAAACGGTCAACTCCCCCGGCCATCACGGCGATGGTCGGCACGGCCCCCGACCCGCCCGCCAGAGCTGCTCTGTGCGCGTGCGCATCAATACCGTAGGCGCCTCCGGAGACCACTGTGAAGCCCCGCTGCGCCAGAGAGTAGGCAAGGTCTCCGGTCACCGCGGCTCCATAGCTGGTGCTGTCCCGGGATCCGACCAAAGCGATGGATTTTGCCGCCGGCGGGAGTTCCATCTCCGTTCCCCGCCACCACAGGCAGATTGGTTCGTGGAGGCCAAGGTCTGCGAGCTGCCCGGGCCACAGCTCGTCTTCCGGAATGATCATGCGGCCGCCCAGCCTTTGCATAGTCGCCAGGTCACGTTCGGGTGCGAGATCCGGGATCCGGGGCGCCCACCGCTTTAGAGCCGCGGCCATGCCGGTCCAGGAGGTCGCAGAGCCATGTTCAGCCAGGACACCGGTGATTTCCTGTTCGAGCGCCGGGCCGTAACTCAGCTCCCCTGTGGCGATCCCCAGGGCGTCCAGCGCCCCCGCAACGTGCACCAGGGCGAGGCCTGCAGCATCCTGGGGTTCCATCAGTCTGGAGAGGGCCGCGCGTGCAAGTCTCTCGTTCTGCAATTTGTTTCCTTTCAGGCGGCTGCCGAGGCAGCCTGCCGGAGGTTCAACGCCTGTCCGATGTCATTGATGTCCGGACGCTCCCGGCTGGCGAGGTCAGCCAGTGTCCAAGCGAGGCGGAGCACGCGGTCGTAGCCGCGGGCAGTCAGAACGCCCCTTTCCAGGGACTGATCCAGAATTCGCGTGGTTGCCGAAGACAGCCTCAGCTGACCCCGCAGGACCCGCCCGGGAACCTGGGAGTTGGTTTCCATCCCCAACGGGCGAAGCCGCTGCAGCTGTCGCGTCCGGGCCGCCCAGACCCTGCCGGCGACTGTCGGTGTGTCCTCTTCCCCGCCGGACTGGCCGAAGTCTGCCAGCGAGACGCGCTCCACCTGCAACTGGATATCCACCCGGTCAAGCAGCGGACCGGACATGCGGGCCAGGTACCGGCGACGCATCGTGGGCGTGCAGATGCACTCGATGCCCTTGCCCGACGCTTTGCCGCAGGGGCACGGGTTTGCCGCGAGGACGAGCTGGAAGCGTGCCGGGTAGGCTGCGGTGCCGGCCGAACGGTGAATGACCAGCTCGCCGCTCTCCAGGGGCTGGCGGAGGGCGTCAAGCACCCTGCGTTCGTATTCCGGCGCCTCGTCAAGGAACAGGATCCCGCGGTGTGCGCGGGACGCCGCGCCCGGCCGTGGCAGGCCCGAACCGCCGCCGATAATGGCAGCCGACGTGGCCGTATGGTGCGGATTCTCGAACGGCGGACGCCGGACCAGCTGCAATGACGAAGACGGCAGCTCGCAGAGGGAGTGGATGGCCGTCACTTCCATGGCCTCGGTGTCGCCCAGATCAGGCAGCAGCCCAGGCAGGCGCTCCGCCAGCATGGTCTTGCCTGCCCCGGGTGGACCCATGAGCAACAGGTGGTGGGCGCCGGCAGCAGCGACCTCCAGGGCGCGGCGTGCGTCCCCCTGTCCGGAGACGTCGCACATGTCGGGGTTCGCCCCACCAGCGGGATCGGCTTCCTCGCCGGGCGCCTCGTCCTCCGGTTCGAAATCGAGGGCGAGCTCCAGGGGGTCGGCCCCGAAGTCGAAAGCGAGCCGCGCCAGCGTCTTATAGCTCTGAACCCGTGCACCGGGAACCAGCGCCGCTTCGGCGGCGTTGGGCTGCGCCACCACGACGTCCGGATAGCCGGCCTGGACGGCAGCCATCACTGCCGGGAGGACGCCGCGTACAGGCCGCAGCCGCCCGTCCAGGCCAAGCTCGGCGAGGAAGACTGTACGGCCGGTCGTCCGGATGTCATCAGCTGCGCTCAGCGCCGCCATGGCGATGGCGAGGTCGAAGCCGGAACCGCGTTTGGGCAGGGACGCCGGAACCAGGTTGGCCGTAATTTTCCGCCGGCTAAGCGGAATGCCAGAGTTCTGCGCCGCTGAACGGATCCGTTCCTTGGCCTCGTTGAGGGCAGCGTCCGGCAGGCCAAGAATCACAAATGCGGGCAGTGTCTGGCCGATGTCGGCCTCGACCTCCACGATGTAGCCATTTAGTCCCACGAGGGCCACCGAATACGTTCTTCCGAGCGCCATTAGCCCACACCCTTGAGGTGCTCAAGCGTGGGCGGGCACACGCCGTCGTCGACAACCGCGATGACGTCCACCCGGCGCAGCGGCATCCGGAGCTCACGGTCGCGGCACCAGGCAGATCCCAGCCGGTGCAGGCGCGCGAGCTTCTCTGCGCCCACCGCCTCGAAGGGGTGGCCGTACGCGAGGGAACGCCGCGTTTTCACTTCGGCGATGACCAGGACATCACCGTCCAGCGCCACAATGTCGATCTCACCGTCAGGGCAGCGCCAGTTACGCTCCACGATCAGCATGCCCATTGATTCCAGATATTCCGCCGCGAGCTCTTCCCCGCGCCGGCCCAGCAGGTCTTTAGCTTTCATTTCTACCTCCGCAACAAGACTGCGGGGGCGGCGTCACGCGGGACAGTGGCCTATAGAGCTATGTGGGAAACAGAGGGCCGAACGGACTGGTGTGGAGGAACAGTGCACCCAAACGGCGGGTAGATCAGTTCCCCAGGTCGACGTCCTTGGGCAGCGCGAGCTCCTCGTTGCGCGGGAGCTCCTCGACGTTGACATCCTTGAAAGTGATGACCCGGACACTCTTGACGAACCGCGCGGAGCGGTAGACATCCCAGACCCAGGCGTCCTGCAGTGTCAGGTCGAAGTAGACTTCGCCATCGGCGCTGCGCGCCTGCAGGTCCACGTGGTTGGCGAGGTAAAAGCGGCGTTCGGTCTCGACCACGTAGCTAAACAGCCCCACGACATCGCGGTATTCACGGTAGAGCTGAAGCTCCATGTCGGTTTCGTAGTTTTCAAGATCCTCGGCACTCATGGTTCCATCTTGCACCATGGAGCGGGCCCACGCTCACACGTGACCGGCGCACCCAGTTCCCGGTAACGGCGGCAACCTGCCCCGCGCGCCGACAGACTGCGCGGACTGATTATTCGGACAGCAGGTTCCAACTGACCCGGTGATAAGGGCTGGGGCCAGCAAGCCGGATGGCTTCCCGGTGGACGGCGGTCCCGTAGCCCTTGTTGACGTCCCAGCCGAAGGCGGGGTACTCAAGGTGCAGTTGCCGCATCATCTGGTCCCGCTCAACCTTGGCCAGAACGCTCGCTGCGGCGACGCTCAGGCACTGCATGTCGGCTTTGACCAGCGTATGCACGGGCGCGTCACAGCCCGGATCCTCCACGGCTTCCTCGAACAGGGACGGCTGGGCGGCCGGCGAGAGCCAGTTGTGGCTCCCGTCCAGCAGCACGACGTCCGGAGTGATCCCTGCACCGAGGATCTCAAACCACGCGCGGTTTCCTGCCGTCCGCAGAGCCCCCATGATGCCCAGCTCGTCGATCTCCCGCGCGGAGGCATGGCCCACGGCAGAGGCCACGCTCCAGGCGCGGACCAGCGGGTCCAGCCGTTCACGGTCGGCTGCCTTCAGCAGCTTGCTGTCCCGGACGTCCGCCAGCAGTTCCATCTGGCGCAGGTCCACGACGGCGATGCCCACGCTCACGGGCCCGGCGAGTGCACCGCGGCCTACTTCGTCGACGCCGGCCAGGAACCGCGCTCCCCGGGGAAGGAAGCGTTTCTCATAGTCGAGGGTTGGTGCTAAAGACATCGCTAACCTGCCGACGGAACATTCTTGAAGACGTCAGGATAGTCATCCAGGCCGGCCCAGCGGTTCACGGGCCAGGCGATGACGGCTGCCCTGCCTTCGATGTCCGCCAGGTCCACGAAGCCGCCGTTGGTGTCCGTGTGGGCACGGGAGTCCGCGGAATGGTTGCGGTTATCCCCCATGACCCAGACCTTGCCTGCGGGCACCACGACGTCGAAGTTCCGCACCAGCGGCACCTCGGCCGGGTTCACGTACTTTTCGTCAAGCGGTGCTCCGTTGACGGTCAGTTTGCTGTCGGCGTCGCAGCAGATCACGTGGTCTCCTGGCAGGCCGATGACGCGCTTGACCAGGTGCTGCTCAGAGTTGTCCGGGAGGAGCCCCACAAAGGTCAGCCCGTCCTCGACCCAGGTGAACGGTCCGTCGGCCTTTTGCGGAGCCGGCGGCAGCCAGCCCTTGGTGTCCTTGAACACCACCACGTCGCCGCGCGCCAGGGCGAACGGTTCAGGAACGAGGAGGTTCACGAAGATGCGGTCGTTGACGTCCAGGGTGCTCTCCATGGACTCAGACGGAATGTAGAACGCACGGAAAAGGAACGTCTTAATGAGGAAGGAGAGGACGACGGCGATGACCACCACCGTGGCAATTTCCTTCAGCCACACCAGAAACGGGTTTCGGGCGGGAGCCGGCCTCTTGCGGCCGGATCCGGCCGCTGCGGGCTCGCCTGAGCGTGCCGATCCGGTTTCGCCGGCACCGGCCGGTGAAGCTTCGCCAGGTCCGGTCTGCGCAGATTCGCCAGAGCGGGGGGGTGCGGATTCGCCGGGGACGGCCACTGCCGAAACGGGCTCGCCCGAAGCATGTCGTCCCGGCCTGGCAGCTGCCCGCTGCGGCTCGGAAGTCCCGGGGTCTGTCTCGGGCATTTACTGTCCGTCCTTAGTCGTTGTTATGGCTGCCAGCGGTGGCCGTGCCACTGACGCAAATCTATCAAGCGGCCAGAGGATCTGTACCGGCCGCCCGATTACCCTGTCCATTCGCACCATGCCTCCACCCGGCGCCCCCAGCAGGCTGCGTGAGTCAGCCGACACCGAGCGGTGGTCCCCGAGCAGCCACATCCGCCCCGCCGGCACGGAGGCGCTGAACTTCTGGCTGCTCGGTTCATCTCCCGCATACAGGTAGGGTTCCACGAGCGGCTGGCCGTTCACTGTGAGCCGGTGCTGGTGGTCGCAGCATACGACGCTGTCGCCCGGCAGGCCGATGACGCGCTTTACGTAAGTAGTATCACTGCCGCTGAGGCCCAGCCAGTGTCCGGCCGAGGCCAGGGCCTCCTGCAACGGCCCCGAGCCGGAGTTCAACGGCGCAAACGAGCCCCGGCCGTCAAACACCACGACGTCCCCGCGGCGAATCGGGTCGGACTGGAAGTCGGTGCGGGAAACCAGAATCCTGTCGCCCGTGTTGAACAGCGGCTCCATGGACGCCGACGGTATGTAATACACGTCCAGCCACAGGGCGCGGACCAGTCCGCTGAGGATGACGGCGGCGGCAAGCGCAAGAAACACAAAACGCCAGCCCGGTTTCCCTGGCTGGCGTTTTGTGTTGTCCATGGTCCGTATCCTGTGGCGCTGTCGCGGATGGCTCCGGCGCTGGCCGGATACGGGTTGGGACCCGCCGTGAAGTCCGGAAGACTTACTTGGCGGTGCTGAAGTCGCGCTTTTCCTTGATCTTCGCGGCCTTACCGCGCAGTGCACGCATGTAGTAAAGCTTGGCGCGGCGCACGTCACCCTTGGTGACGAGCTCAATCTTGTCGATGATCGGGGAGTGCACCGGGAAGGTACGCTCTACGCCGACACCGAAGGAAACCTTGCGGACCGTGAAGGTCTCACGGATACCGTCGCCCTGGCGGCCCAGGACGAAGCCCTGGAATACCTGGACACGGGAGTTCTTGCCTTCGATGATGTTCACGTGAACCTTGAGGGTGTCACCCGCGCGGAACTCGGGAACATCGGTGCGCAGCGAGGCTGCATCTACGGAATCGAGGATATGCATTGATCCACTCCTGGTGAACGCCACAGGTCATCCACGTTGGGTCACGACAGCCAAGCCCGGACAGTTAGGTCCCGGGAATTGCCGCCGAAAGTGTTGTGGTCCGGCCCCGCCACTGATTGGCGGCACCGGGGTGTCTGCTGTTGGCTGCGCTCCCCCTGTGGCAGGTGCGGGCCCAGCAGACACAAAGACTAATTTTGCCACACTCGGAGGTCTACAACCAATTGCTGCGGGACTTCAGGCGGACGATGTGCTTCCGGCGTCCGGGCGCCGCTTAAGGCGAGCGTCAACGACGTCGTACCCGAGATCCGCGAGGGCGGTGCGGTCAGCACGGGGAAGACTTCCGGCGTCGAACGTCTCCAGCAGGTCCGGGCGGCGTTCCGCCGTCCGCCGGTACTGCTCGTGGCGGCGCCACTGTGCGATCTTTCCGTGGTTGCCGCTGAGCAGGACCGCCGGCACTTCGCGGTCCCGCCACACGGAGGGCTTGGTGTAGACGGGGTACTCGAGCAGGCCGTCCGAATGCGACTCCTCCACGAGTGATTCCGGATTGCCCACAACGCCCGGCAGCAGCCTGCCGATCGCCTCGACCATGGCCAGGACAGCCACTTCGCCGCCGTTTAGCACGTAGTCGCCGAGGCTGACGGGGCGCACCGTGAAGTGTTCCTCCGCCCATTCGATGACGCGTTCGTCAATTCCTTCGTAGCGGCCACACGCGAAGACCAGCTGGTCCTCCTCCGCAAGCTCGTAGGCCAGCGCCTGGTTGAAGCGCTCCCCCGCCGGAGACGGAACGATCAGCACCGGCTTGCCCGCAGCAGCCGGACGCGCCGCGGCCACGGACGCCAGCGCCTGCGCCCATGGTTCGGCCTTCATCACCATGCCGGCTCCCCCGCCGTAGGGGGTGTCGTCCACGGTGCGGTGGCGGTCCGTGGTGAAAGTGCGCAGGTCGTGGACGTTGAGGTCCAGTAGCCCGTCCTGGCGTGCTTTACCGATCAGCGAGAGTTCGAGCGGTGCCAGATACTCGGGAAAAATACTGACGACGTCGATTCTCATCTAGGCTTTGGCCCCCGACTCGGGCCGGCCGGACTCTGCCTCTCCGGCCTCGGCTTCCGCCTCGCCCGCAGTTTCAGCGTCTTCGGCGGTGCTGTCGTCGGTGTTGATCTCGAACAGCCCGGCCGGAGGGGTCACCAGGACATAGCCTTCTTCCACGTTCACCTCGGGAACGATCTGCTCCACGAAGGGAATGAGGATTTCCTTGCCGTCGGGAGTCTCCACGACCAGCAGGTCCTGGACGGGCATCGTGTTCAGACCCGAGATCTTGCCGACCACCTGGGAGCCGACGCGCGCTTCGAGGCCTACCAGCTCATGCTCGTACCAGCCTTCGTCGTCGTCCTCGTCGAGCTCCTCGGTTTCGATGAACAGCTTGGCGCCGCGGAGGGTCTCCGCCTCGTTCCGGGTTTCAATTTCCTCGAACGCGAGAAGGAGGATGTCCTTGTTCCAGCGTGCACTGAGCACGGTCAGGGGCCCGGCCGACGCAGGCTCCACCACGAGCTCCGTGCCGGGGACAAACCGGTCGTCCGGGGCATCGGTGAGCACCTGGACGGTCACCTCGCCGCGGATTCCATGGGGCTTGCCGATTCGTGCCACCTGAAGCTGCATGTGTTCCTCTGTTCCGGAGTGCGTTGTGAAAGTTTGCGCTGTGGTTGCGCTGTGGTTGCGCGTCGGTCTTGCGGTAAAAACAGTCCGGCCCCTCCACCGTTAGCTGGTGGAGGGGCCGGACTCAAGACAAGTGTTGCAGGCGCGTTACCGGCGGCGGTCGGTGTCGACGACGTCGACCCTGACCTGCTCGCCATCTGCCAATGCCGCCACAACGGTGCGCAGTGCGCGCGCGGTGCGGCCCTGGCGTCCGATTACCCGTCCAAGGTCCTCCTGATGAACGCGCACTTCGAGGGTGTCCCCGCGGCGGTTGTTCTTCGCGCTGACCTTGACATCCTCAGGGGAGTCAACGATACCGCGGACAAGGTGTTCGAGCGCTTCTGCCAGCAACTTACTCAGCCTCGGTGGTCTCTGCTTCAGCCTCGGCGGGAGCTTCTGCCTTGGCCTTCTTGGTGATGGCTTCCGGGATGATCACGGAACCCTTTTCCGGAGCAACGAAGGCTTCCTTGGCAACCTTGGTCTTCAAGGTGCCTTCCTGGCCCGGGAGACCCTTGAATTTCTGCCAGTCACCGGTGATCTTGAGGATCGCGGCGACCTGCTCCGACGGCTGTGCGCCGACGCCGAGCCAGTACTGGGCACGGTCCGTGTCGACCTCGATGTACGAGGGCTCTTCGGTGGGGTGGTACTTGCCGATTTCTTCGATGGCACGGCCGTCACGCTTGGAGCGTGCGTCCATGACGACGATGCGGTAGTACGGTGCGCGCATCTTACCGAAGCGCTTAAGGCGAATCTTTACGGCCACTTTTGTGGTCACTCCTGTTTCTGAAACGGGGTCGAGCCCGGCGTTCTGCACCCGTGGGGCGGGCCGTACTAGGGGGTTCTAAAAGGACAAGATCCGGACGCGGAGAGAGGGGCCACGCAGATCAAGTACCTGTTTATTGTGCCAGATCGGCGGCACTATTTCGACTTGACATGCCCCCGGGCTCCGTTTTCGGCGGCCTGGGGGCTAAAAGGCGCTCCCGCCGGCGTGACCGCGCTGGCGTGCCCGGTGCCTGCGGTCGGTCAGGAAGACCACACGTAGAGGCCGGTCCGGCTGTTCTCGTCGACGCTTCCGGCGAGTTCTGCCAGCTGCTGGACGTACTTCCGCGCCTCGTCCGCGCCAAAGGGCATGTCGTCCTCGGCCGCCCACTTCTCGGCAACATCGTCCAGGACGTTGCCCTCCCCTTCGGATTCATAGCTGAGCAGTTCGGCGAGCGCACGGACCATGGCCGGCGGCACTCCGAGCAGCGCGTCGCTGGCCACGTCCACCATGGCGAGTTCATAGTCGGCACCCGCTGCGTGCACGGCCGTGCCGGCGAGATCACCAAGCTGTTCAATTTCAAAGTCGCTGATCCCGGGAATCCGGACGCCCCCGGCGGACGCGGAGGCGCCGGCGCCAAGTGCAGCGGCGCGCTTGAGGGCTTCACTGTGGGTGGCAACAAACATTTCGGTGAAGCCCATGGACATCGTCCTCGTTCCGTCGACGGCGGGGTCCCCAGGCGGCAGCGGCGGCCGCCCGGGGATGGTCGAAATCAGCCTAACCCACACCCGCCGCGTGGATTCAGCCGACGATGGTTTCGGCGTACTGCGCGCTCAGCGCACGGCGACACGAATGCGGTTGCGCCACGGGTCCTGGAACCGAAGCTCCGCCCCGGTGTGGTGGGCAGCGACTCCGGCGACCTTTAGGCGGTCGGCGAGCGCTCCGACGTCGTCGCCGGCCGGGACTTCGATGAGGACTTCGCCCAGGCCCAGGGTGTCCCGCCGGGGACCTGCGCCGCGGCTGTTCCAGACGTTCATGGCCATGTGGTGGTGGTAGCCTCCGGCGGAGACGAACAGGGCCTGGCCGTGCCAGCCTGCCGTCTTCTCGAATCCGAGGGTGCCAACGTAGAAGTCGTGGGCCGACTGGACGTCGCCAACCTGCAGGTGGACGTGACCCACCCCTGCCTCCGTGCCGCGCTGGCCCTCCACCGCACCCTGGGTCAGGTGGTCCTGCAGGTACTTCTGCGGCGGCAGCGCAAGGCTGTCCATGACTACATTCTTGCCGTCCCAAGACCAAGCATCGCGGGGGCGGTCCCAGTAGAGTTCGATGCCGTTGCCTTCCGGATCACTGAAGTAGAAAGCCTCGCTGACCAGGTGGTCGGCGCTTCCCGTGAAGGACTGCGGCTCGTACTGCGCCGCGGTGGCCACGGTGGCTGCCAGTGCCTCCTGATTGTCGAACAGGAGTGCCGTGTGGAAGAGGCCGGCTTCTCCCCGGCCCGGAATATTCAGGCCCGGGGCGGGAGCGAGATGAACCAGCGGCGTCTTAAGCCTGCCAAGGTAAAGGCCGCCGTCCTGCTCCGCCACGACGTCGAGGCCGAGCGCCCGCTGGTAGTAGTCGGTCATGAGGTTCATGTCCCCCACTTTGAGCATCACAGTGCCCATGGTGAGATCGGCAGGAAGAAGATCCTGGCTGCTGGCTGCTGGTGTCATTTGAGTACTCCCGGACTCCCTGGCCACCGGATTTCGATGGTCTCTACATATCTAAATTACTTGAAGCTTCAATTTATTCCTAAACGGACAACGCGTCCCCGCAGAACTATGCCCCTGAGATCCCTGATGGTTCCGGGCACCTCGCGGGGGTCCTCAGTGCACAACACCACGTCGGCACTTGCCCCTTCGGCCAGGCCCTCCGCTCCCAGCCACCGGCGGGCACCCCAACAGGCGGCGTCCAGGGCAGCAGCCGCCGGAAGGCCTGCGGCGTGGAGGGCCAGGATCTCGTCAGCTATCCGGCCGTGCCGGATCACGCTGCCCGCGTCCGTTCCAGCGAAAACCTGCACCCCGGCTTCGTGCGCTTCCAGGATCCGTTCATTCCGGCCTTCCCACAGGGCCCGCATGTGGGCCGCGTAGCGCGGAAACTTGGGTTCGGCCTGGGCAGCGATATCCGGGAACGTCGCGATGTTGATCAGTGTGGGAACGATCGACACGTGCTGCTCGACCAGCCTGGGAATGTGCCGCGGCAGAAGTCCCGTGGCATGTTCGATGCAGTCGATTCCGGCGTCCAGCACGTCGTCGAGCGTGTCTTCGGCGAAGCAGTGTGCAGTGACCCTGGCGCCCTCATCGTGGGCGGCGCTGACGGCGTCCCGTACCGCCGAGGCGGGAAACGACGGCGCGAGGTCGCCGGCGTCGCGGTCGATCCAGTCCCCCACCAGCTTGACCCAGCCATCGCCGGAACGCGCCTGCTTGCGGACCGCCTCGACAAGGCCCTCCGGCTCCACTTCGACGGCGAAATTCCTCAGATAGCGGCCTGTCCGGGCGATGTGCCGCCCGGCCCGGATGATCCTCGGCGCTTCCGGGCTGCGCTGGAGCCAGCGGGTATCGCTGGCCGCGCCTGCGTCCCGGACGAGCAGCGTGCCGGCGTCGCGGTCAGTCATCGCCTGGGCATAGGCGGTGTCGTCGTCCACGGCGCCTCCGGGCCCCAGCCCGATGTGGCAGTGGGCATCCACGAAGCCGGGCAGCACCCAGCCGTCAAGTACTGCGTCCGGGACGACTGCCGGGCGGCGGAAGGTCAGCCGACCGTCCACGGCCCAAAGGCCTGCCCGCTCCTGGTCCGGGCCGGTAAGCGCGGTCCCGCTGAATTCGATGATGGGCGCCATGGCTCAAGCGTAATCCGTACGGCCCGGCCCGGCGTGTGTCACACCCGGCACGGATGCGGCACCCGCCTGCCGCCCTGTGGTAGCTTCGTCTACGACCACACGGGTGCCCCTGCAGGGGCTGAGATCGGGCTAGCGCAGCCTGCGACCGTTGAACCTGTCCGGGTAATGCCGGCGAAGGAAGTGAGCAGTAAATGAACACCCAGAAAACACGGCTGAGCCCTGCCCAAAACGAGGCGGCCCATAACGAAGCTGGCCAGCAGACCACCCAGTCGCTGAAGTCGCACTCACTGGCTTACATCGAGGGGGAAGGCCTGCGCGTCCCGGTCACGGAAATCGCCCTGGAGCCGTCTCCCAACGGGGAGCAGAACGAGCCGCTGCGGGTCTACCGGACTGCGGGTCCGGGCAGCGACCCGGTAGTGGGCCTCGCCCCGTTCCGCTCGGAATGGATTGAAGCACGCGGGGACACGGAGCCGTACGGCGGCCGGCAGCGGAACCTGCTCGACGACGGCAGGTCGGCTGTACGTCGCGGCGCAGCTTCCGCGGAGTGGAAGGGAGCGCAGCCGGTGCCCCGCCGCGCCGTCGGGGGCAAGACGGTGACCCAGATGCACTATGCCCGGCAGGGCGTCCTCACCCCGGAAATGCGCTTCGTGGCACTCCGCGAGAACTGCGACGTTGAACTGGTGCGCAGCGAGGTGGCTGCAGGCCGTGCCATCATCCCCAACAACATAAACCACCCCGAGTCCGAACCCATGATCATCGGCAAGGCGTTCCTGGTAAAGATCAACGCCAACATCGGCAACTCGGCTGTAACCAGTTCGATTGCAGAGGAAGTGGACAAGCTGCAGTGGGCCACCCAGTGGGGCGCGGATACCGTGATGGACCTGTCCACCGGCGATGACATCCACACCACCCGCGAATGGCTGATCCGCAACTCCCCCGTCCCTATCGGCACCGTTCCGATCTACCAGGCGCTGGAGAAGGTCAACGGTGAGGCCAATGCCCTGACGTGGGAGATCTTCCGGGACACCGTGATTGAGCAGTGCGAGCAGGGTGTGGACTACATGACCATCCACGCCGGAGTGCTGCTGCGCTACGTCCCGCTGACCGCCAACCGCGTCACGGGCATCGTGTCCCGCGGCGGGTCCATCATGGCCGGCTGGTGCCTCGCACACCACCAGGAGAACTTCCTTTACACGCACTTTGACGAGCTGTGCGAGATCTTCGCCAAGTACGACGTCTCCTTTTCGCTCGGCGACGGCCTCCGGCCGGGCGCAACCGCCGATGCCAACGACGCCGCACAGTTCGCCGAACTGGACACCCTGGCGGAGCTGACCCAGCGTGCCTGGGAATACGACGTCCAGGTGATGGTTGAAGGCCCAGGCCACGTCCCGTTCCACCTGGTGCGCGAGAACGTCGAGCGCCAGCAGGAGCTGTGCAAGGGCGCTCCGTTCTATACCCTCGGCCCGCTGGTCACGGACGTGGCGCCCGGCTACGACCACATCACCTCCGCCATCGGTGCCACGGAGATCGCCCGCTACGGTACGGCCATGCTCTGCTATGTGACGCCCAAGGAACACCTGGGGCTGCCCAACAAGGACGACGTGAAGACCGGCGTGATCACCTACAAGATCGCCGCCCACGCCGCAGACCTCGCCAAGGGCCACCCCGGCGCCAATGAGAGGGACGACGCCCTGTCCAAGGCGCGCTTCGAGTTCCGCTGGCGGGACCAGTTCGCCCTGTCCCTTGACCCGGTAACGGCAGAGGCCTTCCACGACGAGACGCTGCCGGCCGAGCCTGCCAAGACCGCACACTTCTGCTCCATGTGCGGGCCCAAGTTCTGCTCCATGCGCATCAGCCAGGACATCCGGAACGAGTACGGCTCGGCCGAAGCGCAGGCGGCACTTGCCGAGATGGCCGAAGGAATGCGTGAAAAGAGCCAGGAGTTCCTGGCCGCCGGCGGAAAGGTCTATCTGCCGGAGCTCAAGCTTCCGGAAACAACCCGCTAAATCAGGACGCCCGGGGCTGTCGCCGCCGGCCGACCTCGGCAACAAATGACCGGATAAAACGGTCACCCTCGGGGGAATCCTGGGGCCGGTGCCCGCCCGCGGCAGTGCGGTGCAGGGCGCCGGTCTCCCTGAGGTACCCGGCAATCTCCTCATAGAGGGGTTCCCAACCGCCGGTGAGGACCAGAGTAGGGACGCCCGGAACGATCTGCAACGGGGCCTGCCAGGGAGGTGCCTGCAGCCGCAGTCGCCTGGCGGCACGCCTCGCTTCCGGCGTGCTCGGGCCGGGCGCTTCCGCAGCGAAGGCACGCCGCACAAACTCCCGCTCGTAGTCGTCGTCGCCGAGCTGGTGCCGGACCTCGAACAGGGGCTCCATCAACGCCCGGTGGGCCGCCGTGGCCGGCAGTTCCGCGGTCAGCGACAAGCAGGCGGGCTCCACGAGCGTCAGCGAGAACACGAGGTCCGGGCGTTCGACGGCGGCCATCATCGCTGCGATGGCCCCTTGGGAGTGCGCCACCACGTGGCCTCCGGCAGCGCCCCGGCCGTCATCGGCCAGCGACCGAAGCACGATTTGGGCGTCCTCGGCGAAGTCCGTCTCCAGCGGTTCCGCTTCGGCGTCGAAGCCGTGCCGCCGCAGGAAAAGGGCGTCATACTGCAGGGCCATGCCGTGCTGGCGCGGCCAGGCGGCGGAGCCGAAGCTCCCGGCCCCGTGGACGAACACTACCCGCTGCTTAAACATGACCCAACCTTATGGCAGAGGCCCGACATCGGCGCGGGCCGACATGACAGTGCGCCTATTTGCCGAGGAACTTGTCGAAGCCCTTCGGCAGGTTCAGCTCGGACGGGTCGAAGTCGCCGCCCTGCTGGCCGAAGGCAGCGCCCGTGGGCAGCGCCTTGGCCGCGCTGGCGCGCCGGGCCTCTGCGTCACGGAGTTCCTGTGCCGCCTTGGCGGGGTTGCCCGAACGTGCCTTCTTCTTGGGTGCATTCTTGGCACCCTTGCGGGCACCGCCGCCGGCCCCCATTCCCGGCATTCCGGGCATGCCCGGCATGCCGCCGCCCTGGGCCATCTTCTTCATCATCTTCTGGGCCTGGGCAAAGCGCTCCAGCAGGCCGTTGACCTCGGAAACGTGAACACCGGAACCCTTGGCGATGCGGGCCCGCCGCGAGCCGTTGATGATCTTGGGAGCGACTCGCTCGTGCGGGGTCATGGAGCGGACGATCGCCTCGACACGGTCGATTTCGCGCTCGTCGAACTGCTCCAACTGCTGGCGGATGTTCTGCGCGCCGGGCATCATCATGAGCATTTTCTTCATGGAGCCCATGTTGCGGATCTGCTGCATCTGGGCGAGGAAGTCGTCCAGCGTGAAGTCTTCCTGGTCGGCGAACTTCTTCGCCATCCGCGCAGCTTCGTCCTTGTCCCAGGACTTCTCGGCCTGCTCGATCAGCGTGAGGACGTCGCCCATGTCGAGGATGCGGGACGCCATGCGGTCCGGGTGGAACAGCTCGAAATCGTCCAGGCTTTCGCCGGTGGACGCGAACATGACGGGCTTGCCGGTGACCGACGCGACGGAAAGCGCGGCACCGCCGCGGGCATCGCCGTCGAGCTTTGACAGCACGATGCCGGTGAAGTTGACGCCCTCATCAAAGGCCATCGCCGTGTTCACAGCGTCCTGGCCGATCATGGAGTCGATCACGAAGAGGACTTCATTCGGGACGATGGCCCGTCGGATCTGGCGTGCCTGTTCCATCATGTCCGCGTCGACGCCGAGACGTCCGGCGGTGTCCACAATCACGACGTCGTGAAGCTTCTGGCGGGCGTCCTCGACGCCCTGCCGGGCGACGGCGACAGGGTCGCCGGCCGGGTGCTCAAGCTCGGAGGTGGCTCCGGGGTGCGGGGCGAAGACGGGAACGCCGGCGCGCTTGCCGACGACCTGCAGCTGGGTCACTGCGTTAGGGCGCTGGAGGTCGGCGGCCACCAGGATGGGGCTGTGACCCTGCGCCTTGAGCCACTTGGCGAGCTTGCCGGCGAGAGTTGTCTTGCCGGCGCCCTGGAGTCCGGCAAGCATGATGATGGTGGGCCCGGTCTTGGCCAGGCGGATGCGGCGCGTTTCCCCGCCGAGGATTTCGACGAGCTCCTCGTTGACGATCTTCACGATCTGCTGGCCCGGGTTCAGCGCGGCATTGACCTCGGCGCCGAGTGCACGCTCGCGCACGCGTCCGGTGAATTCGCGCACCACGGGCACGGCAACGTCTGCGTCCAGCAGGGCCCGCCGGATCTCCCGGACTGTGGCGTCGACATCTGCCTCGGTGAGGCGGCCCTTGCCACGGAGATTCTTGAAGGTTGCTGTCAACCGGTCAGAGAGTGAATTGAACACGCGCCGTGCACTTCTTTCAGTGGATGTACGGATGGCTGCCCTGCGGCACACCAGCGTCTCGGCCGTTGTTTCCAACCGCGTCGACGACGGGACTCGACTATCTAGGGTACCAAGCCGGGCCTCCAAGGTGGCATGCTGTCAGGGTGACGAGCCAAACAACTGTGAAAACTCTGCTCATTCTGGGAGCCTCCGGCGATCTCACCGGCCGGCTCCTACTGCCCGGGCTCGCCCGGCTGGTGGCCAAAGGCGGGGCCGGCGGGCTCAACCTCGTGGGGGCGGGATCGGACCCGTGGTCGCCGGCGGAGTGGCAGGACCGTGTCCATGCCGCCTTCGCCGATGCGGCTGGCGGGGCCGACTCCGCCGGGAAGAAGGCACTCACGTCGCTCGCGAAGGCCACGACTTATCATCAGCTCGACGTCACTGCGGACGGTCCTCTGGCTTCGCTGCTGGCAGAGCTGGAGGGCCCAGTGGCCGTCTACTTCGCCCTGCCACCGCACGTGAGTCAGAAAGCCTGTGAGATACTGGCGCCGCGGCAGGTCCCTGCCGGCACCCGGCTCGTCATGGAGAAGCCCTTCGGCTCCGGAGAGGAGTCCGCGCGCCAGCTCAACCGGACACTCCTGAACCTCGTCCCCGAAGACCACATCCACCGGGTGGACCACTTTCTGGGCAAGGCCACAGTGCTGAACATCCTGGGCCTGCGCTTTGCCAACAACTTCCTGGAGCCTGTGTGGAACCGTGAACACATCGCGCAGGTGGAGATCATCTTCGACGAAGATCTGGCCCTCGAAAGCCGCGCCCGGTATTACGACAGCGCGGGCGCCCTCCGGGACATGATCCAGAGCCACTTGCTGCAGATCATGGCCCTGATGGCCATTGAACCGCCGGCCACGCTCGGCGAGCGCGACCTCCGGGACGCCATAGCCGCTGTCCTCCGTGCCAGCAGCATCAGGCCGCCGTACAAGACCAGCACGCGCCGTGCCCGCTACGCGGCCGGCAGCATCGACGGAAGGAAGGTCCCCGACTACGTCAAGGAGGAGGGGGTCGACCCGGACAGGAACACCGAAACGCTCGCTGAAATCCGCGTGGACATTGACAACTGGCGCTGGAAGGACGTGCCGTTCATTCTTCGCTCCGGCAAGGCGCTTGGCGACAAACGCAAGGAGGCCGTGGTCACGTTCCGGCCCGTGCCGCACCTTCCCAAGGGATTCTCCGGCGTTGACGCCCCCAACAAGCTCCGGATCGGTTTCGGGCCTGACACCCTCGAGCTCGACGTCGACGTCAACGGTCCCGGGGACATCTTCAGTTTGGACCGCACCACCCTCAATGCGGAGCTGAATGCCTCCGAACTGCTCCCCTACGGGGAGGTGCTGGAGGGCGTCCTGACCGGCGATCCCCTGCTCTCGGTCAGGGGAGACACCGCCGAGGAGTGCTGGCGGATTGTGGAGCCGGTGCTCAGGGCCTGGTCGCGGGACTCCGTTCCGCTGGAGGAATACGAGGCGGGCACGAACGCTCCGGACGGCTTGGCAGGTTCGGTCCGCAGCGAATAGGGCCGAATCGCTTTGGGTATGCAAAAGGGCCGGCCACCGTTTCAGGTGACCGGCCCTTTTCTGCATTCCCGTTGGGCTGGGACTGTGCTTGCTGTCCGGTGCTAGATGGCTGCTACGCCACGTTCGCCCGTCCGCACCCGCACTGCTTCGAAGACATCCATGGTCCAGACCTTGCCGTCGCCGGCCCGTCCGGTATTGGAGCTGGCAATGATGACATCCAGGATGTCGTCAGCCTGTTCGTCCGTGGCCAGAACCTCCACGCGGATCTTGGGCAGCAGGTCCACGTTGTACTCGGCACCCCGGTAGACCTCGGTGTAACCTCGCTGCCGGCCGTAGCCGCTGGCTGCACTGACCGTCAGGCCCTGGACCCCGTAGGCCTCCAGGCCTTCCCGGATGGCTTCGAGCTTCTCCGGACGGACGATTGCTGTAATCAGTTTCATGCCCCCACGCTTTCCTTGCCTGATGCTGCTTCTGTCTTCTTGCCCTCTACGCCCGGCGCGGCGGTCGTCGTGCCGCTGGTCTGGGCGTTGCCGGTGATCAGTTCATGCAGCGGCTGGAAGCTGCCGCCGTGGCCGCCGATGCCGAACTCGTAGGCGGTCTCGGCGTGCAGGCTGAGGTCCACACCCACCACTTCCTGTTCCTGGGAGACACGGAAGCCCATGAACTTGTGGATGGGGTAGGCGATGATGAAGGTCATGACCGAGGTGAAGGCGATGGCCATGAGGGCCGCCAAAGCCTGGGCGACGAGCTGGGTGGTGCCTCCCCCGTAGAAGAGGCCCGCCTGGCCCTGTGTCGGTGTCGCGAGGAAACCGATGGCCACGGTTCCGACGACGCCGGAGACAAGGTGGACGCCGACGACGTCGAGTGAGTCGTCGTAGCCCAGCTTGAACTTCAGTCCAACTGCCAGTGCGGAGGCGACACCTGCGACTACGCCGAGGGCGATGGCACCAAGCGGAGACACGTTGGCGCAGGCAGGGGTAATGGCGACCAGGCCGGCGACGACACCGGAAGCGGCGCCCAGCGAAGTCGGGTGACCGTCACGGTACCGTTCCACAGCGAGCCAGCCGAGCATCGCGGCTGCCGGGGCTGCCAGGGTGTTGATCCAGATCAGGCCAGCCTGTTCAACTGTGGCGGCCGCACCGGCGTTGAAGCCGAACCAGCCGAACCAGAGGATGGCTGCACCGAGCATGACAAACGGAATGTTGTGCGGGCGGTGGTTGGGGTCCTTGCCGAAGCCCTTGCGGTTACCGATGATCAGTACCAGGACGAGCCCTGCCACGCCGGCGTTGATGTGGACCACTGTGCCGCCGGCGAAGTCAATCACCGGAGCAAACGTCTGACCGAACCAGCCATCCTTGGAGAAGAGTCCCCCGCCCCAGACCATGTAGGCCAGGGGGGCGTAAACCAGGGTGGCCCAGATGGGCGTGAAGATGGTCCATGCCGAGAACTTTGCGCGGTCAGCGACGGCTCCGGAGATCAGTGCCACGGTGATGATGGCGAAGGTGGCGGCGTAGCCGACCTTGAGCAGATCCGCGGGATCGGTAAAGTTGTGCAGACCGAAGTGGCTGAACGGGTTCGCGAAGATCTGGAAGAAGTTGTCCTCGTTGCTCGTCGCCATCGACGCGCCCCACAGAACCCACATGATGCCCACGGTTCCGATGGCCACAAAGCTCATCATCATCATGTTCAAGGCAGCTTTCGCACGGGTCATGCCGCCGTAGAAGAATGCCAGGCCCGGGGTCATGAACAGCACGAGTGCTGAAGCGACCAGGAGCCAAACGAGACCTGCGGTGAGTTCCATGGTCTACGTCCTCTCTTGCTTTTGTTGTGCGGAGTTGCCCGCCCTGTCCCAACGCCTTTTGCGTTCTAAGTAAAGTTTTGCCGGGCTGTGTTTCGCTGGCGGAGGATTTAGATTGCCGGCCTGTTACAAGAACCTCCCGGAAGTAAATGGTGCATATCTGGCTTGTTACGGTTATGTTTCACCAGTCCCAAACCGCCACTCCGTCCCTTTTGCAAGGATCTCCGCTTCATGACGCCACGCTCCCGTCCCGCCGCCGGAAGACTGCGGTTCCCAGCCGTCAGGCGGGCCAGCCAGGCCCGGCTGCCCCGCGACATCAAGGTGATGCTTGTCGCAGCGTTCCTCATAGCCTTGGGTTTCGGGCTGGTGGCTCCGGTGCTCCCCCAGTTCGCCACAACTTTCGACGTCGGAGCTACCGCCGCAGCGGTGATCGTCAGCATCTTCGCGTTCATGCGGCTCATGTTCGCCCCTGCGGGCGGCGCGCTGATCGGTCGGCTGGGTGAGCGGCCGGTCTACGTAACGGGACTGCTCATCGTCGCGGCCTCCACCGCGGCCTGCGCCTTCGCGCAGAACTACTGGCAGCTCCTCGTGTTCCGGGGGCTTGGCGGCGCCGGATCGGTGATGTTCACGGTGGCGTCGATGGCGCTGGTGATCCGACTGGCCCCTCCGGAGAGCCGCGGGAGGGTGTCCGGCGCCTACGCCTCGGCGTTCCTGATCGGCAATGTCTGCGGTCCCATCGTGGGGGGCCTGCTGGCCGGGTTCGGGCTGCGGGTGCCGTTCCTGGCCTACGCCGGAGCCCTGGTGCTGGCGGCGCTCGTGGTGCAGACGCAGCTCAGCCACGTGCCGCGCACGGGCGGCCATGACGCTTCGGCCGTACCGGCCATGCAATTCGGTGAGGCGCTACGCGACAGCGCCTACCGTGCCTCGCTGTTCTCAAGTTTCGCCAACGGCTGGGCCACCTTCGGCGTGCGGATGGCCACCGTGCCCCTGTTCGCCGTCACCGCCCTAGGCTCCGGACCCGAGGCAGCCGGCTGGGCGCTGGCCGTTTTTGCCGCGGGCAACGCCGTGGCCCTGACATTTTCAGGCAGGCTGGCTGACAGTCTTGGCCGGAAGCCGATGATGCTCGCCGGGCTGGCGCTGACCGGACTGGCAACCGGCGGGATAGGCCTCACCCATGTGCTGGGCTGGTTCCTTGCCGCATCGATGCTGGCAGGCGTGGGCGCGGGCCTGCTGGGGCCTGCCCAGCAGGCCGCCGTAGCCGACGTGATTGGCCGCGAGCGGTCCGGCGGCCGGGTGCTCGCCGCTTACCAGATGACCGCCGACATCGGCGCCATCCTTGGACCGGTTTTTGCCGGTCTGCTGGCGGATGCGCTGGGCTACGGCTGGGCCTTCGCGGTGACGGGCAGCGTGCTGCTGCTGGCGGCTGTCGCCTGGCTTCTCGCCCGGGAGACGGCGCAGACGGCGACCGCGCCCCAGTCCAGCCAGTCCTAGTTCAGCAGCGCGTCGACAAAGCCTTCGGCTTCGAACGGGGCGAGGTCATCCGCGCCCTCGCCGAGCCCGATGAGCTTGACGGGAACGCCGAGGGACTTCTGGATGGCCACGACGATGCCGCCCTTGGCTGTCCCGTCCAGTTTGGTCAGGACGATGCCTGTGATGTTCACTACTTCGGCGAAGACCCGCGCCTGGTTGAGCCCGTTCTGGCCGGTCGTGGCGTCGAGCACCAGGAGCACTTCGTCCACTTCCGCGAGCTTCTCGATGACGCGCTTGACCTTGCCGAGCTCGTCCATGAGTCCGACCTTGTTCTGCAGCCGTCCGGCGGTGTCGATCATGACCACGTCGACTTCCTGTTCGATGCCTGCCTTGACCGCCTCATAGGCGACCGACGCCGGGTCCGCTCCGTCGACGTCGGACTTCACGGTGGCAACGCCGACCCGCTGGCCCCACGTGGCCAGCTGCTCGGCGGCGGCTGCGCGGAAGGTGTCCGCGGCACCGAGCAGAACGTCCTTGTCCTCCGCGACCAGGACGCGAGCGAGCTTGCCCACAGTGGTGGTCTTTCCCACACCGTTCACGCCGACCACCATCATTACGGCAGGCTTGTCAGCGTGCCGTTCGATGTGGAGGCTCCGGTCCATCGTAGGGTCGACAAGCTTAATGAGCTCTTCTCGGAGGAGTGCCTTGACGTGATCGGGTGAACGGGTGCCCAGGACCTTCACCCGCTCGCGGAGGGCGTCCACAAGCTGCATGGTGGGCTCGGTGCCGAGGTCGGCGAGGAGCAGCGTCTCCTCCACCTCGTCCCAAACATTCTCATCAATCTTGTCGCTGGAAAGCAGCGCGAGCAGGCCCTTACCGAGGACGTTGTTCGACTTGACCAGGCGTTCCCGGAGGCGGGTGAGGCGTCCCTCCACAGGCAGCGGAGTCTCGACCGGAATAGTTTCGAGGCCGGCAACGTCGTCCGGAACCTCCGTTTCGACCCCTTCGACGTCGACGCCGCCCGGGGCCTTCCGCTCGGGAGCCGCCACCGGGCGGTCTTCCAGAAGGGTTCCGCCGCCTCCCAGCGGGTTCACCGGATCGTTGGCGTCGCGTGTATCTGGGTACCGGGTGCCGGACTTCCGTGCTTTAAGCAGCACCGGGACCAGCCCGCCGATGACTACCAGGGCAGCAAGAATGGGCAGGAGAATGGGGAGGATGTCGTTCACACCCCTAGCTTCTCATAACACCGCGCGGCGCTGCGGGCGGTCCGGGCCTGTCCGTACAGCTAGACGTCGGCTCCCAGGCGCTGGCTGATCACAGTGGACACGCCGTCTCCGCGCATGGTTACGCCGTACAGCGCGTCCGCCACCTCCATGGTCCGCTTTTGGTGTGTGATCACGATGAGCTGGCTGGATTCGCGAAGCTCTTCAAAGATCGTAATGAGGCGGCCCAGGTTGGTGTCGTCCAGCGCCGCCTCCACCTCGTCCATCACGTAGAACGGCGAGGGCCGGGCTTTGAAGATCGCCACCAACAGCGCTACCGCCGTCAGGGACCTCTCACCGCCGGACAGCAGGGAAAGCCGTTTGATTCTCTTGCCCGCCGGCCTCGCCTCGACCTCGATGCCTGTGGTGAGCATGTCGCCGGGATCAGTGAGGACCAGCCGGCCCTCACCGCCCGGAAATAGCCGGGCGAAGACCCGGACGAACTGCGCCGACGTATCGGCGAAGGCCTCCGCGAACACGCGCTGCACCCTGTCATCGACTTCCTTGATGATGTCCAGCAGGTCCTTCCGGCTGGACCTGAGGTCTTCCAGCTGCGTGCTCAGGAACTGGTGTCTTTCCTCCAGCGCCGCGAATTCCTCCAGCGCCAGCGGGTTGACCTTTCCCAGGGACGAAAGGTCCCGTTCCGCTTTGCGGAGCCGCTTTTCCTGCTCTTCCCGCACAAAGGGCTTCCCCTCCACCACGGGCTTGCCGTCGTCATCGACGGGCGCCCGCAGCTCCGCCCATTTGTCCGTGGACCCGCCCGCCGGCAGCGGAACCGGCCGGTCCGGGCCGTAGTCCGCCACGAGCTGGTCGGTCGTGAGCCCCAGCTCTTCGACCGATCTGTTCTCCAGCACCTCAATCCGCAGCCTTTGCTGGCTACGGGCCAGCTCGTCACGGTGCACCGAATCCGTCAGTTCCGCAAGCTCCCGGGCCAGGGCGTCGTTGGCGGTCCGGACCTCGGCCAGCTCACGGTCCCTCTGCTCCCTGTTTTGCTCGGCAATATCGCGTTCCCGGGCAGCCAGTTCGACCGAGATGTCACTGAACCGGATCGTGTGCGCCACCGCATGGGACACGGCAGCAGCCCGCCGTGCCTGGACCCTGCGGCGGCGTGCCCGCTCGGCGGCCTCCTCGCGGGCCCGGCGTTCCGAGGCGGCCGCGCGTTCCAGCGACGTTGCGCGGTTGCGGATAGCGGACAGCTGCTCCTCGGCGCTGCGCAGCGAGAGCCTGGCATCCATCTCGGTTGAACGCGCCAGGGTGGCAGCCTCGGCCATGGCGTCCCGCCGCCCGGTGGACGGCTCTTCCTCGGCAGGTGCCTCCTGGGCCGCAGCCAGCCGGGCGGCGATTGCGGTGAGGGCTTCCTGCTCGGTCACGATGTTGGCTTCGGCCCGTGCCAGCGACGCGGCCAGCCGTTCGCTCTCCCCCACGGCGCTGCGCAGGACCGAATTCAGGTGGCCCAGCCGTTCCGCCACGGCCGCGAGCCGCGCGTCGGAGTCATGCAGCCTTTCCAGTGCCGAGTCAGCCCTGTCCTGCGCCGCGGACCGGCGGGACTCCGCGCCCGCCAGTGCGAAACGGCATTGCTCCAGCCCTGCGGTGACCCCGGCAAGCCGGGACGCGGCGTCGTCGACGGCGGCCTGCACCTCAAGCAGCGACGGCGCCTTGGCCGAACCCCCGGTAACGGTGAGTGCCGTGAACACGTCGCCGGCGAGGGTGACGGCTGTCAGCCCGGGCCGTTCGCCAATCAGGCCGGCCGCGGAGTCCAGGCCATCGACGACGGCCGTCGACGCCAGCAGCCCGTGCACCGCCGCTGCGGCGGCGCCGGATGCCGACACGAGCTCCGTCGCCCATCGGGCACCCTCCGGCAGCGTGCCGGACCCGTCCGGCAGCTTCCCGGTGCCGTCCGGCGAAAAGCCCGCCGGCTTTGCCTGATCTTCAAGCAGCAGAGTGGCGCGGCCGGCGTCGTCGTCCTTCAGGAGCTGCACCAAGGCAGCCGCGGCTGCGCCATCCCGGACAACAACGGCATCCGAGGCAGTGCCAAGAGCGGCTGCAATGGCGGTTTCGTAGCCGGGTTCGACCGTCAGCGCCGACGCCAGCGATCCCACGACGCCGGGCAGCCCGGCCGCGAGGGCGTGCCCGGACCCGTCCTTGCGGTTAAGGCCCAACTGGAGCGCATCCCGCCGGGCCCGGAGTGCATCTCGCTCCCGCACGGCCTCCCGCTCGGCGCTCCGGAGGGATTCGATTTCTGCGAGAACGGCGTCCAGCACCGCAGTGGCGTCCTCGTACTCGGCGTCGAGGGATTCCTCGCCGTCCTCGACTCCGGCAACCTGCGATTCAAGCGCCGTGAACTCGGACTGGGCCAGCTTCCTGCGCTCATCGCCTGCAGCCTGGGACTCGCGCAGCCGGCCCACTTCTGCCTGCGCCGATTCCACCCTGGACCTCGCCGCCGCCACCTGGCCGGCAAGCCTGGCCAGGCCTTCTCGCCGGTCGGCAGCGGCACGGAGGGCGGCCGTGAGGCGCTTTTCCTCGGCAGCAGCGGCGCTTTCCGCCTCGCTTTTCGCGGCGGTGGCGGTCGCCAGAACGTCGCGCCTGGCGACGATTTGCTGCTCAAGTTCGGCATGCTCGGCCCGCACGCGGGCCGCCTGCCTTTCCAGCTGGTCGGGGTCTCGGCCGGGATCGGGTGCCGCGTCCGCGGAGCCCAGCAGCCGGCACCGTTCCTGCGCCAAGGAACCGAGCGACCGCAGCCGTTCGCGGCCGGCCGACAGCTGGTACCACGTGTCCCGTGCAGCATTCAACCTGGGGGTTGCCTCGGCAGCGAGCTGTTCCAGCGCGGCCTGTCGCTGACGGCCGGTTCCCAGCTCGTTCTCGACGACGGCGCGCCGCGTCTTGAGCGCGGTTTCGTCGGCGACGTCCTGGGCCAGGGTGTTCTGAAGCCGGACGAGGTCGTCGGCCAGCAGCCGGGCACGGGCATCCCGGACCTCGAACTGGACTGTCTGGGCACGCCGCGCAACTTCCGCCTGCTTGCCCAGCGGTGTCAGCTGGCGCCGGATTTCTCCTGTCAGGTCGCTGAGCCTCTGCAGGTTGGCCTGCATGGCCTCGAGCTTGCGGACGGTCTTTTCCTTGCGGCGCCGGTGCTTGAGGATGCCGGCGGCTTCCTCAATGAAACCCCTCCGGTCTTCGGGTGTGGCGTGCAGTACCTTGTCGAGCTGCCCCTGGCCCACAATGACGTGCATCTCGCGTCCCAGGCCGGAATCGGACAGCAGCTCCTGGATGTCCAGGAGGCGGCAACCGGCGCCATTGATGGCGTACTCGGAACCGCCGGTGCGGAACAGCGTCCGGGAGATCGTCACTTCGCTGTATTCGATGGGAAGCGCGCCGTCGGAGTTGTCGATGGTCAGCGAGACGTGCGCGCGCCCCAAAGGCGGGCGGCCGGAGGTGCCGGCGAAAATCACGTCTTCCATCTTGCCGCCGCGGAGCGTCTTGGCTCCCTGTTCGCCCATGACCCAGGCCAGCGCATCCACCACGTTCGATTTACCCGAGCCGTTGGGCCCCACCACCGCGGTGACTCCGGGTTCAAAGTCGAAGGTCGTGGCCGAGGCAAACGACTTGAAGCCCCGGACGGTCAGACTCTTGAGGTGCAAGGTATTTCGGATCTCCTGAGTGGCGGCAGCGGCTGCGTGTCCTGCCTAAATGTACTGCCATAAGGGCCGGAATCCGCGGATTTACGGCCTTTTGTGCCCGGAGACAGCGGTCACCAACGGCCGTTTCGGGGCCTCGGCTGGCACACCGGACAGGTGTAGGAGGAACGGTTCATGAACTGCTCGCGTTTCATGAGACTGACAATGCCGGACTCCGCGCACCGGCGGCATTCCTCCCCTTCCCGGCCGTACGCGTTGAGGGAACGGTCAAAATAGCCTGAGGCGCCGTTAACGTTCACGTACAAAGAATCGAAACTGGTGCCGCCTGCCGCGAGGGCGTCGAGCATGACCTCGCGGGCTGCAGTGAGGACCCGCTCGGCGTCCGCCCGCCGGAGCTTGTCCGTGGGGCGCGCGTAGTGAAGCTTGGCGCGCCACAGGGCTTCGTCTGCGTAGATGTTGCCGATCCCGGACACCAGGCCCTGGTCCAGGAGTGCCCTCTTGAGACCTGTCCTGCGGCTCCGCAGCCTGCGATAAAAGTCGTCGAAGGAAAAGTGCGGGTCCAAGGGGTCGCGCGCAATATGGGACGCTTCCTGGGCGACAAGGGGCATCGGCACCTCGGCCAGCCCGCCCGGGCCGGCGTCGTCCGTCGGGATGAGCGACGTGACGAACAGGCCGCCGAAGATCCGCTGGTCCACAAACCTGAGTTGCCCGGGCATCCCGGCCCGCGGGCTCAAGTGCAGCCGCACCTTGAGGTGCTTCTCGTCCGGCACGTCGCTGTCCTGCATCAGCAGTTGGCCGCTCATGCCCAGATGCGCCATCAGGGCAACCTGGGGCAGCACTGAAGGGTCGACCGAATCAGCGCCTTCGCCCTGCAATGGCATCCACAGGAATTTTCCGCGGCGGACCACGTCAAGGACCGTCGCGCCTTCAAGGTTCCCGGCAAAATCCTCAGGTCCCAAGGCGTGGCGACGCACGGACCTGGGATCCAAGACTTCGACGCCGGTGATGGTCCGGCCGAGAACCCAGTTCACCAGGCCGCGGCGGACCACCTCGACCTCGGGGAGTTCAGGCACCGCGCACCTAGCTGCCGGCGGCAGGTTCCGAAGGAGCTTCCGCCGTGTCTGCGCCGGAAAGCTTGCGCCAGGCGTCGGCTGCAGCTTCCTGCTCCGCTTCCTTCTTGGAGTGGCCCGATCCCTTGCCGTACGGCGTGCCGCCAATCTGCAGCTCTGCGACGAACGTCCGCGCGTGGTCTGGACCAGACCCTTCCACGGCGTAGTAGATGCTGCCGAGCTGACGGCCGGCAGCCAGTTCCTGGATGCTGGTCTTCCAGTCGGTGCCGGCCCCGAGGGCGGCTGCATCCTGCAGGAGCGGACCGATCAGGCGCATGACAAGCTGGCGGGCGGTCTCGATGTCGTTGGACACATAGGTGGCACCGATGAGCGCCTCCATCGTGTCAGCGAGGATCGATGCCTTGTTCTTGCCTTCGGTGAGCTTCTCGCCCTGCCCCAGGTAGATGTAGTCACCAATGCCCAGGCTGCGTCCAATGCCCGCAAGGGCACGGGTACTGACCACGGCCGACCGGCGCTTGGCGAGGTCGCCCTCGGGCAGCGTCGGGTTATCGCGGTAGAGCGCATCGGTTACTGAGAAACCCAAAATGGAGTCCCCCAGAAACTCGAGCCGTTCATTGGTGGGTATGCCCCCGTTTTCGTAGGCATAGGAACGGTGTGTCAGAGCAAGACGAAGCGTCTCGGTGTCAATGGAGACACCGAGACGCTTCAGAAGCTCTTCAGTTGAAGACATCCTGGTCAGCCTGTGGGCCGATTAGACGTCTGCGACCTTGCGGCCCTTGTATTCAAGGAACAGCGCGGTGCCAGCCGAGTCGGTGACGACCTTTGCCTGGTGCGGCAGGCTGTAAGTAACCTGGCCGTTCTCGACAGTCTTCACCAGGTGGGGGGCAGTCGCCTTCCACTGGGAGCGGCGGGCGCGGGTATTCGAGCGAGACATTTTCCGCTTCGGGACAGCCACGGCTAACTCATTTCTCTCTAGAAAAACACTTACAAATCAATTTTGCCGGTCAGGCTTAGCCAAGTCAGCTAGGGCAGCCCAGCGAGGATCTACGACCTCGTGGTGATGCCCCGGCTCGTCTTCCAGGCGCACTCCACATTCGGAGCACAGGCCCTGGCAGTCTTCCCGGCACACCGGCTGGAACGGCAGCATGGTTACAACTGCGTCCCGCAACACCGGCTCAAGATCGATTAGATCGTGCTCGATTCGATATTGCTCTTCTTCGTCTTCTCCGTCGGAGAACTGGGCGCCCTCGTAGAAGAAAAGTTCTTGCACATTGACTTCGAGGTCATACGCAAGGGGATCCAGGCATCTGCCGCATTCGCCGGTCACTTCGACGATAACGGTTCCGGATACCAGAATTCCTTCGTGTACGGCCTCAAGCCTCAGGTCAAGCTCGATGTCCGAGCCTTCCTGAACGCCAATGAGCGCCACGCCAAGATCACCTGGCGCGGGCACATGTTCGGTGAGCGTACGCATGCTCCCCGGACTGCGTCCGAGGTCCTTGACATCAAGCATCAAGGGCGAACTAGCATCTCGTTTAATGAGAACTCCTGTTGAACATATGACCGACGTATTATCTTAGCCTGAAGTCCTCGGGGGACTCAAACCGGAGGCCGGCCCCGGCAAAGCGGAGGAGCTAAGGCCAGCCGCCATGCGACCGGGAAAAGCACCACACAACCGGCGGAAAGCCGGAATGTACCGGTCAAGCCTACCCTCTCGACGGCTGGCCCGGGGCAGGCCCACCCGCGACAAGCCGTTTCAGGACGGACCGGGGCACATATTCGGCCACGTTCCCGCCCAGGGTGAACACTTCCTTGATCAGTGTCGAGGACAGGTGCAGGTAGTGCGCCTCAGCGGGCAGGAACACTGTCTCCACGCCGCTCAGTTGCCGGTTCATGGTGGCCATGGGCAGCTCGTAGTCAAAATCCGAGGACGAGCGCAGGCCCTTGACGATGGCGGACACGCCGCGCTGGCGGCAGTACTCGGCGAGGAGGCCTTCACCGACAGGCTCCACGACGATGCCACGCAGGGAGGCCAGCGTCTCCTTGGCCATCTCGATCCGTTCCTCCAGCGTGAACCGGTACTTCTTGGCGTAGTTGGTGGACACGGCCACGATCACTTCGTCGAAGAGGCTCGCGGCCCTGGCGATGACTTCAAGGTGTCCGTTGTGGATGGGGTCGAAGGAGCCTGGGCATACGGCGCGTCTCATGCTCCGAACCTACCGTATGTCCAAGCCGGGATACCATGACTGGATGCATCAGCCGCGCAGGAAAGTGGGCTGACCGGACAGGCGGGAACGTAATGGCAGAGACACTTCCGGCGCCCTGGCAGCGGGCGGCCATGGGGGCGAACCTCCTGGCTTCCGACGGAACCCTGGGCGTCACGATCTTCGAAGAAATGACCACTCTGGCCGTCCGGACCGGCGCCATCAACCTCGGCCAGGGGTTCCCGGACGAAGACGGCCCCGCGGAAATCAAGGCAGCCGCCCAGGCGGCGATCGCCCAGGGCTCTAACCAGTACGCACCGGGCAAAGGCATCCCCGAGCTGAGGCAGGCTGTCTCCGCCCACCAGCAGCGCTTTTACGGACTGGCTCCGGATCCGGACACCGAGGTCATCGTCACTACGGGCGCTACCGAGGGTATCGCCGCATCGCTGATGGCGTTTGTGGGCCCCGGCGACGAGGTCCTGACCTTTGAGCCCTTCTACGACTCCTATGGCGCGATTATCGGCCTTTCCGGTGCCACGCATGTCACGGCGCCGCTGCTCGCCCCTGACTTCATGCCTGACCTCGCGGCACTCGAAAATGCGTTCAGCAGCCGCACCAAAGTGGTGTTGCTCAACAATCCGCACAACCCCACCGGCGCCGTCTTTCCGGCGGACGTCCTGCAGCGCGTGGTCGAACTGGCCCGGAAGTATGACGCCCTCATCGTCACCGACGAGGTCTATGAGCACCTCACGTTCGGCGTCGGCCACATCCCGGTGGCAACCCTGCCGGGTGCCGCGGAGCGGACCGTCACCATCTCCTCGGCCGGCAAGACCTTCTCCTTCACCGGCTGGAAGGTTGGCTGGCTGAGCGGGCCGGAGCACCTCGTGTCTGCCATCCGGACCGTGAAGCAGTTCCTCACCTACAGTTCCGGCACGCCTTTCCAGAGCGCGATTGCGGCCGGGCTGGGGCTGCCCGACGCGTTCTACGACGGCGTCGCCGCCACGCTGGGAAAGAAACGCGACATCCTGAGTGACGGTCTCAGGGCGGCGGGCCTGGACGTGTTCACGCCGCAGGGCACGTATTTCGTGAATGTCGACACGTCTCCCCTGGGGATCAGTGATTCCGTGGAACTCGCCCGGCGCCTGCCTGAGCTCGTGGGCGTGGCCGCCATTCCCGTTCCTGTGTTCTGCCACCCCGAGGGGGCCGAGCGAACGAGGAGCCTGCTGCGGTTTGCCTTCTGCAAGAAGACCGAGGTCCTGGAAGAAGCGGCCACCAGGCTGGCGACCTTGCGGGACAGGCTCTGACGGTGGCGGAAGGTCACTCGCCGGTGTCGCGTTTTCTCCGCACCACCGGCCAGCATGCCGTCATAGAACCGGACCCGTTCACTGACGGCGGCTTCGTGCTCAGCATCGGCGGGGCCGAGCAGTCACACGTCGACCTGGCGGACCCGGAAGACATCTTCTACGAGTACCTGCGCCGGATCGGTCACATGGTGGACCTCGCGGCGCCCTGGGGGGAGGCGGTCACTGCCCTGCATCTCGGAGCCGGCGCGCTGACCCTGGCCCGGTACATCCAGGCGACCCGCCCGGGATCCGTGCAGTACGCAGTGGAGCTTGAACGGGAGCTTCTGGACTTCGTGCTGGAGCAGCTACCGCTGCCCGAAGGCACCGAACTGCACACGGTTATCGGCGACGCCCGCGAAGCGCTGGCGGAGCTGCCCGCGGACCTGCGCTTTGACGTCGTCATCCTGGATATCTTCTCCGGCCCCGACGCTCCGGAACATATCGCCTGCCAGGAGTTCTATAAGGAATGCGCGGCACGGCTGTCGGCGCGCGGCGTGCTGATCGTGAACGTCGGTGACGAGCCTGGCCTGACCCTGGTCCGCAGCCAGGTCGCGGCCCTGCGGCGTGCCATGACCGATGTGGCCGCCTTCGCCGAAGCCGGCATGTTCACCGGCCGGTATCCCGGGAACATCATCCTGGCCGGCACGCAGAAGCCATGGCCGCCCGAATGGACGGCCGCCCTGACAGCCCGCGGGCCGCACCCGGCCAAGGTACTGGCGGGAGTCGACCTGGATCAGCTGTCAGGCTGAGGCTCAGTCCTCTGCCTCCGGAACGACGTCCACCTGGTGGTCGCTGACGGGCTCGGCGAACCACAGCCGGGTTTCGCCGTATTTCTTCTCCGCGAAGCGTTCCAGGGCTGCAGGCCAGAACGGCTCCGGCGTCCTTGACGACCTTTCCACCACCACCACCGCGCCCGGCGCCAGGTGGCGGGCCAGTTTCCCGAGGACTGCGGCCAGGGCCGGCTCGTCCAGCGGGTACGGCGGGTCCAGGAAAACCACATCCCACCGGGTTCCATCAGCCGTCCGCTCCAGGAACGACTCAACCCGCGAGCGGTGTACGGTGACCGTCTTCCGGCCCAGCACACCGTTGATCAGGTCCGCATTCCGCTGGCACACGGCGCTCGCCCGGTCGGCAAATTCGACGAGGTCGACAGCCTGGGCGCCCCTGCTGGCGCTCTCCACGCCCAGTGAGCCGGAGCCCGCGTACAGATCGAGCACGCGGGAGCCAGCCAGCACATCGAAGGCGTCCAGCCGGGAGAACAGGGCTTCCTTAACGCGGTCGGTGGTGGGACGCGTCAGCGAACCCGGCACGCTGACCAGCGGCGTTCCTCCCGCAGCCCCTGCCACGATCCGGCTCATGCCGCCGGCCCCGCTTCCGCCCGGCGTGCCGCTGCTTGGGGTCCCAGCGCATCGGTGCTGCTAGCCACGTTCAAGGAACGCCTCCTTCTCGGGGTTCAGGTAATCGTCGATGGCCTCCGCCAGTGCCGGGTGGTCCGCGAGCGACGGGTCGCTGCCGACGATGTCCTGGGCGTCCTGCCGGGCGCGGGCGATGATGTCCTCGTGTTCCAGCACTCTCAGCAGTTTCAGCGTTGACCGGCCGCCGGACTGGGACGCGCCTAGGATGTCGCCCTCCCGCCGCAGTTTCAGGTCCTCCTGGGAGAGTACGAACCCGTCTGTGGTGGCGGCCACGGCATCCAGCCGGCGGCGGCTGGGGTGGCCGGGTTCAAGCGTGGTGACGAGCAGGCAGGTTCCCGGCAGCCCACCGCGGCCCACCCGTCCGCGCAGCTGGTGGAGCTGCGAAATGCCGAACCTGTCCGCGTCGAGGATGACCATCAGGGTGGCGTTGTGCACGTCCACACCCACTTCGATCACGGTGGTGGACACCAGCAATTTGGTCTCGTTGGCCGTGAACGAGGCCATGGTCTCTGACTTCACGAGGGGATCCTGGCGCCCGTGCAGCGGTGCCAGCGGCACACCCGCCAGGGCCGGTTCCTCGCGGAGATGTTCGACGACGCCTGTCACCGAGGCCAGCTCGCGTGCGGCACCGTCCCCCTCCAGTTCCCCGGCGCCGGGTTCCGCTTCGCCGGGACTGAAGTCGCCGTCGTCGTCCGTTCCGATCTTGGGGCACACGACATAGACCTGGTGCCCGGCGTCAATCTCTTCCCGGGCCCTCGACCAGATCCGGCCTGCCCAGCCGGGGTTCTCCGCAAGGCCCACCACGTGCGTGCTGATGGGCGCCCTGCCTGCCGGCAGCTCGTCCAGCACGGACGTTTCGAGGTCACCGAAGACGGTCATGGCCACCGTCCTGGGGATGGGGGTGGCGGTCATGACCAGCAGGTGTGGGGGCTTGCTCGCCTTCGCGCGCAGGGCGTCGCGCTGTTCCACGCCGAAGCGGTGCTGCTCATCCACCACGATGAGGCCGAGATCGTAGAAGGAAACGTTGTCGCTGAGCAGGGCGTGGGTGCCGATGACGATGCCGGCGGTGCCGGAGGCGGCGTCGAGCAGCGCCTGCTTGCGGGCGGCGGTGGGCATGGAACCGGTGAGCAGGCTGACCTGGACCGTGTGGTCGCCCAGGCCGCCCAGCAGCCCGTCGGCGGCCAGCGGCCCGAGCGTCCGCCGGATGGAGTCAAAGTGCTGCGCTGCGAGGACCTCCGTGGGTGCCAGCAGGGCAGCCTGTCCCCCGGCGTCGACGACCTGGAGCATGGCCCGCAACGCCACGATGGTCTTGCCTGATCCCACCTCGCCCTGCAGCAGCCTGTTCATCGGTCCGTCCTGTGACAGCTCACCGGAGAGCGTCTTGCCCACGGCGGCCTGTCCGCCGGTGAGGGTGAACGGCAGCTGGCGGTCGAAGGCAGCCAGCAGTCCGTCGGGCAGGGGCCGGCGGGCTGTTGCTTCCTCGGCGGCGAGCTGGGCGCGGCGCCGGGCAAGGGCAGACTGGAGCACCAGGGCCTCCTGGTACCGGAAGCGGTCCCGGGCGCGCTGCCAGTCCACAGGGGTCTGCGGCGCGTGGATCAGGCGGTAGGCCTCCGCGACGGGCAGGAACTTCTCGCGCGCAGAGATGCCTGCGGGCAGCGGGTCCGGCAGGTCATCCAGGTCAACGGTGTCCAGGAGCGTCGCGATCACCTTCTGGATTGACCAGCTGGTGAGTTTCGCGGTTGCCGGGTACACCGGGATGGGCATGGCGGCCAGTTTTTCCGGATCCATCCCCGGAGTGTCCGGGTCCTCGTCGAGCAACAGGAAATCGGGGTTGGTCAGCCCCAGCGATCCGCCATAGCGGGTCACCTTTCCGGAGAACATGGCCCGGCGGCCGGGCTGGAGTTCGGTTTTGGCCCGGAAGCCGTTGAAGAAGCTGACTTTCAGGGTGCCCGGCAGGCCGGCCCCCGCAGACCGGACTGAGTTGCCGGCACCGGCGTCGTCGGAGATCACGACGTCGGTCAGGGAACCGCGCCGGGCTCGCATCTGCCGGGTGCTGTTCGAGACGACCCTTGCGATGAGTGTCACTTCCTCGTCCAGGGGAACCTCGCTGATGGGCGTGAGCTCACCCCGGCTCAGATAGCGGCGCGGAAAGTAGTTGAGCAGGCCGCCAACCGTGGTGATCCCCAGGTGTTTTTCGACGACGGCTGCGGAGCGTTTGCCCATCCGGCGCTCCAGGCCGAGTTCAAGCTCGGTGTTCATCTTTCCTCTGCGTTCATCGGCCCTCTGTGTTTCATCAACCCTCGAGGCTCCGGACATCAGCCTCCACCGGGTTGGGGTCTCGTGGCAGTGCCAGCTCGCTGACTGTTACGCCGGTGGGCTCGCCGAGGGAACCGATCATCTCCAGGGCGGGACCTGGCTCCAGGACGTGCACATGGACCCGCCAGCGGTACCGGCCTTCCTGATCCGGAGACGGCCCCACCTGGCTCATGATCACAGAATCCCCGAGCTCGTCGAGGCGCTGCCTGAGAGTGGCCGCGTCCAGCGGCGACAGGCTGATGGTGCACATGACCTCCACGCCGTCGTCATCCGGCAGGTCCGCGTGGATGTGGGGGTCCTGCACGTCGTAGCCGTGCAGGCCGTCCAGCAGTTCACTCTGGAGTTCCCCGCCGAGTACCGCCGACCGCAGGCAATCAAGGATCAGCAGCATCCCCACGCCGCCGGCGTCCACGACGTGGGCGGCCTGCAGGGCATCGAGTTGGCCCTCGGTGCGGACGACGGCCTCGAGTGCTGCCTCAACTGCGGCGTCCAGCACCAGGCCCAGGGCGTGGTTGCTGTCATTCCCGTTCTGGGCGGCGTCGACGGCGGCCGCTGCCCGGGCGGCTGCCTCCATGACCGACAGCATGGTCCCGGGCACAGGGTCGCTGAGCGCCGACCAGGCCCGGATCTGCGCCCGGTTGAGGGCCGCGGCCAGCAACGTGGCGGTGAGCCGCATGTGCCCCGACAAGGGCTCGGCGGCGGCGCACAGGAAAACCGAGAACAGTGTGCCGGAGTTTCCCCTGGCCTGCTCCATCGCGGCCTGCCCGGCTTTGGCGAGGACCGCACCGACGTCGTTCTGGGCCGGGACCAGCTGAATGCTGGCCCTCTGCGACGTTTCCGGCGGGGACTCCTGAAGCGCACGGGCCGCTGCCCGGACTGTCAGGTAAAGGTTGGTGCCGGTGTCGCCGTCGGCCACCGGGAAGATGTTGATCGCATTGAGGCGGTCACTGTGGTTCCCCAGGGCTGTTTCGGCCTTGCCCAACCACCGCTTCATCGCTTGCGCGTTAGCGGCAATCTTAGTCTGCAAAGTGATCCCATCCCACGGAGTCAGCGGGCCGTCCCGCGATCGTAACGCCCGCCGCTTCATTCGAACCGCGGGCCTGTACTGAGCCTATCCCAGTGAACCCGGGAGGCAGCTGAATGTCCGCGGGGAATGTAGCAAGCAGGCCGTGGTCCTCTCCGCCGCCCAGCACCCACGCCAAGGGATCGGCCCCCAGGAGCGCGGCGGCCGGCCGCAGTGACGCGGCCAGCTGCTTCAGCTTCCCGGGATCAAGGTCCAGCACGACGTTGCTCGCAACAGCGAGCCGGGTGCCGTCCCGCACGAGCCCGTCCGAAATGTCCATCATGGCGGTGGCTCCTGATGTCCGCGCCCCTGGCCCGGCATCAAGGGGCGGCTCGGGGCGGCACTGGAGATCCAGGAACAGCCTCAGTTCCGGGGCCAGCGATGCCACAGGGTGGTTCGACTCCAGGAGTGCGAGCCCCGCAGCGGCGTAGCCGGCATTGCCGGCAATGGCCAGAGTGTCACCGGCCGTTGCCCCGGACCTCAGTACGGGCAGACCTCCGCTGAGCGTGCCGAGAACCGCCACAGTGACGGACAGCTCGCCCCCGCGGCCCAAATCGCCTCCAGCGACAGAGCATGATCCTGCCCCGAGCTTTCCGATGGCCGCGGCCAGCCCGTCCGCCAGGTCCTCGATCCATTCAACCGGAGTGTCGGCCGGCATGGTGAGGCTGACCACGAGCGTGGTTGCGGTGGCGCCCATGGCATTGATGTCGCTGAGGTTCTGGGCTGCCGCCTTCCACCCCACGTCGTAGCCGGTGGTCCGATAGCCGTTGTTCCACTGGAGCCGGAAATCCTGGTCCTGTACCTGGGTGTCGATGCTGATGACTGTCCGGCCGTCCGGCACGGCAACGATGGCGGCATCATCGCCAGGACCCAGGAGAACGGCCGCGCTGTGCACGGCGTTCAGCTCCAGCCGCGGGAAGATCCGCGTGAGCAACTCGGCTTCGGACAGTTCGGCGACAGTCAGTGGTGATTGGGGCACGCCACTACGCTACCGCGACGGGACGACATTGTTTCCCGGCATCCGGGGCGCCGGTGACCTCACGGCAATTCGGGTCCTGACTCCGGGATAGGGTTAACGCATGCACTGCCGCCGCACGCCTGGATCAGCCCGAACAGCCCGAAACCTTCGGGTCCCCGGACCGGCCAGCCGGCCCGGCACCTGGTCAGTTCTGGCCGTGGCTTCAGCCGCCGCCCTTGCGCTGGGCGGCTGCTCCCCCGCCGTCGATGTTGCGCCCGCCGCCGACGCCGCGAACCCGGCCTGCGCTCCCATGATGGTGGCACTCCCTGACGCCATTGGCGATGCCCGCCTCCGCAAGACAAACAGCCAGGCGACGGCCGCATGGGGTGATCCCTCCCAAGTGATCCTGCGGTGCGGAGTCAACGTACCCGGGCCCACCACGGACCGCTGTGTCAGCGTCAATGACGTCGACTGGGTCATCAAGGAGGGCAATCCCGTGTGGACATTGACCACCTTCGGCCGCGAACCGGCCACGGAAATCCTGATGGACCCGAACAAGATCAGCTCGGCGACTGTGCTGGCCGACCTCTCCGGGGCTGCCGGGAAAATCAAGGCAAGCCGCAACTGCGTTGGCCAGGAAGACCTTCAGGACCTGCCCACCAGCAAGTAGGTCCCGACAGGCTCGACCAGAGATGGTCAGGACCCGGGGCCGGACGGGCCCGGCCAGCGGCGCGTCCTAGCGGAGACCGGTTTTGCGCTTCAGCGCCAGATAGATGAGTTCGTCGATCAGCTCCGCGTAGCTCAGCCCCGAGGCGGCCCACATCTGCGGATACATGCTCTTCGGCGTGAATCCAGGCATGGTGTTGATCTCGTTGATGATGAGCGCGCCGTCGGCGGTGTAGAAGAAGTCGACCCGGCTCAGGCCCTCGGCTCCGACTGCGTCGAATGCCACGGCGGCGAGCTCCCGCACCCGGGCTATAGCCTCCTCGGGCATAGCCGCGGGGCAGCTCAGTGCGGCGGCGTCATCCACGTACTTGGCGTTGAAGTCGTAGAACTCATGGTCACCGGCGGCCACGGAAATTTCTCCAGGCAGGGACGTCCGCGGTGCATCGGAACCCCGGCCTTCCAGCACGGCGCACTCGATTTCCCTGCCGACGATGCCGGCCTCGATGACGAGCTTGGGGTCGTGTTCACGGGCGGCCTCGATGGCCGCGTCGAGGTCCTCAAGGCGATCCACCTTTGAGATACCCATGGAGGATCCGGCGCGGGCGGGCTTGACGAACACGGGGTAACCGAGCAGGTCGACACGCTTCCGCACCGATTCGGGATCGTTGCGCCACTGCCGGTCCGTCACAGCGATGTAGGGGCCAACCTGCAGTCCGGCGGCCTCGAAGACCACCTTCATGAAATGCTTGTCCATGCCCACGGCGGACGCCAGTACCCCGGCACCCACGTATCGCGTGTCGGAAAGCTCCAGGAGGCCCTGGATGGTTCCGTCCTCGCCGAACGGACCGTGCAACAGCGGGAAAACCACGTCCACCGTGCCGAGTTCCTGCGGCACCTCGTTGGGCGAGGCCACGATAAGCTGGTGCTCCCCGCCGATTTCGGCGAGTGTCACGGTCTGGGACGACGGCGCAACCTCGGGCAGGGAGGTCGACGAAAGTGACCACTGCCCGGTGTCCCCCGCAGCAAGAACCCACTGCCCGGACTTGGCGATCCCGATGGGAATGACGTCGTATTTGTTGCGGTCGATTGCGCCCAGCACCCCGGCTGCCGTGACGCAGCTGACGGCGTGTTCACTCGAACGCCCGCCGAAGAGCACCGCAACGCGGGGCCTGCTCGTCTGGGCGTTGTCCGCTGCGGTCAAGTTTTCTTCCGACACTGTCAGTAATCGCCTTCGGATTTAAGTTCCCGGGCCAGCAGTAGCGGCCCCAGTTGGTCAACGGACAATTTTCCGGCCAGCACGGCGACGACGGCTGCCGTGATGGGCATCTCGACGCCGAGCTTACCGGCAAGTTCATGGACAGCCTGCCCGGACTTGATGCCCTCAGCCGTCTGGGTCATCTTTTCGGCGACTTCATCCAGGGTGAGTCCCTGGCCGAGAAGCCGGCCGGCAGTGTGGTTCCGGGACAGCGGCGACGAGCAGGTGGCCACGAGGTCCCCCAACCCGGCGAGTCCCGCCATGGTTTGTGCTTCGCCGCCCAGAGCCAGAGCCAGGCGGGAGGTCTCCGCAAGTCCTCTGGTGATCACCGACGCTTTGGTGTTATCGCCCATCTGTTTGCCCTCGCAGATTCCCACCGCCAGGGCTATGACGTTCTTGACGATGCCGCCGATCTCGACGCCCACAATGTCCGAGGTGGTGTAAGGGCGGAAATACGGAGAGGTGCAGCTCCTGGCGATCCAGCCGGCGACCGCCGAGTCGGGACACGCCACGACCGAGGCCGTGGGTTCCTCCCGGGCGATTTCCATGGCCAGATTGGGCCCGGACACCACGGCGATGCGGTTGGCGGGGATATCCAGCTCCTGGCCGATGACTTCGCTCATGCGGGCGTCGGTGCTGAGTTCGAGGCCCTTCATGAGGGACACCACCAGGGCGTCCGCCTCCAGCAGGGGCTTCCATTCGCGCAGCTGCAGGCGCAGCGACTGCGCCGGAACGGCGAGGACCACGAGGTCTGCTCCGGCGAGCACCTCGGCCACGTCGGTGGACGCCGTGATGCTCGGCGGAAGTTCGACGTCGGCGAGGTATTGCGGGTTGCGGTGGTACCGGTTAATTTGCTCTACGACTTCCGCGCGCCGGCCCCAAAGCCGGATGCGGCGGTCGACGCCCGAGGCTGTGGCGGCGTCGGCGAGGATCTTGGCGAACGTGGTTCCCCACGAGCCTGCGCCGAGGACCGCCACCGACACCGCGGCACCGGGCCGGGCCCGCTCAGGCGTCATTGTCCGCCCCGCTCCACGTCGCGGCCGTGCTTCGTCTGGTTGTGCGCAGCCGGGTCCCAGCGTTTGGCGGGCGGCTGCTCAGCGCGGAGTTCAGCCAGAAGGCCGGTGACTGCATCCATGATGGCCTCGGTGGCCTCCGTCAGGGTGGCTTTGTCCCTGGGCCGGCCCTCGAAGCGGGAAAGATCCACGGGATCGCCAATCAGGATCCTGGAAGTTTTCCGCGGAAAAAGTTGGAAACGCTTGGCATACCGGGGGAAGACCTCGTGGGCGCCCCAGTGGGCCATGGGCACGACGGGGATACCACCTTCGAGTGCCAGCCGGGCAGCGCCCGTGTGGCCCTTCATGGGCCAGAGGTCCGGATCCCGCGTCAGCGTGCCCTCCGGGTAGATGACAATCGCCCCGCCCTCTGCCACGATCTCCTGGGCGAGCTGCAGGGAGCGGTTGGCACCCGCCGTCGAGCGTTCCACCGGAATCTGCTTGACGGCGTGGAGCAGCTTACCGAGGACCGGCACCTTGAAGAGGCCTGCCTTGGCGAGGAAGTGCGGGGCGCGCTTCTGGTTGTAGAGCATGTGCCCGACGACCAGCGGATCGATCTCGGTGCAGTGGTTGGGTGCCGCAATGAAACCGCCGGCGGGAAGTTTTTCTGTGCCTTCCCATTTCTTGTTCATCATCAGTGTCAGGAGGGGCCGGGCAATCCCGGCGATGATCACGAACGTGATGTGGCTCTTGGCCGATTCCTTCACAGGGGCACGCTACTTCGCAGCAGTGATGTCGAAATCGGCGCCCAGGCCTGCGAGCTTTTCATTGAAGCGCTCATAGCCGCGGTTAATGATGTCCATACCCGTCACCCGGGACGTGCCGGTGGCGGCCAGGGCTGCGATGAGGTGGCTGAAGCCGCCCCGCAGGTCCGGAACATCGATGTCGGTGCCCTTGAGCTGCGTCGGGCCGGAGATGACGGCTGAGTGGAGGAAGTTCCGCTGCCCGAAACGGCACGGTACGCTGCCCAGGCATTCCCGGTGGACCTGGATGCTGGCTCCCATCCGGATCAGGGCGTCGGTGAAGCCGAATCGGTTCTCATACACGGTCTCGTGCACGATCGAAACGCCCTCGGCCTGCGTCAGTGCCACAACAAGCGGCTGCTGCCAGTCCGTCATGAAGCCCGGGTGGACGTCGGTTTCGAGCACCAGCGGGCTCAGCTTGCCGCCGCGGTGGTAGAACCGGATGCCGTCGTCACCGATGTCCATGCCGCCGCCCACCTTGCGGAAGGTGTTCAGGAAGGTCATCATGTCGCGCTGGGAAGCGCCTTCAACGAAGATGTCGCCGCGGGTGACCAGGGCAGCGGAAGCCCAGGACGCAGATTCGTTGCGGTCAGAGAGTGCCCGGTGGTTGTAGCCGCCCAGGTCCCTGACGCCTTCAATGCGGATGGTGCGGTCCGTCTGGACGCTGATGATGGCGCCCATCTTCTGCAGCACAGCGATGAGGTCCACGATCTCGGGCTCGGTAGCCGCGCCGGAGAGTTCGGTGATGCCTTCGGCGCGCGTGGCACTCAGGAGGACCTGCTCCGTAGCGCCCACTGAGGGGTACGGCAGGGAGATTTTGGCGCCGTGGAGTCCCTTGGGCGCGGAGATGTGGATGCCGCCCGGGCGCTTCTCCACGACGGCGCCGAACTGGCGCAGCACGTTCAGGTGGTAGTCGATCGGGCGGTCGCCGATCTTGCAGCCGCCGAGATCGGGGATGAAAGCCTCACCGATGGCGTGGATCAGGGGGCCGCACAGCAGGATCGGGATGCGTGAGTCACCGGCGTGGGCGTCAATGGCCGTGCTCGGCGCCGTCTTGGCGTCCTTCGGATCCAGGGTGAGATCACCGGTCACGGGATCCTTCTCCACGGTGACCCCGTGGAGCTGGAGCAGGCTGGTGACAACCTCGACGTCCTTGATTTCCGGAACGTTCCGGAGCACCGAAGGCTCATTGCCCAGCAGCGCCGCCACCATGGCCTTGGGCACAAGGTTCTTTGCACCGCGGACCTTGACACGGCCAGTTAGCGGGACGCCTCCGCGGATTGTCAGAACACTACTCATTTACCGGTTTCCTCACGACTACTCGTCCCCAAATCCTTACAAAGGCACCAGCTAAGCATATGAGCTTGCGTTACCGAACCGAAATACGGCCCCTTGTGAAAGCCGCCTCCGCGGGACCTGCGGCCAGGCCCCGCGGGCCAGGGAGTGGATCCACAGGGGGCTCAATACAGTATTCACCCGTACGGGCCCGGCAACGGAAAGGCCCGCCGCAGGTTCGTGCGACGGGCCTCCGACTGGGTAACAGGACCTAGGAAAGCCTGGCCGGCAGGGTCTTCGGCTTGAAGGCCGGCCGGGTGGCCTCGTAGGTGGTGATGTCTTCCTCGTGCTGCAGCGTCAGGCCGATGTCGTCGAAGCCCTCGAGCAGGCGCCACCGCGTGTAATCGTCGATCGAGAATGGAGCAACCACGTTCCCGCAGATGACGGTCTTGGACACGAGGTCCACGGTCACCTCGGTGCCGGGGGCGTTCTCGAGTGCCTTCCAGATCAGTTCGATGTCATCTTGCGCCAGTTCGGCAGCCAGGAGTCCCTGCTTGCCCGAGTTGCCGCGGAAGATATCGGCGAACCGGGAGGACAGCACGGTCTTGAAGCCGTAGTCCTTGAGCGCCCAGACTGCGTGCTCGCGGGAGGAGCCGGTCCCGAAGTCGGGCCCGGCCACCAGCACGGAGCCGGCGTTGAAGGGTGCCTGGTTCAGGATGAACGCCGGGTCTTTCCGCCAGGCTGAAAACAGTGCATCCTCGAAGCCCGTGCGGGTGATCCGCTTGAGGTAGACCGCCGGAATGATCTGGTCGGTGTCAACATTGCTCTGGCGCAGCGGGACGCCGATTCCGGTGTGGGTGGTGAACTTTTCCATGGGGGTCTTCCTAGGCTGCGTCGGTCGTCTGGAGGGCGGCGGATTCCGGGGCCGGATCAAGGTCCGACGGCGAGCTCAGCGTTCCGCGCACTGCCGTGGCAGCTGCCACCACAGGCGACACCAGGTGGGTTCGTCCGCCTTTGCCCTGGCGCCCTTCAAAGTTGCGGTTGGACGTGGATGCGCAGCGCTCCCCCGGCTCAAGCTGGTCCGGGTTCATGCCCAGGCACATGGAACATCCGGCGAAGCGCCATTCTGCACCGAAATCCTTGAACACCCGGTCCAGGCCCTCGGCTTCCGCTTCCAGACGGACGCGGGCCGAGCCCGGCACCACGAGCATGCGGACCTTGGGATCCTTCTCGCGGCCGCGGATGATGTCAGCCGCGGCCCGGAGGTCCTCGATGCGGGAGTTCGTGCAGGAGCCCAGGAAGACCGTGTCCACCCGGATGTCCTTCATGCGTGTCCCTGCCTCCAGGCCCATGTACTGCAGCGCACGTTCGGCTGCCGCCTTGGCGTTCTCATCGCCGAAGTCGTTGGGGGAAGGGACCTTGTCCGACAGCGGGACGCCCTGGCCGGGGTTGGTGCCCCACGTGACGAACGGCTCGAGCGTGTCGGCGTTGAGGTCCACCTGGGCATCGAAGACGGCGTCATCGTCGCTGCGCAGGGTGGACCAGTATGCGACGGCGGCATCCCAGTCGGCACCTTCCGGTGCGTGCGGGCGGCCCTTCATGTATGCGTAGGTGGTTTCGTCCGGAGCGACCAGGCCGGCGCGCGCCCCTGCCTCGATGGACATGTTGCAGATGGTCATCCGCGCTTCCATGGACAGTGCCCGGATGGCCGATCCGCGGTACTCCAGGACGTAGCCCTGGCCACCGCCGGTGCCGATCTTGGCGATCACTGCAAGGATGATGTCCTTGGCTGTGACGCCGGGACGGAGGGTGCCCTCGACATTGATAGCCATGGTCTTGAACGGCTTCAGGGACAGGGTCTGGGTGGCCATGACGTGCTCCACCTCGGACGTGCCGATGCCCATGGCCAGCGCGCCGAAGGCGCCATGGGTTGAGGTGTGCGAATCGCCGCAGACCACGGTCATGCCGGGCTGGGTCAGGCCCAGCTGGGGACCCACCACGTGCACAATGCCCTGTTCGGCGTCGCCGAGAGAGTGCAGGCGCACCCCGAACTCCTGGCAGTTGTTGCGCAGCGTCTGGATCTGCGTGCGGCTGGTGAGGTCGGCGATTGGCTTGTCGATGTCCAGCGTGGGAGTGTTGTGGTCCTCCGTGGCGATGGTGAGGTCCGGGCGGCGCAGCTTGCGGCCGGCCAGGCGGAGCCCTTCAAAGGCCTGCGGGGACGTCACCTCGTGGACGAGGTGAAGGTCGATGTACAGAAGGTCCGGCTGGGCGTTGGCGCCATCGCCGTCGCCTTTGCGCACCACGTGCGCGTCCCAGACTTTCTCGGCCAATGTGTTTGCCATGGCCATCTCCCTTCACTGCTGTTGGCTGTTACTTCCACTGAAGCAGCAGAGCCGTGTAATAAGCCAGTCAAAAGATTTGCATCTCAGATAATGAGACGGCAATATCATTACATGGACAATTCTAGTGGAGTCGGTGTCATTGATAAAGCGGCCCAGGTGCTTGACGCGCTCGAGGCCGGACCAACGACTCTGGCACAGCTCGTTGCTGCCACGGGACTGGCAAGGCCCACCGTGCACCGGCTCGCATTGGCGCTGGTTCACCACCGCCTGGTAAGCCGCGATATCCAGGGCAGGTTTGTTCTCGGCAGCCGCCTCGTGGAGCTTGCCTCGGCCGCCGGCGAGGACCGGCTCATCGCCTCAGCGGGTCCGGTGCTGATGCAGCTGCGAGACGCCACGGGCGAAAGCGCCCAGATCTTCCGCCGCCAGGGCGACTGGCGCGTCTGCGTCGCCTCTGCCGAGCGGCCCATCGGCCTCCGCGACACCATCCCGGTTGGTACTCAGCTGTCCATGAAGGCGGGTTCCGCCGCCCAGGTCCTGCTCGCATGGGAGGACCATGACCGCCTGCTGGAAGGACTCCAGTCCGCGCGATTTACTCCCACCGTTTTGGCGGGAGTACGACGGCGGGGCTGGGGTCAGAGCCTCGGTGAACGGGAGCCGGGGGTCGCCTCGGTTTCGGCGCCGGTCCGCGGTCCCTCCGGCCGTGTAATCGCCGCCGTCTCCATCTCCGGCCCCATCGAGCGGCTCACCCGCCAGCCCGGCCGCCTGCACGCCGAGGTGGTCTGCAACGCAGCCCGGGTCCTGACGGAAGCGCTCCGCAAGAACAACGACTGAGGCGAGTGCCGGGTTAGTCCACCTTGGGCCGGATATCGCAGGCTTCCTGCCCTCGGAACAGCACAGCGCTCGTGGGGCTTGGCCAGCTATTGGAAACTCTCTTAGCTGGTACCGGCCCCGACCCTAAATTGTCTGTGCCCCTTGGCAGACTGTGTTTATGGATGGAATTGGGGAAACGCACCTGACGAAGGCAGCGCTGCAATGCGGCTGCGCTCTTCCCCGGGGCGATTTTCCCGGCGCCGATTTCCCGGACGCTGATTTTCCCGTCGACGCGTTTCCACTCGACCCTTTCCCTGACGACGGGTTTCCAGACGCCACTTTTCCAGAGGATCCTTTTCCCGATACCTCATTTGCAGACCCTGCCTTTGCCGGGGCCGCGTTTGAAGACGACGCCGAGTCGGACACCGCCGGCTCGAATACCGTTGCGTCCAGCTCCGCTTCGAGCTGTGCCTGCGTGCAGGACCTGATCGCGGCGGCGGGTTCGCTGCGGCTTCGCGCGGACAATGCCGGGCTGATCGATCAGCTGGCGGGCCTGGAGGACCTCAAATGCGTCATCGCCGGGCTGCAGGCCCGGATTGCCGTGGCCTTTGATGCCTCCCAGCGCCGGGGCCAGGCCCGGGCAGGGGTCCCGGCCGCGGAATGGGGCCAGGGCGTGGCCGCGCAGATCGCCCTCGCCCGCCGCGAATCCCCCAACCGGGGCAGCCGGCTGCTCGGCTTCGCGAAGGCACTCGTGACCGAGATGCCGCACACCCTGGCCGCCCTGGACAGCGGCCAGCTCAACGAATGGCGCGCCACCCTGCTCGTCAAAGAAACGGCATGCCTGTCCGCTACCGACCGGTCCGCCGTCGACGACCAAGGGCAACAATTGGGCCGGCCCGGGCGCGGTCGGGAGGACGATCCCACAACGGGTGACGGCCCAGACCCGGGCCGGCGGGAGGACTCTGGGCACAGTGCAGCTTTCGATGTCTGGCTCCGCCGGCTCTACACCGCCCCCGGGACCGGCGACCTCGTCGCCATGGATACGCGGGCGCGCCTGTTCCCAGCCGGTCTGCGGCGCTTCATCGAGGCCCGCGATGACACCTGCCGCACCCCGTACTGTGACGCGCCCATCCGCTATCACGACCACGTCGTACCGTGGCACACCGGCGGGACCACCAGCCTCGGAAACGCGGCCGGGCTGTGCGAAGCCTGCAACCACACCAAAGAACTCCCAGGATGGAAGGCCCAACCCAGCCCCGGCCCCCGGCACACGATCGAACTCCGGACCCCCACCGGCCACAGCTATCACTCCACGGCACCTCCGCTGCCCGGAACCACGCCGTCCGGAACCAGCAAGACCCGAAAAGTCAGCCAAACCCGCCTGATCAATTCGCGCAACCACCAAGACTGCGGCGAGCATACCGGCGTCGCAGAATAGGACCACCGGCGGCCCACGCCCCTGTCAGCCGCAATCCGGCAGTAGTGTGGGCCCATGACCAGCTACGCAGTGTTCCTTCGCGGCATCAACGTGGGCGGCATCAACATCAAGATGGCGGACCTCAAGGAAGCCCTGAAGGCGTCCTCATTCACCGGTGTGAAGACGCTACTGGCCAGCGGCAACGTCGTGCTGGCCAGTGACCTTGCTCCCGGAGACGTCAAAAAGGAATTCGAGGCGGCACTGAGGCAATCCTTCGGCTATGACGCCTGGGTTGTGGTGCTGACGTCCTCCCGTGTTGCCGAACTGGTGGCAGCCTGTCGCTATCGGGCGGACGACAAAACCACCCACACGTACCTCACCCTGACCTCGGATACCGCCGCACTGGACGAGCTGGTCGCGGCCGCGGAGGCACTGGGCGGCGGCGAATGGGTCGGCGTGGAGCAGGAGAGGCTGGGCCCGGAGGCCCTGGCCTGGCTGGCACCGGCGGGCGGTACCCTGGACAGCCCCTTCAGCAAGCTGACGGCCAAGCCGAAGTACAAGGTTTCCACCACAACCCGCAACCTCCGCACCATGGTCAAGGTCCGGGATGCTGCAGCCGCACTCCAGGACGCCGGGGCCTAAAAGCCACCCTGGCGTCGGGTCATCTGCCGGCGGCCCTGACCGCTGCGTTGAAGGCCTTTAGCCGGCTGATTTCGGTTTCCACGGGTTCCACCACATGTTTCGCCGCGACCTGCGCTATGGCTGTTTTGAGGCGCTTGCGCGCTGACGCCGCCCGGGCACGGGCCGCGCCGGCGGTAATGAATTTCGCGGTGATCGCCAGGAGGATGCCCAGCGCCGCGCCGCCGGCAATCATGAGGGTGGGGATGGGCCAGCCCTCCACGCGGGGCACCTCCGGGATCGGCAACTGCAAATAGCCGAGGACTGCGAGCAGGCCGAGCCACCCCAGTCCGCCCACGGCCGTCAGCAGCGCCAGCCACTGGACCACGTTGAAAACGCCCCACCACCAGGATCTCCGTCCCGCTCTCAAGTCGGCACCGGCGATGGCCTGGTCCAAAGCATCCGGGAGCCTGTCCCTCCCCTGTCGGGCTGCGTTCCGGATCGACGCCCGCCACGGGCCCGGTGCGCCGTCGCTCGCGGCGTCGGCAAAGTCACGGACCGCAGCGTCCGTTCTGGCCCGTTCCGGGGCACCTGCAGGAGGCAGCGAGGTCCTGTTCACCTCGGCATTGGTGCCGCGGCGCAGGTTCAGGCGCCGGAGCGGGTCCGGCCGGAACCGGACCAGCCACCTTGTCACCGGCCAGCCTGTGCGCCGGGTGGACTCTTGCCGGTATGAGCGGCCTACGGCATCGACAACCAGCGGGACGTTGGCCGCGATCGCCAACTCCTCCGCCAGCCGCGCCTTCGATCCGCCCTTCACGCCGGCTGCCTCGCCGGTCCCGGACGCATCCTGCAGCCGTGCGGACGCCCTTGAGACATCCGCGGAGAGCCTCAGTGACAGGGCCGCCCGCTGTGCCGCCACGTGGCCGATCGCCGCCCGGACTTTGTCCACCCCCGCCCCGGTAAGGGCCGAAGCCCCCAGAACCTGGACCTTGCCGAGCCCGTCGCGGACGAGGATGCCCCTGAGCGACTCCAGGACCGGCTGCACATCGGCGTCGGGGAGCCGGTCGATCTGGTTCAGCACCACAAGGGTCACGGCGCCGTGTGACGCCAACGGGGCCAGAAAGTCATTGTGGACGGCGGCGTCGGCGTACTTTTGCGGATCCAGCACCCACACCAGGACGTCAACCATACCCACCAGCCGCTGCACGGTCTCGCGGTTTGCGGCCCTCGTCGAATCGAAGTCCGGCAGGTCAAGAAGTATGAGCCCACTTGATTCGTCCGCGAATCCCTCCACTGGCACAGCGTGATGGCGCTGGCGCACCTCCAGCCAGTCGAGCAGCGTCTCGCTGCCGTCCGCTCCCCAGACACTCGCCAAAGGTTCCGAGGTAGTGGGCCGGCGGGCGGCCGCCGTCGCGATTTCTGCTCCGTGGACGGCATTGAAAAGGGTTGACTTGCCGCTTCCCGTTGCCCCAAAAAATCCCACGACGGTATGGTCGGCTGAAAGTGACCGCCGCGAACTGGCGCGCTCCAGGACCTGGAACGCCTCATCCAACGCCTCAGCCGGCAGGACCCCTCGGGCCAGCTCGCGGGCATTGTTCAGCGCTTCAAGGCGGCTTTGCAGCTGCGTTGCTTCCTTGACCACGCTGTGGCGGCTCATGCGGCGCCCGCCAGCCGGGCCAAAGACCGGGCATGGCCGGCAAGTACTTCGGCCGATGCGCCGCCGTCAAATGCCAGCCGGTCCAGGAAGCGCTGCTGTTCACCCTGCAGCAACGTCTGGCAGCGGGAGTGGAGATCTTCTCGGGCGGTCTGGGCGAGACGGCGTACGGCGTCCTCGCCGAAGAAGGCCTCAAGCAGCCTCTGACCGACGACGGCGGTGCCGCCCGCCACGCCGATCTCAAGTCCGGTCAGGCCTGCAGTCATGGAAAAGACCACAATCATCAGCGCGGCGCCGAGGCCGTTGATGCCGAACGACAGCCACCTGGCCTGCGTCCGCTTGCCCTGGCCCTCGGTCCGGATCAGTTCCATCAGACGCTCCTGCCAAGCCCGGATTTCCGCGGCCACCTCGGCTGCAAACCCCGGGCTGGTTCCGGAGAGGTCGTCCGTGCCCAGCAACTGTCGCCCCGCAGGATCCGAGCGCCAGCGCCGGTCCGTGTCCTCCGCCGCGTTGGCGGCTTCATCAACGATGACTGCCTGCAGCCCCGTCTCGATGGCGGTTTCCACCTTGATGGCCGGAGCCGGTTCACCGCGGAAAAATGCCCCCATGCGGTCCCGGAACCGTCCGATGTTCTGCTCCAGGCTCCGGAAGAACTCTCCCGTGCCCACGAAGTCCTGCCAGCGGGCCAGCACCTCACCGCGCAGGAGCGCGCCGTCCTTCGTGGCGTTGAGGATCCGGGTCACAGCGTCCTTGTAGGCGGCCCGGGCGTCGTCGCCGAGAATCTCCGCGGCGCGGCTCTGTTCCCCCGAGGCCTCAGCCACGCGGTGGACGCGCTGGCCCAGGGCCTGGACGGTTCCGTTGAGCGTGCGTCGGGCAATCTCTGCCCGCCCGGCGGCGTCGGCGGCGAGATTTCCCAGCCACGTCTTGAGCGGTTCAACGGCGGCCGCGGGCAGCATGCCGAACCGGTCCAGGGAAACTTCCGGAATGACGAACAGTCCGGCTTCGCCGAGCCCCTCCCGGGCAAGCATGGCAAGCAGGTCTTCGCTGACCTCGGCCTCGGCCGCCGGGGGGACCCGGTCGAGGACCACGGCGACCATGATGTCCCGCGACGCTGCGTTAAGCAGCAGCTTCCAAGGGACTGCATCTGCATAACGGTTGGCGGTGGTCACAAAAATCCAGAGGTCGGCCGCCGCCAGCAACTGGTTGGCCAGCTTACGGTTGTCATCTGAGATGGAATCGACGTCCGGCGCGTCCAGGAGCGCAATTCCCTGCGGCACGGCGGGGTCTCCCCCCAGGACCAGCGACGAGATCGAAGCCGCGTCCGGCGTGGGACCGGCCTGATTGGCAGGCACCTGGGTGGAGACCACCGAGCCCCGGATGCGGCTGAGGCTCGGCAAAACGCGCTGGTCCTCAAACCAGGGGGCATCTCCGGGGTGGTGCAGGAGTATGGGCTGGCGTGTAGTGGGTCGGATGGCTCCGGCACGCGTCACGGGGTGCCCAACGAGCGCGTTCACGAGGGTAGATTTGCCCGCGCCGGTCGAACCTCCGACAACGGCCAGCAGCGGAGCGTCGAGGCTCCGGTACCGCGGGAGGATGTAGTCATCGAGTTGGGCTACCGAATTGCGGATCTCCAACCTTGCCTGCTCCACGCCGGGAAGCGCCAGCGGCAGCGATACTGAAGCCAGGTCGCCGTGAACGGACTCCAGAAGCGCGACCGCGCCAGCTGACTGCTCTACTGTCTTCTGGCTCTGGGGCGGCCCGTCAGGCCGCGGAGGCTCGGTGAAGGAGGTCACAGCATCATCATGCCAGTTTGGGGAATTTTGCGGGTCAGGCATGGCCGGAGCGCTGGCCGGCCAGTCAAATCGATCCGCCGGGCACCTGGGGCCGGTTAAACAGATCAGGCCCCGGGCTGCTGCCCGGAGCCTGATCATTGGTGACCCCAGCGGGATTCGAACCCGCGTTACCGCCGTGAGAGGGCAGCGTACTAGGCCGCTATACGATGGGGCCGCGTACTTTCCAACCAGCATTTCTGCCGGCCAGCCAAGTGATTCTTTCATACACTCAGCTTGTGTTTCAAATTGACGATTCTCTTTGAAACTCCCGAAAATCTGCGGAACACCGCGGATTTTTCAGAGCTGGGATACCAGGACTCGAACCTAGAATGACGGTACCAGAAACCGTAGTGTTGCCAATTACACCATATCCCAATGGAACTTTCGGGCCGGTTCAGCAGGACCAATCCTGCGCTCCGAGCGCCTCAGCACGAGTAATTACTTTACCCGAGAGTTTTGCCCGGCACAAATCGAACGGACGGACCCTCCAAGAACGGCGCTAAGCGGCCCGTTTCGGTGGCACCGGGACCTCCGTGGCAGGAAAATCCTTGCCAAGCCGGGGAAAATAAGTTTACGCTCGGTAAGTTACCGCCGAGTAACAGCCCCTCCCCCGCCCCCGTGCTGGCCGAGTTGCAGCCACTTTTGATTGTTAGCTGCATCACAGCCCCGGGAGTGCCCGGCAGCAAAGCCGCCGCCGGAAAACCGTCGAGAGGAATTATCCGTGCCACAGAGCCGTGCCACCATGCCCAGCAAAACCCGAACCCGGGCCCAACAGCTTGCCGTCGCCATCCTGGCGCTTCTGCTCATGGCGCTGCTGGGGTTCTACACCGTCGTGACGGGACGCGTCGCAGACGGTTCGGCCAGGTTGCAGGACGGGGCAGAAAGGGCGTCAGCCGGCGCGGAGCAGCTGAAAGCGGGCGCTGGCAAGCTTTCCGGCGGAGCCGGACAGGCCAATGCAGGGTCCGTCAAACTTTCTGAGGGCGCGGACAAGATCTACACCGGCATCAGCGGCAAACTGGCGCCGGGGGCCAACAGGCTCGAAACCGGTGCCGGCCAGCTCGCCGCAGGTGCCGTCAAGGTCGAAACGGATGTCAACAACAAGCTCGCCCCTGGCGTCTACAAGGTGGATGACGGTGCCCACAAGCTTGCGGCCGGATCCGTGCAGTTGTCCGCAGCCCTGACGCCAACCCCGGCGGGGAATGCCCCGAATAACCTGGCCGACGGCGCCACCAGGCTTGACGGCGGTGCAGGGCAGCTGGCGGCCGGAACCGGTGAACTTGCTGCCGGCACGGACAAGTTGGAGGCCGGCACCGTCCAGCTCAAGGGCTACCGGGGTGCGAACAACGATCCCGCGGCAGGTACCGGAACGGCGGCGCTGGCACAGGCCTTGGAGCTGCTGGAGTCCGCGGCGTCGGATCCCGTCCAGGGGCTGGTTCCGTTGTCTGTGGTCAAGGACAAGATCGCCAAGATCCGGGCGGGGGCACAGAAGCTGGACGCCGGAGCCTCGCAGCTGCAGGCAGGCTCGGAACAGCTCAACGCCGGCGCGGCACGGCTGGATGCGGGGGCAGGGCAGCTTCACGCCGGAACGCGAAAGCTGACCGCTGGGTTCAGCACGCTGGCAGGCAGGCTGAACAGCACGGATCCGAACAACCCCGGCGTCGTGATGGGCACCCGTCTCCTCGCGGAAGGAACGGCCAAGCTCCGAGTCGGAATGGACGGTGTGCCGGGAGACCCTGCCCACCCGGGGTTGCTCAAAGCCACCGCCAGGATCACGCAGGGAAGCTCGCGGCTCGCCGCGGGAACCTCGGCGCTCAACGCCGGCATTAAAGGCGACCCCGCAAATCCCGGCAGCCCGGGGTTGCTCAGCGGTTCCAGGGCACTCGCTGCCGGGGCCTCGACGCTCTCGGACGGCAACACCAGGCTTGCAGCCGGCTCCACCCGGCTTGCCAGCGGAGCGGCCAAGCTCGCCGATGGCAACGCCCGGATCGCCGAAGGCACGGGCACGCTCCACTCAGCCATCGCCGCTGTTTCGCCGTCGAACCATGTTGGCCAGTCCGATGCCGCGATGGCCGTGGCGCTGGTGGGAGTCCTTAGCCTCGGCTCGGTCGCTGCCTACCTCATTCTGAGGAACCGGGGACTGCGAATCCAGGTGCTCCGAAACCGGGCGTTCCGAAACCCGGCGCGAAACAGCCTGCCGTTGCAGGAGAGCCCTTAGTCCCTGGCCAGCAGCTCCAGCAGGGTGCCGACCTCGTGCCCCTGAAAGCCCGGGGCGGCCTCCCCGGTGCGGTTCAGCCACACGCCCAGCAGTCCTGCCGCCGTCGATCCTTCAGCGTCGAGCAGGCGGTTGTCCCCGACGTACAGCGTGCTGTCCGCGGAGCTGTCCAGAAGCCGCACGCCCTCCAGGTAGATTGCCGGATCCGGCTTGGGCACCCCCACGGTATCTGTGCCCACCAGAACGCGGATCCGTTCAAGCCCGGCACTGTCGAGCTTGACGCGCTGGTAGTCATGCACGTTGTTGCTCACCGCCCCGTAGGGTACGCCGGCAGCGTCCAGCGCATCCAGGAGGGGTACGACGTCCTCGAACGCCCTGACGTAGCTGGGCTGCAGCCGCGAATAGGAACTGAGCCAGTTGCGGGATTCCTCACCTTCGCCCAGGTCGACGCCGAAATGGCCCAGCGCCGCCCGGCCCCGGAGCAGCCGCTGCTCATTGAAGGTCAGTTCGCCGGCCAGGTAGCGGTCGTAGTAGTGCGTGGTTTCGTGGGTGAAGATCCTGCCGAACTTCTCCCACCCGGCCTGGTCCAGGCCGGGCAGGAGATGTTCGCTGACATCGCGCAGCGCGGTGGTCATGGCGAAGCCCAGGTCAACCAGGGTGTCGTCGATGTCGAAAAGAACGCCTCCCACCGCGCCGAACCGGCGGTCCAGGACGGCTCGCTGCATGGATTCGGTCGCTTCCACGGCCGCCGGCCGGGACATCAGCCGCGGAAGGCGCGCAGCCGCGCCAGCGACGATTCCTTGCCCAGGATCACCATGGACTCGAACAGCGGCGGTGAGATTCTGCGCCCGGAGATGGCCGTGCGCACTGGCCCGAATGCCAGCCTCGGCTTGATGCCAAGGTCCTCCACGAGCGCCTGCTTCAAGGCGGTCTGGATGTTCTCAGCGTTCCAGTCGTCGATGGGCTCGAGCGCCGCCAGGGCAGCGTCGAGAACCTCCTGGAGGTTCTCGGGCAGTCCCTTGCGGGCGTCGTCCGCGACGTCGATCGCGTCGTCCTTCTTGAACAGGAAGGCGAGCATTTCCGGAGCTTCACCCAGCAGGGAGATGCGCTCCTGGATCAGCGGGGCAGCCTCGGCGAGGATCTCCTCCTGCCGTTCGCTCAGGCTCTCCCCGACAAATCCAGCGGCCCTGAGGTACGGGACCAGGCGTCCGCGGAAGTCCTCCGGGTCGAGCATGCGGATATGCGTGCCGTTGATGGCTTCGGCCTTCTTGATGTCGAAGCGGGCCGGGTTGGCGAGTACGTCGTTGACGTCGAAGTGCTCGATCAGCTGCTCCACCGTGAAGATGTCCTCGTCGGCGGACAGGCTCCAGCCCAGCAGCGAGAGGTAGTTGAGCAGGCCTTCGGGGATGAAGCCACGGTCCCGGAGCAGGAACAGGTTCGACTGCGGATCGCGCTTGGAGAGCTTCTTGTTGCCCTCTCCCATGACGTACGGAAGGTGGCCGAAGACCGGCATGTAGCTGGCGACGCCGATGTCCATGAGCGCGCGGATCAGCACCACCTGGCGGGGCGTGGAGGACAGCAGGTCCTCACCGCGGAGGACGTGCGTGATGCCCATCAGGGCGTCGTCGACCGGGTTGACCAGGGTGTACAGCGGGGAACCGTCGGCGCGGACAATGACATAGTCCGGAATGCTGCCGGCCTTGAAGGTGATCTCGCCACGGACCATGTCGGTGAAGGTGACATCCTCATCCGGCATCCGGACGCGGAGCACGGGCTTGCGGCCCTCGGCCTGGAACGCCGCCAGCTGCTCCTCGGAGAGCTCACGGTCGAAGTTGTCATAGCCCAGCTTGGGATCGCGGCCGGCTGCCCGGTGGCGGGCTTCGACCTCCTCCGGCGAGGAGTAGCACTCGTAGGCATATCCGGCGTCGATCAGCTTGGCCACGACGTCCTTGTAGAGGTCCAGACGCTGCGACTGGCGGTAGGGCTCGTGCGGACCCCCGACTTCCACGCCTTCTTCCCAGGTGATGCCGAGCCACTTCAGGGCCTCCAGCAGCTGCTGGTAGCTCTCCTCCGAGTCGCGCGCGGCGTCCGTGTCCTCGATGCGGAACACGAATGTGCCCTTGGTGTGCCGGGCGTGGGCCCAGTTAAAGAGGGCCGTGCGGATCAGGCCGACGTGCGGGGTGCCGGTGGGTGACGGGCAGAACCGGACGCGGACGGGGGTGTCGGCAGTGACTTCACGCGTGACTTCGAGGGGGGCAGAGCCGGGGACGGCGTTGGGCGCAGAAGGAGTAGTCATAGTGACTCCAACTTTACCGCCTGCCCGTTCACGGATTTCGACGCAGGCTCCGGTGCGCACATCCGCTACGAAAACGGACAGCCGCACCGTGGATCCACGGTGCGGCTGTCCGAAATCGGCGCGGAAAGCAGTTAGCGGCGGACTATCGGGTTGGACAGCCTGCCGATGCCCTCGATTTCCACCTCGTACCGGTCACCGGCCTGCACGAGGTCGACGCCGGCCGGGGTGCCGGTCATGATGACGTCGCCGGGGAGGAGGGTAAACGCGCTCGAGACGATGGAAACAAGTTCCCGGACGCCGCGGATCATCTGGCTAGTGCTGCCGTCCTGGCGGAGTTCGCCGTTGAGCCACCCCTTGATGGACAGGTCCTCGGGGTCCAGTTCGGTTTCGATCCAGGGCCCCAGCGGCGCGGAGGTGTCGAACCCCTTGGCGCGGGCCCACTGCAGGTCGGTCTTCTGAACGTCCCGGGCGGTGAGGTCATTGCCGCAGGTGTACCCGAAGATGACGTCGTCCGCGCGTTCTTCCGGAACGTCCTTGCAGATCCGGCCGATGACGACGCAGAGCTCGGCCTCGTAGGAGACTTCATCGGAGAACTCCGGCAGCACGATGGGATCGTTCGGGCCTACCACCGAGGTGTTGGGCTTGAGGAACAGCAGGGGCTGCTGCGGCACTTCGTTGCCGAGCTCGCGGGCGTGCTCCACGAAATTCCGGCCCACGCCGATGACCTTGCTGCGGGGAATGATGGGTGCGAGCAGGCGGACGTCCTCCAGCTTGTGGCGGACGTGCGTGCGTTCCACGCCGTTGAAGAACGGGTCGCCGTTGATGACAGTAATTTCCTCACTGCCGGGCTGGCCTTCAACAACGCCGTAGAGGGGATCAGAATCGACTACAAACCGGGCAATACGCATGGTCCCAAGCCTACAGTCTTGGTTCGGCTCCCCCGCCGCGTCCCGCCGTCAGGTCCGGTCGTGCAGGGTGCGCAGATAGTCCAGCTGGGCAGCCACCGAATTCTCGGCCGCGCGCCGCACTGCCGGATCGACGTCGGCATAGACAACATCCGTGACCTCCGCGACTCCGGACTTCCCGCCCAGGCCGGCGAGGGCCGCCCGGATCTGGCTGAGCCGGTCCAGGCGGTGGCTGCGGTAGTCCCGGACCACGGCGTCGAGTGCAGGAAGGACCGGACCATGCGCCGGCAGCACGGTGGCTGGCCCCAGCAGTTCCAGCCGGTCGAGGGAAGACAGGTAGTCATCCAGACGGCCGTCCGGGTGGTCCAGAACGGTAGTTCCGCGGCCCAGGATCGTGTCGCCGGTGAGCACGGAACCGGCCGGCCCGTCGAGGGGCAGGTGGAAGCAGACCGAATCGGAGGTGTGGCCCGGGGTGGCGACCACCCGGACTTCGGTTCCGGCAACTGCGATGGTCTCACCGGGCCGGAGCGGCGTGGCCCCGATGCAGTGCGCCGGGTCGGCCGCGCGGACGGGCGCACCCGTCAGTTCGTGGAGGCGTGCCGCCCCGGCGGTGTGGTCCGCATGGCGGTGGGTGATCAGGATCAGTTCCACGGAACCAGCAGCGGCCAGCGCCTGGAGGTGCGCCTCGTGGAGCGGGCCAGGGTCCACCACAGCGGCCCCTGGATGGCCCCCTACACTAATAAGGTACGAATTGGTGCCGTCCAGGCTCATGGGCCCGGGGTTCGGGGCCAGGTGGAACCTGGTCAGCGGGCTGCTGGCTTTGAGGGCTGGCGTGGTGTCCGGATTCACAGTCCCATTCTTGCATTTCCGGGGAACGCCGACGGCGGGCGGCCGGTTCGATGCCGCAAAGGCACCACCCCGGCCACCCGCCGTCGTACGTACAAAAGCGTCAGGCGAGCCGGGTCAGCCAGCCGTGGGTGTCGGCGACCTTGCCCGTCTGGATGCCGAGCAGCTGCTCGCGGATGGCCATGGTGGTTTCGCCAGCCTTGGCGTCCTCCGAACCGATGAACTCCGTGTCGTCCTTAAGGACGCCGATGGGTGTGATGACGGCGGCGGTGCCGCAGGCGAAAACCTCGGTGATGTCACCGGAGGCCACGCCGTCACGCCATTCATCCAGCGTGATCTTGCGCTCTGCGACTTCGCGGCCCATGTCCTTGGCCACCTGCATGACGGACATCCGCGTGACGCCCTCCAGAATGGTTCCGGTCAGGGCGGGCGTGACCAGCGAGCCGTCCTTCATCACGAAGAACACGTTCATGCCGCCCAGTTCCTCTACCGCGTTGTCGTTGAACTGGTCGAGGAACAGCACCTGCTTGCAGCCGTGGGCCTCAGCTTCCTGCTGCGCGATCAGCGACGCCGCGTAGTTGCCGCCACACTTCGCGGCGCCGGTACCGCCGCGGCCTGCGCGGGCGTACTGTCGCGAGATCCAGATGGAAACGGGCTTCAGCTCGCCGCCGAAGTAGTTGCCTGCCGGCGACGCGATGACCCGGAAGGACACCTCGCGGGCGGCGCGGACGCCCAGGAATGCCTCGGTGGCGATCATGAACGGACGCAGGTAAAGGGCCTCGCCGTCGCCGGCCGGGACCCATTCCTTGTCCGCGGCCACGAGTTCACGGATGGCACCCAGGAAGTACTCGGCCGGAATCTCCGGCAGGGCCAGGCGGCGGGCGGACTGGTTCATGCGCGCGGCGTTGGCCTCAGGCCGGAAGGTCCAGATGCTGCCGTCGGCGTGCCGGTAGGCCTTGAGCCCTTCGAAGATCTCCTGCCCGTAATGCAGGACGGCTGCCGAGGGGTCAAGCATGATGGGCCCGTAGGCCTCAATCCGGGCATCGCGCCAGCCGCCCTGTCCGTTTTCATCGACGCTGTAGTCAACGATCGCGGTGTGGTCGGTGAAGTAGTTGCCGAAACCCGGGTTCGCCAGGATGGCTGCACGCTCTTCAGCAGACTTCGGGGTGGCCGACGGCTGCTGGGTGAATTCGACGCCATGGGCAGTCTGAGTCATGGTTCCTCCACGGTCGGCTGCCTGGCATGTGAACGTGGTTCAGCATCGGACCACGGCAGCATTTTGGTGATTCAGGTCAAGCTTACGCCTGCTGGACGGGGCTAAACGGCAGCGGCAATGGCGTCGCCAATGGCGCTGGTGGTCCGCGCTTCGCCGTTGCGGCTTTCGACGTCGGCCACCACCGCGGTCTCGATCTTGCGTGCCGCGTCGGAGAAGCCCAGGTGGTCCAGCAGCAGCGCCGCCGACAGGATGGCGGCCGTGGGGTCCGCCTTCTGCCGCCCGGCAATGTCCGGAGCGGATCCGTGAACCGGTTCAAACATGGACGGGGCCGTGCGGTCCATGTTGATGTTGCCGGATGCTGCCAGTCCGATGCCGCCGGTGATGGCTGCAGCGAGGTCCGTGATGATGTCGCCGAAGAGGTTGTCCGTGACGATCACGTCGAAGCGTGAGGGGTCGGTGACCATGAAGATCGTGGCGGCGTCGATGTGCAGGTAGTCGTGGCTGACTTCGGGGAATTCCTTGGCGACGGCTTCCACCGTGCGCTTCCACAGGTGCCCGGCGTACACCAGGACGTTGTGCTTGTGGACCAGGGTCAGCTTCTTGCGGGGGCGCTCGCTGGCGCGCCGGAACGCATCGCGCACCACGCGCTCCACGCCATGCGCGGTGTTCAGCGACACTTCCGTGGCCACCTCATGGCGGGTGCCGGCACGCAGGGTGCCGCCGTTGCCCACATAGGGGCCTTCGGTGCCTTCCCGGACCACGATGAAATCTATGGCTCCCGGGGCGGACAGCGGGCTGCCCACGCCGCTGTAGACCCTGGAGGGACGCAGGTTGACGAAGTGGTCAAGGCTGAACCGCAGCTTGAGGAGCATCTCGCGCTCGATGATGCCGGAGGGTATCCGGGTGTCCCCGGGGGCGGCGCCGACCGCGCCGAACAGGATGGCGTCGCGGGTCCGCAGGTCCTCCAGCACCGACTCCGGAAGTGTCTCGCCGGTCTCCAGCCAGTGCTGCGCACCGAGCTTGTAGTGGGTTTGCTCGAGGGTGACGCCTTCGGCGGCGACCACCTTTTCGAGGACCTTGATGGCTTCGGCGATGACCTCGGGGCCAATGCCGTCCCCGGGGATGACAGCGAGATTGATCGTTGATGCGCTCATGTTTTCAGGGTAGCCAAGCCATCCACATTCTGGTCAAACCGTCTCATTATTCGAACAGCGCCGCGACGGGGGCTTAAACACGAACGCTCCCCCCCTTCCGGTGAAGGGTGAGGGAGCGTCCGGCATGGGGCTACGCTTCGGCCGGTTCTTCGTACTTCGGAAAGACCGGTGCCGGCGCGGGCAGTTCGGTGCCGGCGACAATCGGCGTCGGGATGGCAGCGAACTGCCGGGCGTCGCCCTCCGGCTGCCCCAGGGTGCCCAGAAGGGCCGCCGATGCCCCCGGCATGACCGGCTGCGCCAGGATCGCGACGATGCGAAGCACCTCAAGGGTCACGTACAGCACAGTCCGCATGCGTTCGACGTCGGTCTTCCGCAGGACCCAGGGGGCCTGCTCGGCGAAGTACGCGTTGGTGTCGCCCAGCACACCCCAGATCGCTTCAAGGGCACGGCTGAATTCCTGCTTGTCGAAGGCGGCGCGCGCCTGCTCGAGCAGGCCGTTCGCCTGCGCCAGGATCGCCTGGTCCTCGGCGGTGAAGGTTCCGGGGACCGGCACCCGGCCTTCGCAGTTCTTCGCCACCATGGACAGCGACCGCTGCGCCAGGTTTCCGAAGTTGTTGGCGAGGTCCGAGTTCATCCGCCCCACAATTGCCTCGTGGTTGTAGCTGCCATCTGCGCCGAAAGGCACTTCACGGAGGAAGAAGAACCGGACCTGGTCCAGGCCGTACTGGGCCACGAAATCGGCCGGGGCCACCACGTTGCCCAGCGACTTCGACATCTTCACGCCATTGTTGTGCAGGAAGCCGTGGATCATCACGCGCCGGGGCAGTTCCAGGCCGGCACTCATCAGGAAAGCAGGCCAGTAGATGGCGTGGAAGCGCGAGATGTCCTTGCCGATCACGTGGACGTCGGCAGGCCAGAATTTCCTGAAGGACGCCGATTCCACCTCCGGGTATCCGGCGCCGGTCAGGTAGTTCGTCAGGGCGTCCACCCATACGTACATGACGTGCTTGTCGTTGCCGGGTACCGGAACGCCCCAGTCAAAGGTGGTGCGGCTGATGGACAGGTCTTCGAGGCCGCGCTTGACGAAGCTGATGACCTCGTTGAAACGGGACTGCGGGGCGCCGAACTCCGGCTGCGCCTCGTAGAGCGCCAGCAGCTTGTCCTGGTAGTTGGAGAGGCGGAAGAAGTAGCTCTCCTCGGCCGTCCAGGTTACAGGGGTGTCGGTCTCCTTGGTGTACCGGTCGCCGTCCTCCTTGACCACGGTGTCGTCTTCCACGTAGTAGGCCTCGTCGCGGACGGAGTACCAGCCCTCGTACTTGGAGAGGTAGATGTCGCCGTTGGCTTCCATCTTCTTCCAGATGGCCTGCGAAGCGGTGTAGTGGTCGGTGTCCGTGGTGCGGATGAAGCGGTCGTAGGAGATCCCCAGGGCGGCGTGCGCCGCCTTGTAGATTTCCGCGTTCCGGTCCACGAGCTCCTTCGGCGTGACACCTTCCTTCTCCGCGGCCTGGGCGATTTTCAGACCGTGCTCGTCAGTGCCCGTCAGGAACATCACGTCGTAGCCATCGAGCCGCTTAAAGCGGGCCATTGCATCGGTGGCAATGTACTCATACGCGTGGCCGATGTGCGGCACACCGTTGGGGTAGGTGATGGCCGTGGTGATGTAGAACGGGCGCTTGTCTGGGGAAGTCACGGGCGGAACGTTACCTTTAGTGCGGAGGGATGAATCTAGATCAGTTCGGTCAGCGTATCGCTCAGCCGGACCAGTTCGTGGTCATGTGAAGCAACGAGGACGGCAATCCCGTCGGACGTCGTGTCCTTAAGGATGCTGATGATGCGGTTGGCGGACGCGCGGTCCAGGCTGGCTGTGGGCTCATCCACTACCAGGACGCGTGTTCCCAGAATCAGGGCCCGGGCAATGGCGACGCGCTGGCGCTCACCGCCGGAGAGCTGGGCTGGGCGGTGCCTCATCCGGCGGCCAAGTCCCACAAGATCCAAGAGGTCCTTGGCCATGTCGCGGCGCTTATCCACTTCACCGTCCGGGACTGCGGGCAGCAGGACATTTTCAAGGGCACTCATGCCGTCGATCAGCGCCCCGCCCTGGTCGACGTAGCCGATCAGGGCACGCCGGCGGTCAGCAATCTCGTCATCGCCCATGCTTTCGAGCGACTGCCCCTCCCACAGCACCCGGCCCGACGTCGGCAGGGTGAGTCCCGCGCCCACGGTCAGGATGCTGGTCTTGCCGGAGCCGCTTCGGCCGGCGACGCAGTGCATCTCACCTGCGTGGAGCGTCAGGTCGAAGCCCTCCACCACGCTGACGGCGTCGGCTCCGCCTTTTCCGCCGCCGTAGCGGATGGTGATGTTGCTCAGCTCGAGCGGGGTACCGTGATCGGCGGCCTTGACGAGGGTGTTGGCGCGCGTCTGGAGCGAGCCCTCGCCGTCGTCGTTCCCGCGCGCCCGGCGAAGGTTAAGGTCGTTGGTCATTGGACTACTTTCGTTGCAATCGGAATCCAGCAAAGTACGGCCACGAGCCCGGCCACGGCGGCCCAGAGCGCGGCATAGGGGGCCAGGAGCAGCCCCACGCCCAGGGCGCCCAGCACGCCCAATGGCACAGCCACCGCGCCCACCAGGGCATTTTCGAAGAAACGGACCTGGCCCAGCATGTCGGGGTTCCAGCCCATGGCCTCAAGGGTGCCCAGGTACTGGCGCTTGGCCTGCAGTTCAAAGCGGCCGGTGACGAGCGTCAGCAGGAGTCCCACCGCAACTCCGGAGAGGCCCAGGACGATGCTTGGCAGGGCGACGCTGGCAGCAGCCAGGCCGCTCAGTGCGCTGGCGCCGGCGGCTCGCGGGATGTCGATCAGCAGGGCGATCAGGCCGCCCACTGCTGCACCGAACACTCCGACCGCCACGGCAAGCGAGATGGCATTGAAGCGGTTGGTGCTCAGCTGCCGGTTTGCGAACGTCAGGGGCGAGTCGACGGCGATGAGCCGCTCGTCATGCTGGGGTTCCTGGTCGATCTCCTCGCGGTGGCGGAGCTGCTGGGCTGCAAAGAAGGCCGCGGCCGCATACAGGAACAGCACTGACGCCGAGACAATCACCGTGGCGAGGTTCCAGCTCAGCAGGCTCAGGACGATACCCGCGACGGCCAGAAGCCCGGCGCCGACGGCAAATTCCTCCAGCACCCACGAGCGGATCCGCCGCTGGGTCCAGCCCATGGCCCGCAGGGTGCCGGCCTCGCGGCGGCGCTGCCGGACGTAGCTGACGGTGGAGGCGCCTGTCAGCAGCGCAGCGCCGCAGAGGGTTAGGAAGAGAAGTGTGAGGTTGGTGGCGGTCAGCGAGCCGGACACGGCGTCGGCAGCATCCTGCCTGACCCATGACTGCTGGACGGTGCCCAGCGCAGATTCCTTGCCGGCGTCGTCCTTGGAGTAGCCGGGGACGAAGATGTTGGCGTCCTCGCGCGCAGAGCCGGCCACGATGGTGGCCTCAAGGCCCATGTCCCGGATCTCGTTGGCGAGCTTTTCAACCTCCGGCTGGGCCTGCTTCCAGCTTCCAGCCGCGCTGGCCCGGACGCGCACGGCGTCGATGACCGAGGTGTTCTTCTCGAAGCCGCGTGCGGCCGCGAGACCGTAGAAGTCCGTGATCGCGCCGGCCGACTGGCTGACCAGCCCGGTGGCACTGAGTGACGGCTTGAGCGTGGTGTCCTGGACATCCTTGCCCTGGGCGTCCTTGGTCAGCGTCAGCGGAGTGGGGTCGTAGCCGCCCAGCGGAAGCCTGTTCACATCCCCAGCCGCTTCTTTGACGGCGGCGGGGTCGAACGTCCCGTAGACCATGGCCAGGGGTGCGGCGAGCTTCTTCCCCGTTTCGAGGTTGTCCCGGTAGGAGCGCTCATCGACCGGATTGCGCTGGGTCTGGTCCACCGGTTCCCCGGCCGCTGTCTTCTCCGGAAGACGGTTGACGGTGACCCACTCGCCCGGCGTTGCCGTCTTGTCGACAGCACCGTTGCCCGCGGTGGAGCCATCCGTGTACTTGGGAGCGGACGCGAAGTTCGTGCTCCAGGTGGCAGGCGTGTAGAGGCCGCGGCTGAAGTTCGACGAGTTCCCCAGCAGCTTGGAGTAATCGGTGGATCCCGGCCAGGCGAGCGCAAAGGGCGATTTGGAGACGAACGGAAGGTAATCCTTGTCCAGGGACCGGTCCACCGTCCCGACCTCTTTGACCACGTTCCCGGAGTCATCGATTTCCTCGATCTTCACCGAGTACTTCAGGTCAACGGACGTGCCCGAGCGGACAATCAGGGGTATGGCCTGGGAATCCTCGGTCAGCTGGCCGTTCAGTTTGGCCTGCTGGTACTGGGTCATCAGCGGCGCCCAGTACTTGAGCTTCACGCCCAGGAAATCGGGCCCCTCCTCGAGTTCCTTCATGCCGATGCCGGTGGTGAAGAGGCTTTCGAAGTGGCGTCCGATCGCGCCCGCGTTGCGGGCGTCGGCCGGCGGTGCCTTCTCCAGCGGGGCAAGGAAGTCGCCGGCGGTTCCCAGCAGTGCGCGCTCCGAAACGGGGTCGACGGCGACCACAGACTCGGTGACCTCCGGCGCCATGGGCAGGGCTACGGAGAGGTTGAAGAGGTTGTGCTCGGATCCGCCCGCGGGTGCCGGGAACTTGATGCCCGTCTCACCCTCGGGTCCGGCAATGCGGATGCTCTTGCCGCCGGCGGCCTGTTCTTCGACGAGTCGGGCCTTGCCGAGGGATCCTTCCGCAGTGGACTTGAAGAGAGTCTGCTCGGAAGCGCCGTCGGAACTGGTGGCGCTGGCCGTCAGCCGGTACTTCTTGGGGGTAGCGCTGAGGACCGACTGTGAGGCCGGCCACTTGCTGGGATCTGTGCCGCCCGGCTGGCTTGCCGTAGCCGTGCCCACCAGCCCGGCGTTGAAGCCGAGGTAGTCCATGGCCTCAAGCCGCGGGGCTTCCAGGTTCTGGGTGACGCGGGAGACCAGGCTGATGGGGGCTGCGACCGAGGTGCCCGAGAGGTCCCTGATGCCCTGCAGCTGGCCGAAGCTGATGCCGCCCTGGCCGTTGGCGATCTCCGGCTGCATCAGTGCACCCCCGGAACCCGCCTTGGCCTGGACCAGGATGTCATAGAGCCCGCGCGAGTTTTCGTCCACGGTCCGGTTCAGCGCTGCCTGCGACTGGTTCTGGACGAGGACGGACAGGCACATGGCGGCGATCAAAATGGCAGCGGTCAGCAGCAGCACTTTGCTTCTGATGAACCTCTGGACGGCGTTCATTGGGCTCCCTGAAACCTGGATTGCGTGCGCACGACTCGATCACCTTTGGAGGTGGAGGTTTCCCTTGCGGGCGTGCAAAAAGTATTGGCCGGTCTGCCGGCAAGATCCTTAATTCGGACCTAGCCATTGTACGCAGACCGGCCAATCATATTTAGCCGGGGTGTTCTCCCTGCCGCGCAGAGTTCACCCCGGGGCGGGATCCCTAGTCCTCGAGATCCACTTCGCGCACCATTTCCGCACCGATGCCGGCCTTGATGGCATCCAGCACCTGCTGCGGGACGGAGCTGTCGATGGTGAGCAGCGCCAGCACCTGGCCGCCCTCTGCCTGGCGTGCCACCTGCATGCCGCCGATGTTGATGTTGTTCATACCCAGGATGTGGCCGATCGTACCGATGACGCCGGGCCTGTCAGCGTAGGACACCACCACGAGGTGTTCGCTGATGGGGATTTCGACGTCGTAGCCGTTGACGCCAACGAGCTTCTGCACCTGCTTGGGGCCGGTCAGGGTGCCGGCAACGGAGATCTGGCTGCCGTCGCTCAGGGCTCCGCGCAGGGTCAGGACGTTGCGGTAGTCCTCGGCATCGGGAGTCGTGATGAGGCGGGTGTTGATGCCGCGCTGTTCAGCGATGACGGGCGCGTTGACGTAGGACACCTGCTCGGTGACAACGTCAGCGAAGATGCCCTTGAGGGCAGCGAGCTCCAGGACCTTGACGTCGAGGGAGGCGATCTCACCGGCAACCTCAACGTCGATCTGGGTCAGGGAGGCGTGGGTCAGGGCTGTGAAAATGCGGCCCAGCTTCTCGATCAGCGGGATGCCCGGGCGGACGTCGGGGGCGATCACGCCGCCGGCAACGTTGACCGCATCCGGCACGAGCTCACCGGCGAGGGCGAGTCGTACTGACCTGGCCACGGAAACGCCGGCCTTCTCCTGGGCTTCGTCCGTGGAGGCACCCAGGTGCGGGGTGACCACAACATTGTCCAGCTTGAAGAAGGGCAGGTCCGTGCTGGGCTCCTGGACGAAGACGTCCACTGCCGCGCCGGCGATCTGGCCGTCCTGCAGTGCCGCGTAGAGGGCTTCCTCGTCAACGAGTCCGCCACGGGCCACGTTGATGACGTAGGCCGTGGGCTTCATCTTGGTGAAGGCGTCAGCGCCGAGCATGCCGACCGTTTCGGGGGTCTTGGGCATGTGGATCGTCACGAAGTCCGACTGCGCAAGCAGCTCATCCAGGGTGACAAGCTTCACGCCGAGCTGGGCAGCGCGGGCGGAGGTGATGTACGGATCGTACGCGAGGATTTCCGTGTCGAAGCCCTGGAGCCGTGCGGCCACCAGGGCGCCGATCCGGCCCAGGCCGATGATGCCGATCTTCTTCTCGAAGAGTTCGATGCCCGTGTACTTGGAGCGCTTCCACTCACCGTCCTTGAGGGCGGCGCTGGCCTGCGGAATGTGGCGCGCCAGGCTCAGGATGTGGCCGACCGTGAGTTCGGCGGCGGAGACGATGTTGGACGTCGGGGCGTTGACCACCATGACGCCGGCCTGAGTGGCCGCCTTGATGTCAACGTTGTCCAGCCCGACGCCGGCGCGGGCGATGACCTTCAGGTTCTTCGCCGCTGCGATGGCTTCGGCGTCCACCTTCGTGGCGGACCGCACCAGGATGGCGTCGACGTCCGCAATGGCAGAGAGCAGCTGGGAGCGGTCGGCGCCGTCGGTCTGGCGGATTTCAAAGTCCGGGCCAAGGGCCTCGATTGTGGCGGGCGAAAGTTCTTCGGCGAGCAGTACTACGGGTTTTGACACGGCTGATCCTCTGCGTTGCAGTCCGGGGGATGAATTAAGTCTAGGCTGACGGAAAGGCCGGGCTCACATTGTTAAGTGTGAACCCGGCCTCACTGTCGCGTCCTGAAGGGCTCCTAAGCGAAAGCCTCAGCCCTAGCGGGCTGCAGAGCCTTCGACGTAGTCCTCGTCCTGCTGCTGCCAGGAGAACAGGGAGCGAAGTTCGCGGCCCACACCCTCGATCGGGTGCTGCTCTGCCTTTGCACGCAGTTCCTTGAATTCGGCGCCGCCATTGTCCTGGTCGTCAATGAAGCGCTTGGCGAAGGCACCGTTCTGGATGTCGGCGAGAACAGCCTTCATGTTTTCCTTCACCTCGGGGGTGATGACGCGCGGGCCGGAGACGTAGTCGCCGTACTCTGCGGTGTCGGAGACGCTCCAACGCTGCTTGGCAATGCCGCCTTCCCACATGAGGTCAACGATGAGCTTCAGCTCGTGAAGCACCTCGAAGTAGGCGATCTGCGGCTGGTAGCCGGCCTCGGTCAGGGTCTCGAAGCCGTACTGGACCAGCTGGGACACGCCGCCGCACAGGACGGACTGCTCGCCGAAGAGGTCCGTTTCGGTCTCTTCGGTGAAGGTGGTCTTGATGACACCGGCGCGGGTGCCGCCAATGGCCTTGGCGTAGGACTTGGCCAGCTCCCATGCGGAACCGGTGGCGTCCTGCTCCACGGCGATGATGTCCGGGATGCCACGGCCGGCTTCGAACTCGCGGCGCACCGTGTGGCCGGGAGCCTTCGGGGCGATCAGGATGACGTCGACGCCCTCCGGAGCCTCGATGTAGCCGAAGCGGATGTTGAAGCCGTGTGCGAAGGCCAGGGCCTTGCCCGCGGTCAGCTTGTCCTTGATGGAGTCGTTGTAGATCGAGCGCTGGTGCTGGTCCGGTGCCAGGATCATGATGACGTCGGCCCATTCGGCGGCGTCGGCAACATTCTTGACCGTGAAGCCTGCTTCCTCGGCCTTGGCGATCGACTTCGAGCCTTCCTTGAGCGCGATGACAACCTCGACGCCGGAATCGCGCAGGTTCAGCGCGTGGGCGTGGCCCTGAGAGCCATAGCCGACAATGGCAACCTTGCGACCCTGGATGATCGACAGGTCGGCGTCGTCGTCGTAGAACATTTCAGTCACTGGGGTGTCTCCTTTGAGTGGATTCTTTATAGATGGTGGTCTGTGGTGCGGCAATGCCTAGGCATGCGCTGCAGGAAGGCTGTGCCTTAAGCGCTGCGCAACGCCCTGTCACTCATGGAGCGGGATCCCCGTCCAACGGCCAAGGTGCCGGACTGCACGATTTCGCGGATACCGAAGGGCTCGAGCACTGAGAGGAGTGCCGTGAGTTTTTCTGGGTGGCCGGTTGCTTCAATGACCACGGAGTCTGTGGAGACGTCGACCACTGAAGCACGGAACAGGTCTGCAGCCTGGGTCACCTGCAGGCGTGTTGCGGCATCCGCACGTACCTTGACCAGGATGTGGTCACGCTGTACGGAAGATTCTGAGGTGAGTTCAACAATCTTGATCACGTTGACCAGCTTGTTCAACTGCTTGGTGACCTGTTCGATCAGGTCACCGTCGGCGTCGACCACAACGGTCATCCGGGACATGCCCGGGACTTCCGTCGGGCCGACGGCCAGGGAATTGATGTTGAAGGCCCGGCGCGCGAAGAGGCTCGCGACGCGGGTCAGCACACCGGGCTTGTCTTCGACCAGAACAGACAGTGTGTGGCGGGGCATGTTCAGTCCTCCTCTTCCCATTCCGGGGTCATGTTGCGGGCAACCTGGATCTGGTCATTGCTGACGCCGGCGGGCACCATCGGCCACACCATGGAGTTAGGGCTGACAACGAAATCAATAACCACAGGGCGGTCGTTGATTGCCAGGGCCTTCTGGATCGTGGCGTCGATGTCCTCGTCGCGTTCGCAGCGGAAGGACGCACAGCCGTAGGCCTCGCCCAGCTTGACGAAGTCCGGGATCCGGACGGTGTCGTGGCCAGTGTTGAGGTCCGTGTTGGAGTAGCGGCCCTCATAGAAAAGCGTCTGCCACTGCCGGACCATGCCCAGCGAGGAGTTGTTGATCACGGCGACCTTGATGGGGATCTTGTTGATGGCGCAGGTGGCCAGTTCCTGGTTGGTCATCTGGAAGCAGCCGTCGCCGTCGATGGCCCAGACCACACGGTCCGGCTCCCCCACCTTGGCGCCCATGGCTGCGGGAACCGCGTAGCCCATGGTGCCGGCGCCGCCCGAGTTCAGCCAGGCGTGCGGGCGCTCGTACTTGATGAACTGCGCGGCCCACATCTGGTGCTGGCCCACGCCCGCAACGTAGATTCCCTCAGGGCCCGTCAGCGCGCCGATGCGTTCGATGACGCGCTGCGGGGCGCTGAGACCGTCCTCGGGCTCGGTCCACCCCAGCGGGTACGTGTCCTTCAGGTTGTTAAGGAACGTCCACCAGTTCGCGAGGTCCGGCGTGCCCGCGGTCCCGAACAGGGTCCGCACCGCTTCGGTGAGCTCCGGGATGATCTCCTTGACGGAGCCCACAATCGGGACGTCGGCCGTGCGGTTCTTGGAAATCTCGGCGGGATCGATGTCTGCGTGGATCACCTTGGCGTTGGGCGCGAACGACTTCAGGATGCCGGTAACCCGGTCATCGAAACGGGCGCCGAGGGTGATCAGGAGGTCCGACTGCTGCAGGGCCGTCACGGCGGACACAGTTCCGTGCATGCCGGGCATGCCGACATGCTGCGGGTGCGAGTCCGGGAAGGCGCCGCGCGCCATGAGCGTGGTGACCACGGGGGCACCGGTCAGCTCCGCCAGCTCCATCAGTTCGGCCGAGGCGTGGGCCTTGACCACGCCGCCGCCGACGTACAGCACAGGCTTGCTGGCTGCCGCGATCAGTTTGGCCGCCTCGCGGACCTGCTTGTTGTGCCCGCGGACCACGGGACGGTAGCCCGGGAGATCGATTTTCGGCGGCCAGGAGAATGTCATCTGGCCCTGCTGGGCGTCCTTGGCAACGTCTACAAGGACGGGTCCCGGCCGGCCCGTCGAGGCGAGGTGGAAGGCCTCAGCCATGACATGGGGGATGTCGTTGGGGTCCGTGACCAGGAACGAATGCTTGGTGATCGGCATGGTGATGCCGACGATGTCCGCCTCCTGGAAGGCATCGGTCCCGATGACTCCGCTGGACACCTGGCCGGTGATGGCCACGAGCGGGACGGAGTCCATGTGGGCATCCATGATGGCGGTTACGAGGTTGGTGGCACCGGGGCCCGAGGTGGCGATGCAGACGCCCACCCGCCCGGTGACCATGGCATAGCCTTGCGCGGCGTGGCCGGCTCCCTGTTCGTGACGGACCAGAACGTGGTTCATTTTGGAGGCCATCAGAGGGTCATAGGTGGGCAGGATCGCGCCACCGGGTAAACCGAAAATATCGTCGACGCCGAGTTCTTCGAGCGAGCGGACAATAGCTTGCGAGCCGGTCATCACCGTTGGGGGTACAACGTTGTTCGGCCCGAGGACAGGAGAGGCGGTTGCAGCAGTGTCGACGCCGACGGCGGTTTCAGCCGTCCGGTCGGCGCGTTCCGGAGCCTTGGGGGCTCCAGCGGACTTAGTAGCCATCAGCGAGGGGCTGATCGGCGATCCTTTGCTCATCGGACTCTTCCTTAGTGAATCTTGAATTGGGGCGGTGCTACATGAAAGCTGAAACTGCTGTCACGCTGGAAAATAAAAAAACCCCTCAGCCTGGCGGCTCTTCGAGGGGTTGCGCGTGACAGTTCGTTACCAGTCGGGCTATGGAGCCACGCGCTTGGTAAGTACGACGACGGCGCCGACGGTAACGAATGCGATCATGCGTTCAGTTTTCCCTCTGGTGGGATGCGTGTCAACGAAGCTGACCGCCGTCTCACCATTTGGACTTCATTGTCCATCAACCGAACATCCCGGTCCGGTCACTTCTCGCTCCTGCCCCCGGCGAACGGCGCAAACGCCGATCGCCAGGGACCTAACGGAGCTTCCTCATTAAGCCCTGCCGCCCTAACGGCGACGGGCTCAACTTTGTGTCACCCGCAGTATGCTCCGGTGGAGGCGCTGTGCACCAGCTTGGCGTACTTGGCCAGGACGCCCTTGGTGAACTTGGCCGGAAGCGGTTCCCAGCCGATCTTGCGGGACTCGAGTTCGGCGTCGTCGACCAGAAGATCGAAGCTCCGGGCAGCGATGTCCACACGGATACGGTCACCGTCCTTGACGAAGGCGATGGGGCCGCCGTCGACCGCTTCGGGGGCAACGTGGCCGATGCACAGGCCGGTGGTGCCGCCGGAGAAGCGGCCGTCGGTCAGGAGCAGGACGTCCTTGCCGAGGCCCGCACCCTTGATGGCTCCGGTGATGGCGAGCATTTCGCGCATGCCGGGGCCGCCCTTCGGTCCTTCGTAGCGGATCACCACGACGTCGCCCGCCTTGATCAGGCCCTTGTCCAGCGCGTCCAGGGCGCCCTGCTCGCGCTCGAATACCCGCGCGGTGCCTTCGAAGACGTCGGCGTCGAAGCCGGCGCTCTTCACCACGGCACCCTCAGGAGCCATGGAACCGTGCAGGATGGTGATTCCACCGGTCTTGTGGATCGGGTTGTCCAGCGCACGGAGGATCTTGCCGTCCAGGTCCGGCGGGTTGATGGCAGCCAGGTTCTCCGCCACGGTCTTGCCCGTGACGGTGAGGCAATCGCCGTGCAGCAGGCCGGCGTCCAGCAGTGCGCGCATGATGACCGGCACGCCGCCGATCTTGTCGACGTCGGTCATGACGTAGCGGCCGAACGGCTTCAGGTCACCCAGGTGCGGGATCTTGTCGCCGATGCGGTTGAAGTCATCCAGGGTCAGCTCGACCTCGGCTTCGCGGGCGATGGCCAGCAGGTGCAGCACGGCGTTGGTGGAGCCGCCGAAGGCCATGGTCACGGCGATGGCGTTCTCGAACGCCCTCTTGGTCATGATGTCCCGGGCGGTAATGCCCAGGCGCAGCAGGTTCACCACTGCCTCGCCGGACTTGCGGGCAAACTCATCGCGGCGGCGGTCTGCCGAGGGCGGCGCCGCGGAACCCGGCAGGGACATGCCCAGGGCTTCGCCGATGCAGGCCATGGTGTTGGCCGTGTACATGCCGCCGCAGGCGCCTTCGCCCGGGCAGATGGCCTTTTCGATGCGGGTCAGGTCTTCGAGGCTCATCTTGCCGGCAGCGCAGGCGCCGACGGCCTCAAAGGCGTCGATGAGGGTGACTTCCTTTTCGGAGCCGTCCTCGAGCTTGACCCAGCCCGGCATGATGGAGCCGGCGTACAGGAAGACGCTGGCCAGGTCCAGGCGCGCGGCCGCCATCAGCATGCCGGGCAGCGACTTGTCACAGCCGGCCAGCAGAACAGAGCCGTCGATCCGCTCGGCCTGCATCACCGTTTCCACGGAGTCAGCAATGACCTCGCGGGAGACCAGGGAGAAGTGCATGCCCTCGTGGCCCATGGAAATGCCGTCGGAAACGGAGATCGTGCCAAACTGCATCGGGAACCCGCCGCCGGCGTGGACGCCCTCCTTGGCGCCCTGGGCCAGCCTGTTCAAGGAAAGGTTGCAGGGAGTGATCTCGTTCCACGAACTCGCGACACCGATCTGCGGCTTGGCGAAGTCGTCATCGCCCATCCCCACGGCCCGGAACATGCCACGTGCCGGAGCCGCGTGAATGCCATCGGTGACGACCCGGCTCCGGGGCTTGATGTCAGGCTTGTTGTCGGTTGCGATCTGGGTGTCCTCACTCATGGGTCAAAGTCTATGACTCCGGGAACCGCGCCAACGACCCGGAATGGCCGGTTAAGCGGGATTTCCGGAATATTTCGATCAGATAGTGGACTCACGTCTCAAATAATGGACTTCGCGGGCTCCCGGCGAGGGGCGCGTGGCGGCGGTCACACCTTTTCGAGGCCATCCGTGAGGGCCTTGGCTTCCGCCTTGAGCATGCCGAGGACACTCTGGATAGTGGTCCTTGCTGCCACCTCGGGCCGGGCAAGGGCCACGATGCTGCGGCGCGCCGTCACTCCGGTCAGGGGACGGAGAACGAATCCCCTGCCTTGATTTCCCAGCGAGGTATAGCGCGGGAGCAGCGATAGCCCATGACCCGAGCTCACGAGCGCCTCCAGGACCCGAAGATCGGCAAAGAGCTGGGCGCGTACTGCCGTGGTGCCCGCCTGTGCCTCGATCTGCTGCAGGACGGTATCAAACGGGAACCCCTCCGGAACTCCCATCCAGGGAAACCCCACCACGTCCCGCGCCGTCAGACTGGGCTTCGAAGCCAGCACGTGCCCGGACGGAATGGCCACATCCAACGGTTCGTTCAGTAACGGCACCACCACCAGGCCCCGCCGCGCAAACACCTCCGGCCCGTCCACGCTGTGGGCAAGAACGATGTCATAGTCCGCCGCCAGGCCAGCGAATCCCGCCACGCCGGGATCCTCCAAGTGGGCTTCAAAGCGGAGTCCGTCGATTTCCTTCACTCGGTGCAGGAGCCCCGGCAGGAGCATCTCCGCTGCGCTGGGGAAGAAGGCGGCCTTGACCTGCGTCTGCCAGCCCCGGCGGTACGTGTCCACCGTTGCCTCCGCCCTGGCCATCGCGACGGCGACCTCTGCCGCCGCCCGCGCCATCGCGGCGCCGGCTTCGGTGAGCCTCACGCCACGGCCCGACTTCTCCATCAGCACCACTCCGAGCTCGTCCTGAAGCGTCTTGAGCTGCTGCGAAACGGCTGAGGGCGTGACGCCCAGCGCCTCGGCGGTGGCACCCACCGAGCCGCGGTCCGCCAGTTCCCTGAGTATCCGGAGACGCTTGAAGTCCATGAAGCGAGGCTACGTCACGCCCCGCGGACTCCTGAACGCTGCTTATCGGTCTGCGCACAGCGCAGCCAGGCATTGACAAACCTAGACAGCCGTATTGACAGCGACGTACCGTCAAGCAACGGCAACCTCGCCTCGTGGACAGAAGGGTTTTGCTATGGAGTGGCTTATCTGGGTCATCGTCATCGTATTGATCATTGCCATCGTGTGGTGGCTGCTGAACCGCAACTCGGGCAAGACTGCAGGAAGCCGGGATCCAGCCGGGACCGACCAGGTAACGTCCTCTCCTTCAAGGGCCAGCGCTTCCATGGCGGGCGCTTCCGGCAGCAGCGCTTCAGCCGCGGCTCCCGCTGAGGCCGGGGCGACTGGTTTCGCCAACACAGCAGGCGCCGGAGAAGCCGCCCGGACCGAAGCGCCCTCCCCGGCCGGCGCACCACCCGTCCGGCCTGACTCTTCGCCGGCAGCCCAGGCCGACCCGGAGGACGTGGAACCCGACATTGAGTCCTGGGACGCCGCCACTTCACGCCCGCCGGCCGGCGCTCACGTTCCCTCCGGCGGCGACGTCGATGACTGGGACGATGACGAAGACAAAGCCGAATGGGACACACAATGGTCCGAAGCCGGATCAGCCGCGGCAACGCCCCAGCGCTCCGCGGAGTCCGCATCATCAGCTCCGGGCACCCCCGCGCATCACCCTGAGTACACCGAACAGCACGCCGCCACCCTGCCCGGAGCGGAGTCGGCCGCCGCCGAGACCCTGGATGCCGAGGCAGAAACCCAGCAGAGAATCCAGTCGTCAGCAGCCACCGAGGCCGCAGCGAGCCACGGTGCCGAACCCGTGGGCCACGAAACCATGAGCCCCCGGGCTGCTGGCGCGGGGGCCATGGCCAACGAACCGCACCAGACCAAGGCTGCTGAGGCCCCTGACACGTCGGCCGCGGCTGCAGCGCCCACCCATGAGGGTGCCGCGGGCGCACCCGGTCAACCCTATGGCGAGGGTTCGGCCGCATCTTCAGCGGACGGAAGCGGCCCCGAGGGCTTCACAGTGAAGGCCGATACCGGATCGATGACCTATTACGACGAGGACAGCTCCGGTTACAACGAGGCGAGTGCGGAGGTGTGGTTCCTCTCGCCTGCCCATGCCGAGGCTGCCGGTTTCCGCGCTCCGCGCCGGACCCGGCGCTGAAAGCCGGCAACTAACACCGGCAACTAACAGCGGTGGGCTGATCCCCCGTCCAGGACAGGCGGCAAAGTCATGATCACAGGCGGGGCGCGCATGGCATTGGCCAGCACCGCAGTCGCATCTTGCCTGCAGCCGGTCACAGGTATCGCTGCCGCTGTGGCCTTGGCGCTCATGCTTGCCGGCTGCACCGGGAACGGCGGCAGCGCCCCGGACGGCAGCGGCGGCACGTCAACCGGCCCCTCTACGGGCACGGCCGCCGGTACCGTGCCGGGTCCGGGCGATAGCACGGCCGCCAGTCCCGGGAAAAACGGCGCAACAGGCTCGGGCGAGCCGCAGGTCAGCACCAAAATAGATGGCCTGCAGCTGCCTTGGTCAACGGTATTCCTGCCGGACGGAACAGCAGTCATCTCGGAGCGGGATTCCGCCCTCCTCAAATCCGTCAGAGATGGCAGAATCACCACCGTCGGCAAGGTTCCGGGAGTGGTCCCCGGCGGCGAAGGCGGGCTCCTGGGGCTGGCACTGTCCCCGGACTATGCCGCCGACCGCTTCATCTACCTGTACTTCACCGCGGCCGAAGACAACAGGATCGCCCGCCTTCGGATCGAACCGGAAGGGGCCGGTACGGGCAGCGGCCTGAGGCTGGGCGCTCCGGAAGTCATTTTCTCCGGCATCCCCAAGGCGTCCACCCACAACGGTGGCCGGATCCGCTTCGGCCCCGACGGCTTCCTCTACGTGGGTACGGGCGACTCACAGCGCCGCGAACAACCCCAGGACCGGAACGCTCTGGGAGGGAAGATCCTCCGGCTGACCAGGGACGGCGAGCCGGCACCGGGCAATCCGTTCCCCGGCAACCCCGTTTACAGTCTCGGTCACCGGAATGTTCAGGGCCTGGCATGGGACGCTCAAGGGCGTCTCTGGGCCAGCGAGTTCGGTCCGGATGTCAATGACGAACTGAATTTGATCCAGGCAGGCGGAAACTACGGATGGCCCGTGGTCACCGGGGCACCCCATCGCCCGGAATTCATCGACGCAAAAGTCGTGTGGCCCTCCACCGCCGAGTCTTCGCCCAGCGGACTGGAGATCGCTGGTACTACAGCCTATTTGGGAGCACTCCGCGGGCAGCGGATCTGGTCGGTGCGGCTCAATGGTGAAAATGCCGGCAAGCCTGTGGGCTATTTCACACAGCAGTATGGCCGCATACGGAACGTCTCGCTCGCTCCGAACGGGGACCTGTGGGCGCTCAGCAACAACGAAAACCCTGATTTCGCGCTGATTTTGAGCCTGCCGGGCTAAGCTCCGGCACCTTCATCCGCCCTGATTTCACACTGGCGAAAAGTTCGTGTAGAGTTTCATGTCGTTGCGGAGAACAACGCGGGAAGCAAAGCCCACGATTGAACGAAACAGCAGCTGCACCTCTAGCTCAATTGGCAGAGCAATTGACTCTTAATCAATGGGTTCCGGGTTCAAGTCCCGGGGGGTGCACAGATGAGAAACCCCGTCTTCACAGGCCGCGCGCCGTGAAGGCGGGGTTTCGTTTTGCCCGAAAAGTGTACCGACGGTGCGTCGCTCCGGCTCCGGCCATGGCAGCAGTTCATAACCGGGTCCCAATGAGACCGCGCACCGCCGCCCCTGCTTACAATCGATCGACGATCAACTACAGAGGGAAACATGAAGAAACTCATCACTGCCGCGCTCGCCGCCGGGCTCCTCCTCTCCGCTTCGGCCTGCAGCGCACCGAAATTGTCCACTGCGGAAACCTGCGATCGGGTCAAGACCGTTGTGTCGAACCCCGCGGCCAGCACAGGCAAGACCGGAATGATCCGCCTCGCCAACCAGATCCGGCCGATCGAAGCCGTGTCCTCTGATGACCTGCAGCCGGCGCTTCAGGCGATCCTGGACTACGCGGACGAGTCCGTGAAGGAGAACCCGGACGCTGAAAAGCTTAACGGGCTAAAGACCGAATATGAGAAGGCCGGCAGCACCTACAGCAAGTTCTGCAGCCAGTAGCAGTATCGGCCATTTCCAGCCGTACCCAACGGAGGGGCCGGATCGTGAACCGCACCCCGAAGGTTGGACTTGAAACTAGAGTCCGTGCTTCGGTGGTGCGGTTCACCGCTTTCGTAGGCGAGCCCAGGCTCGCCGACTATATGGTGACTCAGGCCGGCGGATCCGGGGCAGGCGCGTGTCACGCTCGCGGCCCGGGGTCGGGTTCGAATATCTTCTTGGTATGAGTGAGGAACGTCCCGGGGAGCTGACCGGGCAGATATCAATCAATGAGCTGCTCATCGCCATGGGCGAAGAGCCCGTCATCAGCATGATTGATCTCACCGTTCCGGACGACGCCTCATCCCTGACGGACGAGCAGCCCACACTGCCCGGACTCTGATTCAGAGGCTCTTTCAGTCGAAGGAGCTGGCCTCAACCTTGAGACCTGAGTCGACACTTGCCACGATGGCGGTGGTTGCCGGCGAGGCGAAACGGGTGGCCAGTTCCCGGACAACGGCCTGGAGTTCCTGCCGGAGGACGTCCGGATCGATGGACGCTGCGGCAAGCACTGACCGCTCCATGTCCGCCGCTGCAGTCACGGCTTCGGTCCCGCGGTCCGTAAGGGAGACAACGTGGCTCCGGCGGTCAGAGGTGCTGCGTTGGCGCACAATGTGACCGTGTGACTCCAGCCGGCTGAGCGTCTTGCCCATGGTCTGGGCCTGAACACGGACCAGCTGCGCCAGTTGCGCCTGTGTCATGGGTCCGTTGTTGTAGAGCACCTCAATAGCAATGACGCCGGCGTGGGTCAGGCCAATGGCCCCCAGTTTTTCGTTCCAGGAGTGTTCAACGAGACGTGCCGCCGTGGACAAGAGGCGCCCAGTGGGCCAGCGATCCATATCAGGCATACCAACAAGTATAGCCAAGTGTGGATTCGTCCCGGCGCAGCAGGCTTACTAAGCTGAAATGTCCCGCATGCAAACAAGGAGAATACTGTGGCTGAACGACTCAACCCCGGCGACGTCGCACCGGACTTCACACTGAAGGATTCCGAAGGAGCGGACGTCAGCCTGAGCGATTACCGCGGCCGAAACACCATCGTTTACTTCTATCCCGCTGCTGCCACCCCCGGATGCACCAAGCAGGCCTGCGACTTCCGGGACAGCCTGGCCTCCCTTCAGGCTTCCGGTTATGAGGTCCTGGGGATATCCCCCGACCCGTCCAGCAAGCTGGCCGCGTTCGCTGAAAGCGAAGGCCTGACCTTTCCCTTACTGTCCGACAACAGCCACGCCGTTGCCGAGGCCTACGCAGCGTGGGGAGAAAAGAAGAACTACGGGCGGACCTACGAGGGCCTCATCCGCTCGACCGTCGTGGTGGATCCGGACGGCAAGGTGGCACTCGCCCAGTACAACGTCCGGGCCACCGGCCACGTCGCCAAGCTGCGCCGGGACCTGAAGGTGGCGACAGACAGCTGACGGGACACGCTGCCGGCCGTAGAGCTGACTGAAGGCCCGCCCTGCTGACGGTACAATGGAGGCTGGCAATCGCCGTCGTACGTTTTCTGTTGCACAGAAGGCGGAAGGCGGAGCCGCGCGCGAGTGGTGAAATTGGCAGACACGCAGGATTTAGGTTCCTGTGCCTTCGGGCGTGGGGGTTCAAGTCCCCCCTTGCGCACAAAACTGGAACACGAAATTCCAGAAGCTAAACATCACAGGAATCCCGGACCGGGCGGTCCGGGATTCCGGCGTTTAAAGGGCACTTTGGCCGACGCATCCGCGGCGCCAGCGGGCCGCCCCAAAAAGATTTTCCAGGTTTACCCATCCACCGCCCGGCACCGGCCGAATACCCAGTGAGACACCAACCAAGGGTCGGTGCCCACAGTCGGAATAGGGCCAGGTGCGGGGTGAAAAGCCTTCCCCGCGGGCAATGATCGGCACAACCAAGGAGAATCGAAATGCAGTCATTCAAGCGCACAACTTTCACCGTCGCAGGTGTTGCAGCCGCGGCCCTGCTTAGCCTCACCGCCTGTGGCGGTTCGGCGACGGCCCCGAGCTCTTCTTCAGCGGCGGCAGAACCGTCCGCCTCCAGCATGGCGCCCTCCCCTTCGGAGAGCTCCTCGGCAGCAATGGACCCGGCAGCCAACCTGGTGGGTCCCGGCTGCTCCGCCTACGCTGCGAAGGTTCCCAGCGGTGCAGGCTCCGTTTCGGGCATGGCCCTCGATCCGGTTGCAGTCGCTGCCTCAAACAACCCGCTCCTGAAGACGCTCACCGCCGCTGTTTCCGGCAAGCTGAACCCGAAGGTGAACCTTGTGGACACCCTCAACGGCAGCGAGTTCACTGTCTTCGCGCCGGTGGACGACGCCTTCGCAAAGATCGATGCCGCCACCATCGAGACGCTCAAGAAAGACGATGCCCTGCTGAGCAAGATCCTCACCTACCACGTGGTTGCCGGCCAGATCACCCCGGACAAGATCGTCGGCACGCACAAGACGGTCCAGGGCGGATCAGTAACCGTCACCGGAAGCAAGGATGCGCTCAAGGTTGACGGTGCCAACGTGATCTGCGGTGGTGTCCAGACGGCGAACGCCACTGTTTACCTGGTGGACTCGGTGCTGATGCCCAAGTAGCCGCCCAAGGCTCCCGACGGTGGAGACTGGGACTCCGCCGGGACGGGGGAAGCCGTGGCCCGCGCCTGGAGGTGCGGGCCACGGCTTTTGCGCGTCCGGGGCGCTCCGCCCGTCAATTAGACTGGGAGGCGGGGCCAGCAGACCGCAGCCGCCCACGTGCAGCCAAGCAGCCCAGAGGTGATCATCGAGTGCCCAGCAGTATGACGCGACGCACGGCCATTAAGGCCGGTGCCGTTCTCCTGGGCTTGACGCTCACCTCCTGCACCGGTGAAGCCGCCCCGCCGCCGTCCTCCTCGGCCGCCACCCCCACGCCGTCGGTGAGCAACCCCACCGCGACGTTCAAGTTCGGCACTGCCTCACAGCCCCTGGGCCTTGACCCCGCCCTTGCCAACGACGTCGAATCCCAACGCGTCACCCGGCAGGTCCTTGAAGGGCTCGTGGGCGTCAACCAGACCACGGGCGAGCCGACGCCGCTGCTCGCAACCGAATGGACGGCATCCGCGGACGGCCGCTCCTATACGTTCAAGCTCCGCCCCGGCGTACAGTTCCATGACGGCTCGCTGTTCAACGCCGAAGCGGTCTGCACCAACTTCGAGCGCTGGTTCAAGTTCCCCGAAGCACTCCGGAGGCAGGCAGCGGGCAGCACCTTCAAGGGCGTCTTCAAGGAACATTCGGATCAAGCAAGCCTGTCCGTCTTTAAGGCGTGCAAGGCGCTGTCACCGCTGGTGGTCAGGATCGACCTCACGGAGCGGTTCACCGGTTTCCTCCAGGCGTTGACGCTGCCCGCCTTCGCCATCTCCTCCCCCAGGGCCCTCGCCTCGGGACGGGCCGACGTCCTCAGCCAGAAGCGCGGCAGCCAGGCGGTATCGGCCTACGCCACCCATCCGGTGGGCACGGGACCATACCGTTTCTCCGCCTGGGGCAGCACGAGTGTCACGCTGGTGAGCAACAAGCATTATTGGGGTGACCGCGGGCAGATCGCCACCATTCATTTCATCACCTACGACCATCCGCAGACGCGGCTCCAGGCACTGCTTGACGGCAAGATCGACGGCTACGATGCCGTGACGGTTGGAAACTTCGACCAGCTCGTCAAGCGCGGAAAGCAAATCATCCAGCGTGACCCCTTCTCGGTGATGTACCTCGGCATGAACCAGGAAGTGGCCGTGCTGCAGGATCTCAAAGTCCGGCAAGCCATTGAACTGGCAATCGACAAGGACACCCTCATCCGGCGGTTCTTCATCGACAACACGGCGCAGGCTTCCCAGTTCGTCCCGCCGAAGCTCAGCGGCTTCAACAACAACGCGCCGGCCCTCGGCCATGACCCGGCCAAGGCCAAAGAGCTGCTGGCCGAGGCAGGTTATAAGGGCCAGCCGCTCAAGTTCTATTACCCCATGAACGTCACCCGGCCCTACCTCCCCACTCCGGAGAAGATCTATGCCGAAATCAGCCGGCAGCTCACGGAAGTGGGCCTCAACATCCGGCCGGTTCCCGTTGATTGGACTGACGGATACCTTCAGAAGGTCCAGTCCCCGGGAGACCACGCCCTCCACCTGCTCGGCTGGAACGGCTCCTACTCCGATGCGGACAACTTCCTGGGCCCGCTGTTCGGCGAGAAGAACGGCGAGTTCGGGTACCAGGACCCGCAGGTCTTCTCCAAGATCAACCGCGCCCGCGGCCTGCCTGACGGCAAGGAGCGGACGGAGCAGTACCAGACGATCAACGCCCAGATCGCCGAGACCGTGCCTGCAGTCCCGATCGCGTTCCCCATTTCGGCGCTGGCCCTCTCCGACCGCGTCATCAGCTACCCCGCGTCGCCGGTATTAAATGAAGTTTTCACCAAGGTCCAACTGAGGCCTTGACGGACGGGGCCAATTTCAGTTAGTGGGCGGTGCGGGATATTCTGTGACAGCCAGAGCCGCTGCTATCGGAGACTGATTGTGACCTTCATTTCCAAGACCCAACATGCCGACGTCGTCCTGATTGGCGGCGGCATCATGAGCGCCACGCTGGGTGCCTTCATCAAGCAGCTAGAACCCAACTGGACCATTTCCCTGTTCGAGCGCCTCGACGAAGCCGGCCTCGAAAGCTCGGGACCCTGGAACAACGCCGGCACCGGACACGCCGCCCTGTGTGAGCTTAATTACTCGCCCGCAGCCAAAGACGGCTCGGTCGACCCCTCCAAGGCGCTGCACATCAACGAGCAGTTCCAGCTGTCCCGCCAGTTCTGGTCCCACCTTGTGACGAACTCGCTGATCGGATCCCCCAAGGGGTTCATCAACACGGTCCCGCACATGAGCTTCGTGATCGGCGAGGACAACTCCAGCTTCCTCAAGGCGCGCTACGACGCGCTCAAGCAGCACCCGCTGTTCCGCAGCATGGAGTACTCCGAGGACTTCGCCCAGATCGGCAAATGGGCTCCGCTCATCGTCGAGGGCAGGGATCCCCAGCAGCGCATTGCGGCGACGCGCGCCGCGGAGGGCACCGACGTCGACTTCGGTGCGCTGACCCGGGAGCTGACCACCTACCTGGGCAACAACGGCGTTGAGATCAATTACGGCCACGATGTCTCCGACATCAAAAAAGCGGCCGACGGCGGCTGGGACCTTTCGCTCAAGCACCCCGCGTCCGGGGAGCGCGGCAACATCCACGCCAAGTTCGTGTTTGTCGGGGCGGGCGGCGGGGCGCTCCACCTGCTGCAGGCCTCCGGCATCCCGGAAAGCAAGGGCTACGGCGGGTTCCCCGTGTCCGGCCAGTTCTTCCGCTGCACTGACGAGTCCCTCGCCTCCCAGCACAACGCGAAGGTGTACGGCCAGGCATCCGTCGGAGCCCCTCCCATGTCCGTTCCGCACCTGGACACCCGCTACGTCGGCGGCAAACGCTCACTCCTGTTCGGCCCGTACGCCGGCTTCTCGACGAACTTCCTGAAGAACAGCACCTGGCTTGACCTCCCGCTGTCCATCCGCCCCGGCAACATCATCCCGATGCTCGCCGTGGCCAAGGACAACATGGACCTCACGGCCTACCTGGTGAAGGAAGTGGCCAAGCGCCATGGGGCCAAGGTTGAGGCCCTCCGCGAGTACTACCCCGAAGCCAAGGACGGCGACTGGGAACTTATCACCGCCGGCCAGCGTGTGCAGATCATCAAGAAGGATCCGAAGAAGGGCGGTGTCCTCCAGTTCGGCACCGAGGTGATTGCTGCCCGTGACGGTTCCATCGGCGCTCTGCTCGGCGCATCGCCGGGCGCCTCCACCGCCGTGCCGATCATGATTGAGCTCCTGCAGAAGTCCTTCCCCAAGAACTTCAAGGGTTGGCAGTCCAAGCTGAAGGAAATGATGCCGGGCTACGGAGTCAAGCTCAACGACAACCCGGAGCTGGCAGCGGAGCTCGAAAAGGCCACGGCCAAGGCCCTCCAGCTGGAAGCGACACCCGCAGTCAATCGCTAAGACCCTGGCCGGGTTGCGGCAGGCTCCACCACAGGCAACAGTCCGTCAACCCCTTCAGGAGACCAAGCAATGTTCCGGCTGGCCAGTCTTTCCCTCGGGAACCGCGCGCTGATTGCGCTGATCACCATTTTCGCGGCGGTGTTCGGCGTGATCACCATGTCCTCGCTGAAGCAGGAACTCATCCCGTCCATCGAGTTCCCGCGGATCACGGTGATCACGTCGATGCCCGGAGCCTCGCCGGAGGTTGTGGACAAGCAGGTCAGCCGTCCGCTCGAAACGGCGCTGAACAGCGTCGAGGGCCTGGAATCGACGTCGTCGACTTCGCGGAACGGCGTTTCGCAGATCAGCATGGTGTTTACCTACGGATCCAACCTGGACCGCGCCCGGAACCAGATCGACCGTGCCATTTCCAATGCCAAGCGCACGCTTCCAGAGGACGTCCAGCCGCAGGCCATCGCGGGCAGCCTGAGCGACTTCCCTATTGTTTTCCTGGCCGTCTCCTCCGACAAGCCCCTGAGTGAGCTGAATACCGATCTCCAGCGGCTGACCGTCCCGCGACTGCAAAAGCTCGACGGCGTCCGCGGCGCCGATGTGACCGGCGGAGCGAGCCAGCACATCCTGATCCTGCCGAGGACGGCCGGCATGGCATCCAGCGGCGCGACGGTCCAGTCGATCCGCAACGCAGTGACCAACAACGGGGACCTCGTCCCGGCCGGAACGATCGAGGACAAGGGCCAAAGCCTGTCGCTGCAGATCGGCAGCCCGGTGGACTCCGTCGCCGCCGTCAAGGCGCTGCCGCTCAGCGGCGCGAAGGACGGTGCCACGATCGGTACCGTGGCGGACGTCAGCATCAAGGACGACGTCCGGACCTCCATCACCCGGACCAACGGCAAGGAAACTCTAGCCATCTCCGTCACGAAGAAGCCCGAGGGCGACACCGTGGCGATCTCCCGCGCAGTCAAGGACGCCCTGCCCCAGCTGGAGGCCGAGCTCGGCTCGAACGCCAAGTTCACACCGGTGTTCGACCAGGCGCCGTTCATCGAGAAGTCCATCAAGGACCTCACCACGGAGGGCCTGCTGGGACTGGGCTTCGCCGTGGCAGTCATCCTTGTGTTCCTCATGTCGGTCCGGTCCACGCTCGTCACGGCCGTGTCCATCCCGCTGTCGCTCCTGATCACTTTCATCGGACTCTCCGGCACCGGCTATTCGCTGAACATCCTCACCCTCGGCGCGCTCACCATCGCCATCGGCCGGGTGGTGGATGACTCGATTGTGGTGATCGAAAACATCAAACGCCACCTCAGCTACGGCGAACCCAAGCTCACGGCCATTCTGACCTCCATCCGCGAGGTGGCGGGGGCGATCACCGCATCGACGCTCACCACGGTGGCCGTCTTCCTGCCCATCGCTTTTGTGGGTGACCTTGCCGGCGAGCTGTTCCGTCCCTTCGCGCTGACGGTCACCATTGCCCTCCTGTCCTCGCTGCTGGTTTCGCTGACGATCGTTCCGGTCCTCGCATACTGGTTCCTTAGGTCGCCGGCGGACGCTCGGACCGCCGGGGCAGCACCGCAGTCCGCCCGCGACATTGAGGCCCGGGCCCACGAGGCGGAACAGCGCAGCCTCCTGCAGCGCGGGTACCTGCCCATCCTGACCACAACGCAGAGACACCCGGTGCTGACGCTGATCGCCGCCGTCCTGGTACTGGGCGGAACCGCGGCCATGACTCCCCTGCTGGCCACGGACCTGCTGGGACGCTCCGGCGAGAACAGCATGACGGTGAAGCAGGAGCTTCCCGCCGGCACCAGCCTCCAGGACACCAGCACGGCGGCGCAGAAACTGGAGGACGTACTGCTCGGCATCGACGGCATTAAGGACGTCCAGGTGACGTCCGGCAATGCGCAGGCCGGCTTTACCGCACTGACTTCGTCGGGAGCCTCCAACTCCACGTTTACCGTCGTCACGGCAGAGAAGGCCAACCAGGCACAGCTTCAGGAGACGGTCCGCACCGAACTGGCAAAGGTCAGCGGATCCGGCAAGATCTCCGTGGGCTCCCAGCAGGGCGGCTTCGGTACGTCGTCCACCGTGGACATCACCCTTCGGGCCGCCACCTCGGCGGACCTCAAAAAAGCCAGCGACTCCTTGGTCCGGGCAATGGACGGTGTCCCCGGCAGTAACGAGGTCACCACCAACCTGGCCGCCAGCCAGCCCGTGGTCCAGGTCAAAGTGGACCGGGCCAAGGCGGTGGCTGCGGGCCTGAACGAAGAGCAGGTGGCCGGCGTCCTGGCGTCGACCATCAGCCCCGTCCCGGCGGGCACCGTGCGCATCGAAGCCGACGACTTCCCGGTCCGCATCGGCGAAGGCACACGTTTTACCAGCATCGCTGCCGTCCGTGCCATCCCGCTTCCGACCGCCCTCGGCCCCGTGCCGCTGAGCAGCATCGCCGCCGTCAACGCGGTGGACGTGCCGGTCTCCATCACCTCCAGCAACGGCCAGCGGACAGCGCAAGTCTCGGTCACGCCGTCGGGCGCTAACCTCGGTGCGGTGAGCGCCGAAGTCCAGAACCGGCTCAAGGCCGTGGACCTTCCGGCCGGCGTCACCGCCGAAATCGGCGGCGCCACCACCCAGCAGGCCGACTCCTTCCGCCAGCTCGGGCTCGCCCTGCTCGCAGCCATCGCCATTGTCTACGTGATCATGGTGGCCGCGTTCAAGTCCCTCATCCAGCCGCTGATTCTCCTCGTCTCCGTTCCCTTTGCGGCCACGGGCGCCGTTGCCCTGCTCCTCATTTCCAGGGTTCCGCTGGGGCTGCCGTCGCTGATCGGCATGCTGATGCTGGTGGGGATTGTGGTGACCAACGCGATTGTGCTGATCGACCTGATCAACCAGTACCGGAAACCACGGGCGGCCAACCCGGGCATGAACGTCGCCGATGCCATCACCCACGGTGCCCGGCAGCGTCTCCGCCCCATCCTCATGACTGCGCTGGCTACCGTGTTTGCGCTGACCCCCATGGCCCTCGGCATCACGGGCGGCGGCGGGTTCATCTCGCAGCCGCTGGCTATTGTGGTGATCGGCGGCCTGGTCTCCTCGACGGCGCTGACCCTGGTGCTGGTCCCGGTGCTGTACCGGCTGGTGGAGGGGCGCCGGGAGAAGAAGGCGCTCCTGCGCGAGCTGAAGCAGCGCCCCGGCTTCGTCGCGGCGGACGACGTCGACGCCGAGTTTGCAGACTGGACGACGGGCATGATCCCCAAGGTCAGCGGACGGCGGGCAGCACCCGGAGCCCCGGAAGAGTAAGACCGGCCCGTCCAAACCGTAACCGTGAAGCCGTCCTGAGCGATCAGGGCGGCTTCACTATTGCCCGGGACCTGCCGGGAATAACTTGCCGTGCTGAACGTTACAACAAGCGATAGATGCAAATGCATGTAAATCGGTTACAGTTGAAGTAAGCCAGGACAGTTCGGACAACGGAAGGCACATCATGCAGATCGGCGTATTCAGCGTCAGCGACATCACCCAGGACCCCACCACGGGCCGTACCCCCACCGAGAATGAGCGCATCAAGGCGTCGGTGGCGATCGCCCGGAAGGTCGAAGAAATCGGTATGGACGTCTACGCCATCGGCGAGCACCACAACCGGCCGTTTTTCTCCTCCTCACCCACCACCACGCTGGCGTACATCGCCGCGCAGACCGAGCGCATCACGCTCTCCACGGCCACGACGCTGATCACCACGAACGATCCGGTCAAGATCGCGGAGGACTTCGCGATGCTGCAGCACCTCGCCGACGGCCGCGTGGACCTGGTGCTGGGACGGGGCAACACCGCGCCCGTCTACCCCTGGTTCGGCAAGAACATCCAGGACGGCGTCGAACTCGCGATCGAGAACTACAGCCTGCTGCGCCGGCTCTGGGACGAGGACACCGTCAACTGGTCAGGCAAGTTCCGCACGCCGCTGCAGAACTTTACCTCGACGCCGCGCCCGCTCGACGGCGTAGCCCCCTTTGTGTGGCACGGCTCCATCCGCACGCCCCAGATCGCGGAGGTGGCGGCGTACTACGGCGACGGCTTCTTCGCTAACAACATCTTCTGGCCCAAGGAGCACTACCAGCAGCTGATCGGCCTGTACCGCGAACGCTACGAGCACTACGGGCACGGCAAAGCGGACCAGGCGATCGTGGGCCTCGGCGGCCAGTTCTTCATGCGGAAGAACTCGCAGGACGCCGTCAAGGAGTTCCGGCCGTACTTCGACAACGCCCCGGTCTACGGCCACGGCCCGTCCCTTGAGGACTTCACCTCGCAGACCCCGCTGACCGTGGGCAGCCCGCAGGAAGTCATCGAGAAGACCCTCACCTTCCGTGAGTTCTTCGGCGACTACCAGCGCCAGCTGTTCCTGATCGACCACGCCGGCCTCCCGCTCAAGACGGTCCTCGAGCAGCTTGACCTGTTCGGCGAAGAGGTCCTGCCCGTGCTGCGCAAGGAGTACGCCGCCCTGACGCCGGCCCATGTACCGGATCCGCCCACGCATGCCGCACGGGTCGCTGCACGGATGGCGGCCCAGGACGCGGCCTCGCACTCCGAAGCAGGCCAGGCTGCAGCTTCCTCCGCGTCCTCCGCGCTGGAGGCGTGATGCCCGCCCGGACTGCCCCGGCCGCCTCGCCGGTCAGGCTGGCTGCCGAGACCTGGGAATCCCTGTTCCGTGCCCAGGTTGCCGTGATGCGCCGGCTGCAGTCCGGGCCTGCGTTCAAGGACTTGGCAGTGAATGAATACGACGTCCTGTTCACGCTGTCGCGGTGCCCCTCCGGGTGGCTTCGCCTGAACGAGCTCAACGACAACGTGCTGCTGAGCCAGTCGAGCCTCAGCCGGCTGGTTGAGCGGCTGGAAAAGCGCGGCCTGGTGGAGCGGATGCCGGCTCCCAACGACGGCCGCGGTGTCCTGGTGAAACTCACGGACCAGGGGGCGCAGTTGCAAAAGCAGATCGGCCGCGAGCACGTCCGGGAAATCGCTGAGCTGGTCTCGCCGGCGCTGACGGCTGCGGAGCAGCGGGAACTGCTGAGGCTGACCGAGAAGCTGCGCACCTCGTTGCCGCGCTAGGGCCGCCGGCAGGTGCCAGCGGGCCGCGGGCGCTGTACTTCCCAGTGGGCCGTACAGTCCCTAACGGATGACGGCGAGCTTGTCCGGGTCGTCGACCGGCAGTTCGCCGTTCACCACAGCGGTGACCCGCATCTCCCGTAGCGCCAGGCTGCCGCCCACGGTGGAGAGGAAGGCCGTGTCTGAGGAATCTCGGCCGGCGGTGATGCGCAGCATCGCTTCCCTGGGCGCAAGGCCGGTGGGATCGATCACCTGCCAGGCGCCGTTGATGTGCGCCTCCGCCACGGCGTGGAAATCCATCGGGGAAAGACCCGGGGCGTACACCGCGGCAAGCCGCGCGGGAACATTCTTGGCGCGGAGCAGCGAGATGGCCAGATGGGCATAGTCCCTGCACACTCCGCGGCGGTTCAGGAGGGTTTCCACGGCACCGTCGGTTCCGCGGGACGAGCCGCTGACGTAGCGGAGTTCACTGAATACCCAGTTGCGCACGGCGTGGAGGAGCTCTTCTCCTTGAAGACCGCCGAACTCGGCATAGGACGTGGGGAGGAGCCGGTCCGATTCCGCGTAGCGGCTGGGGCGGACGTAGCGGATGAGCTCCATGAGGGAGGCCTCTTCCGGCTCCGCGAACCCCACGACCGTGGCCGAGTATTCCACGGTTACTTCCGTGGGATCGGCAAACTCCATGTAGTGGAACCTGCCGCCGTGGTGGTCCGACAGCTCCGTCAGGGGAACGGGCCCGTCCCCGGCTGTCACCGAAAGAGTCTCGTCGAGGGAGCTGTAGCCCGGATTCCTGGCCACGGAAATGGCCAGCGCCACTTTGGTATCGGCCACGGTCTTGAAGACCAGTCGGGCAGCCACAGTGCGTTCCATGTTTCTCCGGGGGTGTGAGGACAGCGGACGTCAGTCGCGGCTGCTAACCCGGTGGGTGTGCCGGAGGCAGCGGACTAGTTCTTGATCTCCAGAGACATTAGCATCCGCTGGACATTGGCGAATTCAGAGCCCCCGTTCACGTAGTCGGCAGCCTGGTCCAGGGTGTCGAAGGCCTTGGCCGGCGCCACCGTCTCGTCCGGTGCGAACGACTTCAGCGAGCCCACATCGCTGAAGGAGTAGTTGCCCTTGCCTTCCAGTCCGCGGACCACGTTCTGAAGCTGGCAGGTCTTGGAGTCGGCTCCGCCCACCAGGTTGGTGATCCCGTACGAGCCGAAGAACCGGTAGCCCTGAAGCACCCTGAACACCACATGCGGGGAAATTGTGCCCTCTCCCCCGCTGTGGGGCAGCTCCACCGGGACGCTGCTGACAACGACGTAGGACTTCCGGGCGGCCGGGGCGCACGTGGCCGGAGCGGCATCCGGCAGTCCGGTCCGGAGCGTGGCGAGATAGGTCCCCGCCGCGTCCTTGACCTCAACCTTCACAGCGCCGGGCAGCGTTCCCTTGTCCGCCTCCACTGACTGGGCGATCCATTCTTGGGGAAGTTCGAAGCTGATCTTCTTGGCGGGGTCGGTGAAGACCTTCCACGCCGACGCCGTCGCCCCGGGTTTCGCTGACGGGCCGCCCGAAGCGGTGGCAGAGGAAGTGGCTGTTCCCGGCGTTGCTCCGGGAGCCGCGCTGCCGCCGCCGGGCTCCACGGTCCAGACCGGTGCGCCTTTGCCGGCGGAGCTGCAACCTGCCAGCAGCGCCGCAGCAAGCACCGCGGCGGCGGCCACGCGGTTCCCGCGGGAGACTGTCATCCCTGTCATGCCTCCAGCCTAGCCGCGGCAGGGCTCCGCCCGGGGTCTTCGATCCCCGTGTTTCGCAGGCTGACCCGGGCTTTCCGGGTCCGTAAAGAGGGCTAGGCTGGGGGCATGGCGGAACAAGAGCTGGACGCGGCAGAGAAGACCCTGGCGGGCATGTCCGCCGTCGACATCGCTGACTGGCGGCTGCGCACGTTTGCCTTATACGACACTGTCCGCAGAATCGCGTCGGACAACCCTGCGGAAGCGCATGCGTACTGGCGGCAGGAGCGGGACCGGATGTTCGGCACGCACCCCGCGTCTGCCCTTACAGCGGAGGCCAAGGCGAGTTTCGGCGGCCTCAAGACAGCCGACTACGATCCCATCTACCGTTTCCACGTGCCCCTGACCAAGGAGGGCGCCGGCCGGGAAATGAACGTCGAGACCGGCACCGACGGCCTGGTCAGATTCGTCAGGCTGGGAACGTTCGACCTCCCGGAGATGGGACAGCTGGCGGTCTGGAAGCTGATTGGCTACGGCGGGGGCATATTCGTTCCCTTCCGCGATGCCACGGCAGGCCAGCCCGGCGGCAGCTACGGCGCAGGCAGGTACCTTCTGGACACGATCAAGGGCGCCTTCCACGGCGTGCGCGGTTCCGGCCCTGATGCGCCGTTCGTGCTGGACTTCAACTTCGCCTACAACCCGTCGTGCGCCTACAACGAGGCCTGGGCCTGCCCGCTCGCCGGCCCCTCGAACCGCCTGGCGGTCGACATCCCGGTGGGCGAACTGTACTAGGTTCACTACGATGGCTGGATGACTCCAGCTCCCACGCGGCGGATTGCACGCGTCCGCCCGCTCTCCCCTGCGACCGACAGCCCGGCCCACTCCGCCGGCGAGCAGTTCTTCGTTGCCAACGCTGCCGCCGACTTCGCCAGCGATGCCGGCAGGCAGTGGACGGTCGTCGATACGCCCTTCCCGGGCTCGCCCGCCAACGCGAACAGCACTCCGCGGACGGGCTGGGAGCCGGGGGCCACCGTGCCGCAGGAGGAGTTCGAGTTCCTGGCCCCCAGCGTGCCGGCCAACGTGCTGGGCATGGCCCACAACACCGGCAGGGCCGGCCGGGACCTGCCCGCCCAGGCTTTCCACAAGGCCGCCACCAGCGTCATCGGCCCCGGCGACGCGATTGAGCTGACCGCCGGCGTCGGGCTGGTGGAGCCGGAAGCGGAACTGACGGTCGTCGTCGGCCGCACGGCCAAAGGCCTGACGCTCGAAAACGCCCGGACGGCCATCCTGGGGTTCACGATCGGCAACGATGTCACTGCTCGGGACCTGCAGAAGTCTGACGACCTCTGGCTGAGCGCGAAGAGCCAGGACACCTTCACGCCGGCCGGCCCCTGGATCGTGACAGGGCTCGATGACGCGGACCTGCCCATCGGCATTGTCCACAACGGCGCGGAACTGACACCGGCAAGCACCGCGGACCTCGGCTGGAAGGTGGATGAAATTCTGGTCTACCTGAGTTCATTCATGACCCTGCATCCGGGCGACCTGGTCCTCACCGGTTTCCCGGCAGCTACCGCCCGCCTGGCGCCGGGCGACGCCGTCACGTGCAGGGTCGGCGGCATCGGCGAACTTACCAACCCGGTCAGAGCGGCGCATTCGCCCGCCTGATGTGGCAGGCTCGAGCTGATGTGGCAGGCTGGAGCGATGGAATCGTCCGCTCCGCCCGTTGCCGAGCCGCAGACGCAACCGACCCGGCAGACACAACCGACCCTGCGGACGGAATCGGCGCGGCAGTTCCCGGCCACCAGGCACTACCGCGGAATTCTGCGGTACCCCGTCATCCGCCAGCTCATCCGTTTCACGGGCGTGGGCATCGTATGCACTGCGACGTCCCTTGCCGTGTACGCGCTGCTCCGGCCGTGGATCGGTCCGCAGCCCGCCAACGCCGCCGCGCTGATCATCACGTCAGTCATGAACACGGCGCTCAACCGCAGGCTGACGTTCAAAATCACGGACCAGCGCAGGAAGGCCCACGACCACCTCAACGGCCTGGTCCTGATCGTCGTGGCCCTGGTTATCACCGGTGGCAGCCTCGGCGTTCTCCACTGGCTCCGGCCTGACGCCACGGTGGCCGATGAATTGTGGACCACCACGCTTTCCGGTTTCCTGGCCACCGCTGTCCGGTTCACCATGCTCAGGCACTGGATCTTCCGCCGCGCCCGCCACCGCTAGCCATGCACGGCGTCAGCTGTTACTTACTGGGGAACGCGGCCCAGGGTGCGGACGCTTCCGACGGCGGTCTGGACCGCGACGGCGGCAGCCTCAAGATCCGCTTGGGTCACGGAGGACGCAAAGCTGAACCGGACCGCAGTCTGGGCAACCTCGGCTTCGACGCCGAGGGCGAGCAACACGGGAGACGGTGCGTCGGATCCCGCAGCGCAGGCCGAGCCGCTGGAGCACAGCACACCCTGGCGCTCCAGCTCCAGGAGCACGGATTCGCCGCTGGTTCCCGGGAAGCAAAAGGATGCCACAGACGGCAACCTCTCCACAGGATGACCTGTCAGCACAGCGCCGGGAACACCGTCCAGCACCGCGGCGATGAACGCGTCCCGGAGCAGGGCCACCCGTTCCGCGAGCGCCCCCTGTTCGGCGTGGGCCAGGGTGAGCGCGGTGGCCAGGCCAACAGCCCCGGCCACGTTTTCCGTGCCAGATCGCCGTCCGCGTTCCTGGCCGCCCCCGTGGACCAGGGGCTCGGTCCGGGTCCGGCCCCGCACGAAAAGGACCCCGCAGCCTTTCGGTGCACCGAGTTTGTGCCCCGAAATGGTCAGGGCGTCCACGCCGAGGGTCTTCACGTCCACGGGCAGCCACCCTGCAGCCTGTACCGCGTCCGTGTGGAATGGAATCCCGCGCACCCGGGCCAACGCCGCGAGGGCGGCCACGGGCTGAACCGTGCCCACCTCGTTGTTGGCGTACATGACGCTGATAAGCGCAGTTTCGGGCCGAAGGACGGCAGCCAGCGCTTCAGGACTCACCGTTCCATAACGGTCCACGGGCACCACGTCGACGCTGAAGCCGTGGAAGCGCTCCAGGTACCGTGCGGATTCCTCAACGGCAGGATGCTCGACGGCGCTGATCACCACCCGGTTCAGGGCCGGGTCCGCGGCCTGCCGGGCCAGGGCTATCCCCTTGACCGCCAGGTTGTCCGCCTCCGTGCCGCCAGAAGTGAAAGTCACTTCCCCGGGCCGGCAGCCCAGCACCGTCGCCACTGCCTTGCGGGCCTCGTCGAGGGCCCGCGCGGCGGCGTCACCCAGCGAATGGTGGCTCGACGGATTGCCGAACTCGCCGGTTAGGAAAGGCCACATGGCGTCCAGCGCTTCGCGCCGGACGGGCGTGGTGGCTGCTGCGTCGAGGAAGATCATGGCCGGATCAGCTGACTGTCAGCTCGACGTCCAGGCCGAGATCCAGCGCAGTGACGCTGTGGGTCAGGGCACCAACGGAGATGACGTCCACCCCGGCCGCCGCAATATCGGCGACGGTTCCAAGGTTGACGTTGCCGCTTGCTTCCACCACGGCGCGGCCCCCTACCTGCTGCACGCCGGCCCGCAGGTCCTCAAGGGAAAAGTTGTCCAGCATGATGGTGTCCACGCCCGCGGCCAGGACAGGTTCGATCTGTTCTGCGCTGTCCACCTCCACCTCGAAATGCGTGGTGTGGCCCAGCTGGGCTTTGGCGGCCGCCAGGAGGCTGGTGAGCTTTTCCGGATCGCCGCCGGTCATCACGGCCAGATGGTTGTCCTTGGCAAGGACGGCGTCGGAGAGGCTGTAGCGGTGGTTCGCCCCGCCGCCGCACCGCACCGCGTAACGTTCGAGGACCCGCAGGCCCGGAGTGGTCTTGCGGGTATCGGTGATCCGCGCCTTCGTGCCGTCCACCAGCCTGACGAACTCGGCCGTCCGGGTGGCGATGGCACTCATCCGCTGGGCGAGGTTCAGCCCCACTCGCTCCGCAAGCAGCACGCTGCGCGCAAGTCCGCTGACCCGCGCAAGCTGGGTCCCGGCGTCGAACGCCTGGCCGTCCGCCACCAGGAGTTCCACCTCAGTGTCGGGGTCGACGAGCAGCATCGCGTCGCGGAACACGGTTCCGCCGCTGAAGACGCCCGGAACGCGGGCATTAAGCACCGCGGTGGCGCGGGCTTCGGCCGGAATCAGCAGCTGCGAGGTGATATCGCCGTTGGGTGCGTCCTCCGAGAAGGCCCGCGCCAGGATCTCCCGGACAGGTGTTGCTGGGAGGGTCAGGCTAGTCATGGACGAGGCTCGCTTTCCGGGTCATTCCGTATCGGTTGTCAATGTCTTCCGCCGGGGCTTCTTCAGGCCTGCTGTCATCGCGGTAGTGCGCCCCCAGCGAGGTGCGCCGTTCCCGCGCGGCATGGACCAGCAACTGGGCGGCCAGCAGCAGGTTGGCGTCCTCATGCTCGCGGGGATCCTCCGCTTCGGTCACCTTTTCAGGACGCACGACGGCGCCCCACGCCGCAAGCGCGGCACCCGCCTCCCGCAGCTGCCCACCGGTGCGCAACACCCCGGCGTTCGCCGTCATCAGCCGCCGCAGGGCACCACGCGAGAAGGGCCCCGGGTCCGGCGTAGCTTCGAACTCCCACGCGTGCGACTCAGGGGAAGAGTTGGTGGGCCGGCCTGGGTCCGATTCGACGTCGCCGCCCAGGAACGCCTCGACAGCCCGCCGTCCGAAGACCAGCCCTTCGAGGAGCGAGTTGCTCGCCAGCCTGTTGGCGCCCTGGACCCCGGTGCATGCAACTTCGCCTGCCGCGTAGAGTCCCGGGACGGTGGTCCGGCCGTGCAGGTCGGTGGACACGCCGCCCATCCAGTAGTGCGCTGCGGGCGCCACGGGAACAAGTTCCGAAGTCCAGTCAATGCCCGCTTCCCGCGTGCGCTTCGAGATCGTCGGGAAGCGCTTCTCCAGGAAGCCTGCTCCCCGGGCGTCCTCGATCACGCGGGCGTCGAGGTACACGTGGCCGTTCGGGTCCCCGAGCGCTGCAAGGTGCAGGGCAACGGTGCGGGAGACGACGTCCCGGGGGGCCAGCTCTGCATCGACGTGGTACGCCGGCATGAAGCGGCTGCCGTCGGCGTCCACGAGGATGGCGCCCTCGCCCCTGACAGCCTCGGAGATCAGCAGCGGGTCCTGGATTCCTTCGGACTCCGCCGCCTGGGCGGTGCGGACCATGCAGGTGGGATGGAACTGGAAGAACTCGAGATCGGCCACGGCGGCTCCGGCGCGCCACGCCAGGGCCAGTCCGTCCGCGGTGGCAACGGAGGGGTTGGTGGTCTGGGCGAAGAGCTGTCCGGCGCCGCCGGTTGCGAGCAGCACGGCGTCGCCCCTGACGGTCTTCAGTTGCCCGTCGTGCAGGTACTCCACGCCCGTCACCCGCCGGCCGGACTGGACCAGGGCAGTGGTGCGGGCATGGCCCAGCAGGCGGATCTTTCCGGTGGCCTGGGCCGCCAGCACCGCACAGATCAGCGCGTTGGCTATCCCGGCCCCTGTGGCGTCACCGCCGGCATGCAGGATGCGCGGCGCAGAGTGGGCGGCTTCGAGGCCCAAGGCGGGATCGCCGTGGTCGTCCATGTCAAAGCGCACGCCGAAGCGTTCCAGGCCGGCGATATCCCTGCGCGCCTCGGTGCAGAGCACCCGCACAGCGTCCGGGTTGCAGTGGCCGGCGCCGGCCTTCAGCGTGTCGGCGATGTGTGCCGCCACGGTGTCCCCCGGTGACGGCTCGTCGAGGACGGCCGAAATGCCGCCCTGGGCGTAGTACGTGTTGCTGTCCGCGAGCGCGCCCTTGGTCAGCAGCACGACGTCGGCTCCCGCGTCTGCCGCAAGCAGCGAGGCGTAGAGGCCGGCGATGCCGCTGCCGACGACGATCAGCCGTTGGCGGCCCGATGCCGCTGTTGCGCTGGGCTTAGTCATGCTTGGCTCACCTCGGTGTCATTGGGGTTTGGCGGCCAGCATGCGCTCGAGGGCGATTCTGGCGTTTTGCTGCACCGCGTCATCCACCGTGATGCGGTTGACCACTCGGCCTTCGACGAGCTCCTCCAGCACCCAGGCCAGGTAGCCCGGGTGGATGCGGTACATGGTGGAGCAAGGGCAGATCACCGGGTCGAGGCAGAAGATCGTGTGCTGCGGATACTGGGCCGCCAGGCGGTTCACCATATTGATCTCGGTTCCGATGGCGAACACCGTGGGCTCCTCCGCGGCGGCGATGGCCTTCTGGATGAAGTCCGTGGAGCCGGCCGAGTCGGCGGCGTCCACCACTTCCATGGGGCATTCCGGGTGCACGATCACCTGAACGCCGGGGAAGTCAACGCGGGCCTTTTCGATCTGGGCCACGTTGAAACGCTTGTGCACCGAGCAGAACCCGTGCCAGAGGATCACACGGGAGTCCAGCAGGGCCTGTTCGTCGTTGCCGCCGAGCTCTTTGTGCGGATTCCACATGGGCATCTGTTCCACCGGCACCCCGAGGGCCTTGGCGGTATTGCGGCCCAGGTGCTGGTCCGGAAAAAACAGGACCCGCTGGCCGCGCTCGAAGGCCCATTCGAGGACCGTTTTGGCGTTGGATGAGGTGCAGACGATGCCGCCGTGCTTGCCGCAGAAGGCTTTGAGCGCGGCGGAGGAGTTCATGTAGGTGACGGGGATGACCGGAACCCGGCCCGAAGCGTCGGGCTCGGTGCCGAAGATCTCCTCCAGCTGCTCCCAGCACTCCTCCACGGAATCGGCGTCCGCCATGTCCGCCATGGAACAGCCGGCGGCGAGGTTGGGCAGGATGACCGCCTGTTCAGGCTTCGACAGCGTGTCGGCAGTCTCCGCCATAAAGTGCACACCGCAGAAAACGATGGCCTCGGCGTCGGGCCTCGTGAGAGCGGCGTTGGCCAGCTGGAAGGAGTCGCCGACGAAATCGGCGTACTGCACCACTTCGTCACGCTGGTAGAAATGCCCCAGGATCACGGCGCGGTCGCCGAGCGTGGCCTTGGCTGCGCGGATGCGGGCGTCGAGTTCGGCATCGCCCGCGAGCTTGTATTCCTCGGGGAGCTGGCCCTGCCGGGGGGTGGACGGTGGGGCTACATCGGCGCTGGAGGCTCCGGGACCGTAGGCGGGGGTTCCGGCCAGGGCTTCCGCGAGGTCGTAGTCCCAGGGGCCCTTGGCAAGTGCCGGGCTGCAGGTGCTGCCGGCGGCCGCTGCGGCGCCTTTCTCGGCCTGTTGACGCGTGATCAGCTGGACGGCTGTGTTGACGCTGCTCATGGGGTACTCCTGTTATCTGGGTCTAGGCCTGGACGGCCGGTAAATCGGTAGAGGCGTGGCGGGCGGTGTTTGCCGCCCTGGAGATATTCACCGGTTTCTTCGATCTCCGGCGTGGCTTTGATCTGGCGGCGGAAGTTGGCCGGGTCCAGCCGGGTGTCCAGGACGGCTTCGTAGACCTCCCGGACCTGGGCGAGGGTGAAGTACCCGCCAAGGAAGTGATAGGCGATCGAGCCGTACGCCAGCTTGTTCCGCAGCCGCCAGAGCGCGTAATCGACAATCGCGTTGTGGTCGAAGGCGAGGTCCCCCAGCTTGTCTGCCCGGAACCACCTGACATTTTCGGATTCGTCGGCCAGCGCGGCCTCGGTGGGCTGGACGAGGGCCCAGTAGACGATCGACACCACGCGCTGGGTCGGCGAGCGGTGGAGGCCGCCGAAAGCGTAGAGCTGCTCGAGGTAGCTGGGCGTCAGGCCGGTGGTTTCGCGGAGATTCCGTGAGGCTGCGTCCTGCAGGGAATCGGCGTGCGTGAGCGGGCCGCCGGGAAGTGCCCAGAGGCCTTTGAACGGTTCGCGGATGCGCCGCACCAGCGGGAGCCAAAGGGTGGGACGTCCGGAGGCCTCGCTGGGGCGGAGTGCGAAGATCACCGTAGAAATGGCCAGCGACGGCGGAGCGGTCTGGCGCTCGGCCACATTGGCTGCGGTAGTGTACACGGTTTTCTTCACCCGCTTCGCTGCGTTCCCGGGGGTCCTGCTGACCGTCCCGGTTAGTTATAGTCATAATGACTAAAACTGATTCTACGGCCCGCCCGACTCCAGACAAAATGTTTCGGCCGGCGCCGGTGACTGTTCGGCCGTCAGCTATTTCCGCTTCCGGAGGCGACGGCCTCCAGCAATGGAAGCGTCCTGCCCTGGAAATGCGTGTTGAGGACAATCACCGAGGAGGACCGGAGCACAGTCTTTGTGGCGATCATGGCATCGATCACGCGCTGCAGGTCCGGGTTCGAGCGCGCGGCAATGCGGGCCAACAGGTCAGAACTGCCGGAGACGGTATGGATTTCGATCAGCTCCGGGATCCCGGCGAGCGCCTCCACCACGGCATCGTGGCCCAGGTCCTGGTTGATGGTCAGCGAGCAGAAGGCAACCACGGGAAACCCGAAATGGGAAGGGTCCGGGTGCGGAACCCACGATCCGATCACACCATTTGCCGCCATCCGGTCCAGTCTCGACTGGACAGTGGCCCGGGCGATCCTGAGCATCCGCGACGCCTCCAGCACGGAAGCCCGGGGCGCATCGGTGAAGAATCGCACAATTTTGGCGTCCAGTGCATCCACGTTCGCCATGTCGTCTCCGTTCGGGGCATCCGACAGCGCAAAGCGCCGCATTTGATTCAACTCACTGCACAAACTGCACCCATGGTCTCACGCGCCAAGACTCCGAGGCCTCCCGTGAGGCGGTAAATTCAAAAGGTCCCACGAGGACCCCTTTATCCAAACGACCCCAAGAAGGTACGCAGGCATGACGATGAAGTCCACGGCAGAGCGTCCGGCAGTACACCTCGGCCACAGCATGAAACCCCGGCAGCTGACCATGATGGGCCTGGGCAGCGCCATCGGCGCCGGGCTCTTCCTTGGCTCAGGGGCCGGCATCAAGGCCGCCGGCCCGGCCGTCCTGATCTCCTATCTCGTGGCCGGCACCCTGATCATCCTGGTCATGTGGGCGCTCGGCGAAATGGCTGCTGCCAACCCGAACAGCGGGGCCTTCTCCGTCTACGCGGAGAAAGCCCTGGGCAAGACCGCCGGGGCCACGGTGGGCTGGCTCTGGTGGCTGCAGCTGGTGGTGGTCATTGCCGCGGAAGCACTCGGGGCCGCCGGGCTGCTGTTCTCCGTCTGGCCCGTCATTCCGGTCTGGGCCCTGGCGCTCGCGTTCATGGTGGCGTTTACGGCCATCAACCTGGCGGGCGTCAAGAACTTCGGCGAGTTCGAGTTCTGGTTCGCCATCCTCAAGGTCGCGGCAATTGTGCTGTTCCTGGCCATCGGGGGCGCGCTGCTCTTCGGAATCCTGCCCGATGTAGCCTCCCCCGGCCTGGCCAACATCACCTCCGACTTCGCTCCGGCCGGCCTCGGCGGCATCGCGACGGCCCTTTTCGTGGTGATTTTCGCCTTTGGCGGAACGGAAATCGTCAGCGTTGCCGCGGCCGAGACAGAGAATCCGGAGCGCAGCGTGACCACGGCCATCCGGACCGTGGTGTGGCGCATCCTCGTCTTCTACATCGGCTCCGTGTTCGTTATTGCAGCAGTACTTCCGGCCACCTCTGAAGCACTCGCATCGCCGTTTGCCGGCGTTCTGGACGCTGCCCGCATCCCCGGCGCCGGGACAGCGATAACCCTGGTGGCCGTCGTCGCCCTTCTTTCAGCACTCAACGCCAACCTGTACGGCGCATCCCGCATGGTGTACTCGCTGTCCCTGCGCGGCGAGGCACCCCGCTTCCTGTCGGGGCTTAGCGGCGCCAAGGTGCCGATGGTTGCCGTGGGCGTCTCGGTGGCGTTCGGCTTCATTGCCACCGTGCTTGAGCTGCTGTTCCCGGAACGGATCCTGCCGGCACTGTTCCAGCTGGTGGGGTCCACGTGCCTCGTCGTGTGGGGCACGGCCCTGGTGTCCCAGCTGATCCTGCGCCGGCGGGCCGACCGCGACGGCACGCCTCTGCCCCTGCGGATGAAGGGCTTTCCGGGCCTGACGATACTCGGACTCGTGCTCCTGGGCCTGATCTTCGCCGTGGGCTTCAGCGCCGAGAGCAGCCGGATCCAGCTGATCAGCACTATTCTCCTGATCGGCGCCATCGCTGCCGCCTGCCGGTTGGGAGCGCGGTTCGCTGCGAAGTCTGAAACGGAGTCGGACCCCTCCCGCGACGCGTCGACCGCCAATCTCCCCAAGTAAGCAGCAACACGGACCGTTCCGAGCGGGGCCGCGACGTGGATGCCAGGCCGGTGGATACCGGGCCTATGGATGCCGGCCTGGCTGCACAATTTGTGCAGCCAGGCCGGCATCCTGCTGTGCAGTATTGACACTCTGGTCAGCGCCTGGCGCGCCGATTGCCGGGCCAGTCCGGGGTGACTAGGGTCACAGCTATGGACACCCTGCCTCTGCTGGATGACAGCACCGCCGCTGTCCCGCCCACTCCCGACCAGCTGCGCGAGCTGTACTCGCTCATGACCGCAGTCCGCCACCTCGATATCTCGGCTGTCGCATGGCAGCGGCAGGGCATCATCCCCGGCTATGCGCCCGAACTCGGCCAGGAAGCCGCCCAGGTGGGCAGCGGGTACGCCGTGGACACCTCCCGGGACTTTGTTTTCCCCACCTACCGCGAGATGGGGGTCGCCCGCGCCATGGGCGTCAACATGGTGGAGTACATGTCCACCCACAAGGCAACTTGGCACGGCGGGCTCTACGATCCGATGAAATCCCGGCTTGCCCCCATCCAGGCCGTGGTGGCCGGCTCCGTGCTCCATGCTGTTGGCTGGGCCCACGGCCAGACACTGGACGGCAGCGACGGCGTCGCAATGACGTACTTCGGTGACGGCGCCTCGTCGCAGGGTGACGTCCATGAGGCGATGAACTTTGCGGCCGTGATGAAGGTCCCCGTGGTGTTCTTCATCCAAAACAACGGCTGGGCCATTTCCGTGCCCACTGAACGCCAGGTTGCGGGCGGCTCCGTTGCCGGCCGGGCCGCCGGTTACGGCATGCCGGCCCTTCAGGTGGACGGAAACGACGTCGTTGCCGTCCTTGACGCTACCCGGCGGGCGTTTGCACACTGCCGCGCCGGCAACGGCCCGGTGGTCATCGAGGCCATGACCTACCGCCGCGGCCCGCACTCCACGTCGGACGATCCCGGACGCTACCGCTCGCTCGACGAGGAGCGCGACGGCGCCGGCGAGGACCCGCTGCGCCGCTTCCGGGAGCGGCTGCTTTCCGAAGGCCTGGCGGACGAACCGTTCTTCGCCCACGCGCAGGCCTCCGCGGCCGCCGAAGCTGAAGACATCCGCACAGGCCTCGAAGCACTCGGCCCGCGGCCGGGCAGTGAAATGTTTGACCTGGTCTTCCAGGAAACCACCCCCGTACTGCAGTCCCAGGCCGCCAGCTGGCGCGAGGAGTCAGAACATGTCTAACTCGATTCTCGAAGGCGAAACCGCCGGATTTCGCCAGACTGAATCAGCTGCCGGCAACGTGGCAGTCGTGATGTCCATGCAGCAGGCGCTGAACCGCGCCCTCGACGAGGTCCTCGCCGAGAACCCCAAGGCGGTGATTTTCGGCGAGGACTGCGGCCGGCTGGGCGGGGTCTTCCGCATCACGGACGGGCTGCAGTCAAAGCATGGTGAAAACCGGGTCTTCGACACCCCGCTGGCCGAATCAGGCATCCTGGGCATGTCAGTGGGTCTCGCGATGGCCGGCTTCCACCCCATCCCCGAGGTCCAGTTCGACGGCTTCGCCTACCCTGCCATCAACCAGATCGTCTGCCAGATCGCGCGGATGAACTACCGCAGCCGGGGCACCCTGCCGATGCCCATCACGCTGAGGGTCCCGAGTTTCGGCGGCATTCGCGCCCCGGAACACCACGGCGAAAGCCTCGAGGCGCTCTTCGCGCACGTCCCGGGCCTCAAGGTGGTCTCGCCGTCGAACCCGCACGAGGCGAACCACCTGCTCAAGTACGCCGCCACGCGGCCGGATCCGGTGATCTTCATGGAACCCAAATCCCGCTATTGGCAGAAGGGCGACGTCGATACAGCCGACGGCGGCTCCCCCGAAGGTGCCAAGGTTCAGCGGGAAGGCCGTCACCTGACTCTCGTGGCCTGGGGTGCCATGGTGGCCCGCTGCCTGCAGGTCGCCGAGCTCGCTGCCGAGGACGGGATCGACGTTGAGGTCCTGGACCTGCGCTGGCTCAAACCGATCGACGCCGACGCCCTGGTGGCATCCGTGCGGAAGACGCGGCGCGCCGTCGTCGTCCATGAAGCGCCGCTGACCTCCGGCCTGGGGGCCGAAGTGGCCCAACTGATCACCCAGGGTTGCTTCGACACCCTCAAGGCCCCCGTGGAGCGGGTCACCGGCTTCGACGTTCCGTACCCATCCGGGGACCTCGAAGACGAATACATTCCCAACATTGACCGGATTCTTTTCGGCATCCAGCGAGTATTGGAGTACCGACGTGGCTGAAATTTCCTTCCCGCTGCCGGATCTGGGCGAAGGCCTGATCGAAGCAACCGTCCTGGAATGGCTCGTCTCCCCTGGCGACCAGGTGGAGCGCAACCAGCCGCTCGTCGAGGTGGAAACCACCAAATCAGCAGTTGAATTGCCCAGTCCGCAGGCAGGTAAAGTGGTGCGTATCCACGGCGGGCCCGGCGACAGGATCAATGTCGGCGAGCCCCTGATTGTGTTTGAGGTGCCGGACAACACCGCCGGCATCGTGGGCACGGTCCCGAAGGAAGAGGCACCGAAGCGCCGGGTCCGCCTGAGCGCCGTACTTGATGAGGACTGACATGATGAGCGGCAGACACACCGGCGAACAGCACTCCCACACCGTGGAGGGCACCGATCCCCAGTTGTATGTCGCTGTGCATGAGCCCAAGACCGACGCCGGCCTCCGCCCCATCCTGCTGATCCACGGCTTCTCGTCCTCCAGCAAGCTGAACTGGGAGGACAGCGGCTGGCTCGCCGCCCTCCTGAACGCCGGCCGGCGTGTCATCACGGTGGACCTGCCCGGTCACGGCCGCAGCGGCGCCCCGGAGGACATGGACTCCTACTCGCCGAGCCGGATCCGCGCGGATCTCCTGCAGATTGCGTTCGACGCCGGTGTTCGGCCTGTGCAGGCAGGCGACCCTGCCAGCGGCCTCGACCTGATCGGCTACTCGCTCGGTTCCCGGCTCGCCTGGGAATTCGGCGCCACGCAGCCGGAGATCGTGCACCGGCTGGTCCTTGGCGGACCGAATATGGCTGACCCGCTGGCGGAATTCGACCTCGTTGCAGCCCAGCATTACCTGGCGGACGGTACACCCATCGCCGACGGGTCCACGGCCGGGCTCCTCAAAATGGCCCAGGCACTGCCGAGCAACAACATCTTCGCGCTGCTGTCTTTGGTGGAGGCCATCAAGGGTGAACCCTATGACCCCGCTGAGGCCGTGCCGCACATGCCCATGCTGCTGGTGGCCGGCGAAAATGACGACCGCGCCGCTTCCATGCCGCAGCTTGCGGAACTGGCCGCCAAAGTGGGTTCCATGGCCGAGCAGCTCGTGCTGCCGGGCCGGAACCATACCAATGCTGTGACCAGCAGAGTCTTCAAACAGGCAGCCATCGGATTCCTCGGCAGCTAGCTGTGCCGGCTGGCTGTCCCGGAAAGGACGGCCGGCGGGCGGCAGCTTTATGTCTCCTAACCTCCCCTCTTTTTGACCTCCTTGGGCCGTCAACCGGGCGGTAGGCTGGAATCGAGGGCGGAGACACCGTAAGAGGAATCCATGGGCATGGTTTTTGAAGACCGGGAGGAAGCTGGCGAGCGGCTGGCCGCCGCACTCCCGCAGTTCCGCGGGCAACCGGACACCGTGCTGCTCGGGCTCGCGCGCGGCGGCATTCCCGTGGCCGCCGCAGCAGCCAAAGTCCTCCGCCTTCCGTACGGCGCTGTCCTGGTCCGCAAGCTCGGCATCCCCGGCCACGATGAGACTGCCTTCGGCGCCCTGGCGTTCACGGCCGCCGTCGCGGCGGGCGGCGGTGCCGATTCCGGGCCGTCGGAACTCGGGGCTGGAGCGGCCGGCGGCGGTGCTGACGCCGGATCGGCCGAAGCTGCCAGGATTGTCCGGCTTCTCAACAGGCCCCTCGTGGAGCGTGTCCTGGAGAACGGCGTCCGGCAGGAATGGCTGGACAGGGTTGAGAGCCGTGAACGCGATGAGTTGCTCCGCCGCGTCGACGCCTACCCCGGTGCCAGGCTGGAACTCAGCGGCAAGACGGTCCTGCTGGTCGATGACGGCCTCGCCACCGGAGCCACCATGCGGGCGGCGGTCGAGGCAGTCCGCGCGGCCGGCGCCTCTCGTGTGGTCGCGGCCGCGCCGGTGGGTTCAATCGAGGCCGAAAAGTCCCTGTCGCGGGTCTGCGACGTCCTGTGCCTCCACCTGCCGGGAAAGTTCCGGGCAGTGGGAAGTTTCTACCGGCATTTTGAACAGTTGACCGACGACGACGCCATTAGCCTGCTGCAGGGCGCGAACGCCTGAGCGCACAACCGAAACAAGTGCGGGCCCGGACCGCCGGCCCGGGCCCGCATATGCGAACTGACTGTTTACGAAAGACCCGTCAGTGCCGGCTGACGCCCAGCGGACGGCCCTTGGTTTCCTTGGCCAGCAGCACACCCGCTGCGGAGATCACGCAGAGGACCATGATGTAGATGCCGATGGACCCGGTCCATTTGGTGCTCTGAAGCAGCGACTCTGCAATCGTCGCGGCGAACGCGCCGCCGAGGATGGCTCCAAACGCGTAGCCGATGGAGATCCCAGAGTAGCGGACATTGGCCGGGAACATCTCCGCGTACATGGCGGACATGGGACCGTAGGACAGGCCGAGCCCGACCGTCAGGACGAAGAGGGCCACACCATAGAGCAGGATGTCCTTGGTATCGATAAGCGCAAACATCGGGATCATCCAGGCGAAGACAATGCCGTAGCCGATGAGGAAGGTCTTCACTCGGCCGATCCTGTCGGAGAGCCAGCCGCCAACGAGCGTAAAGATCAGCCAGCCAAAGGAAGCCAGCGTGGTGGCCAGCAGGATCTGCGGAACCGGCATCTTCAGCGACTTGGTGGCGTAGGAGATAAAGAAAGCGATCAGCAGGTAGCCGGCCGCGTTGTTGCCGATGAAGATCATGGTGGAGTAGAGCACCGACTTCTTGTGGTGCCGGATAAGCTGCCCCAGCGGCGCCTTGCTTTCCGCCTTGCGGGCTGCCATTTCCTTGAAGACCGGGCTCTCCCCGACGGCTCGCCGGATCAGGTAACCCACAACAATCAGCACGATGGACAACAGGAAGGGCACTCGCCAGCCCCACGAGCCGAAGTCTTCCTTGGACATGCCGGTGTTGAGGAAGTACAGCAGGCCGGTAGCGAGGATCATGCCGACCGGGACGCCGATCTGCGGGTAGGCGCCGAAGAGCCCGCGCTTGCTCATCGGCGCGTGCTCCACGGCCATCAGGGCAGCGCCGCCCCATTCACCGCCGGCCGAGAAGCCCTGGATGACGCGGAGGGTGATCAGCAGGATGGGGGCCCAGACGCCGATGTCGTTGTAGGTGGGCAGCATGCCGATGAGGGCCGTAGCGGCACCCATCATCACCAGGGTGAACACAAGCATGGCTTTGCGGCCCAGCCTGTCGCCGAGGTGGCCTGCGACGACCGCGCCCAGCGGCCGGAACAGGAAGCTGATGCCGATCAGGGCGAAGGAGAGAATCTGTGCGAGGCCCGGATTGGAGGCCTGGAGCGGGGTGAGGAACAGCGGGGACAGCAACGTCGCTGTCAGCTGCGCGAAGATGAAGAAGTCGTACCACTCGATGGTGGTTCCGACCAGCGTCCCGGCGAGGACTTTGCGTTCCTCGCGTTTGCTGCTGGGACCCGCCTCTGAATCGACGGTGGAAGCTGCAGTCATTGAAACTCCGTGGCTGGGGGCAGGGATACTGCCGGGGATGGATGCAAGGCGATTTACCGATCGAACGGTCAGTTAGTAGGAAGAATACTATGGATGTGTGGCAAAACACACCTAAAACTCCTGATTGCACTTTCGCCGCCCGGTGGAACGGCGAAAGCGGGGCTGCCGTTCAACCGGCGGATCAGTCGGTGCGGTTCAGGAATTCGCGGAGCCTGGCCCTGACAGGCTCGCGGTCGTAGGTGTTGACGAGGGCGCCGGCCATCCGGACCGGATCCCCGAAGAAGAAGTACTCGTAGAGGGACTGGCGCCCCGAGAAACCGGAGATCGAGGCGTCAAAGGCCAGCTTGAACAGGCGGACGCGCTCGGGGCCGGTGAGTGTCTTCCCCTGCAGGTACAGGTCGATGTCTGCCCTCGCCTCGCTGTTCACGTCCGCTTCCCCGGGCAGCGCCATGAGCCCGGAGGCCGAGAACTTCCGGATGATCTGCGGGAAGCGCTGGGCGATCTTCGGGTACCAGTTCCGGGCGGCGTTGAGCGTACTCCACTTCGGCAGCATGACGCCGGCGCCGTTAAGCTCCGCGTCCGCTTCGGAGGCGCGCACCAGGGCCTTGCCTATTTCGACATCGATGATCAGTTCGGCGATGTCCTCCTGGATGTGCTGGAAGCCGTCGATGCCGATGGAATCGGCCAGCTCGGACGCGAGGCCAAGGAAGAACTCGCTCTTGGCGACGGTTCGCGTCACGACCTGGTGGGTCATGAGGGCGCCTGCACCGGTCTCGGTGTAGAACGCGTTGCAGAGCTGGGGGTTTCCGAGCATGAAGATGCGTTCGCTCGGGACGAAGACGTCGTCGAAAATGGCCACGGCATCCATCTCCTCGTAGCGGGACGCGAGCGGCTCGTCGTGCGTGCTGCCGCCGTTGTACAGGGAGGTGCGGCACAGGTACCGCAGCCCGGGGGCGTCGTTGGGAATGGCGAAGGCATAGGAGTAGGGCGCGTCCTCCGGGGTGCCGCGCAGCACCGTGGAGGGAAAGACGAGCAGCTCGTCGGCGATGGGCGCGATGGTGGCCAGCATGCGGGCACCCCTGATGACGATGCCGTCCTCGCGCTCCTCCACAATGTGCGCGGAAAGCTGGCCGCCGAGCTGTTCGGAGCCGGACACGGAACGGTTGACCTGCGGCGGGATCAGCGTATGGGTCGCGAGGACGTCATTCTCGCGCGCCCACTCGTAGTAGTTGAGGATATTCTCGGCAAATCTGGGGTCAGCCTGGGAGAACCATTTCCCGGCCGTGGCCAATGCCGTGAGGGCGGAGTTCATGTAGTCCCCGGTCCGCCCCAGGAAACCGTTCGACGCTTCCGCCCAGGTGGAAATCGCCCGCCGCCGGCGCCTCAGGTCCTCGACGGTTCTCGGAACCAGGAAGGACGCGTTCACGAGGTCGCTCGTGGTGGGCGACGTGTAGGTGAGCGCTTCCTGGTACTGCTGGCCGTGCTGCATGTCGAACAGCTTCGCGTAGGACCTCGCCACGTTGCGGAAGGCAGGATGCTCCGAAACCTTTTCGCTGACCACTTCGCCGTCAATGACGATGTGCGGTGTCATCGCGTTGAGTCTGTCCAGGTACTGCTGGCCGGTTCGGATTCCCATTGTTCTGTCTCCAGTCGTCGTCGAACTGCAGGTGGTCGGGTGGATGATGCGCGTTAGAGAAGGTCTTCCATGCCCAGTTGGCGCTGTTCCGCGCCCAGGATGTTGACGGTGAACGGCCGGCCGGCGAGCTCGTCGTGCGCCTTGGTGGTGCGGGCAATGCTGACCAGCACCAGCGGCGGCTCCATGGACACCGAGGTGAAGGAGTTCACGGTTCTGCCGTGGCGCTTGGTCGCGCCGTCGAACGTGACGATGGCAACGCCGGTGGCAAACCTTCCGAGACTGCCGCGAAAATGATGGGCCCGCGGAACGGACGTCCGGCCGGGGACTTCCGGCGCCGCTTCCGGCTTGGCAATCATCGTCGATTCCTTAGGTCACGGAGACTTGTGTGTTCGAGCACCGGCGCTACTGGTACACCAGCGCAGCGTATTCTATAGTTGAACTCGTAATTCCTATATGGAACGCTAGCCGAACGTGACGTGCAGCACAAGGCTGCGGAACAAACCGCACCGGTCTCCCGCCTAGGATGGACAGCATGAATCCAATCGCCAGTGCCGGCGCACAGGCTGCGCCTGCCCAGGTTTCCCCGTCGCAGACGCTCTCACGGGGCATCAGGGCCCTGGAAATCCTGGCCGAAGCCGAGAACCCTCTCACGATCGCCGAGCTTGCGGACGCTATGGGCGTCCACCGTTCGGTAGCGTACCGGATCCTCCGGACGCTCGAGGACCACTCGCTGCTGGTGCGCGACGACGCCGGCCGGGTGCAGCCGGGGCCCGGCCTGGCCGTGCTGGCAAGGGGCGTTTCCCGCAACCTCCAGACGGCCGCCCTCCCCGAGCTGACCCACCTTGCCAATGCCCTGAACATGACGGCGTTCATTGCCGTCTGGGACCATCAGGAGTGCGTCACCCTGGTCACGGTGGAGCCCCGGCATTCGGCCGCCACGGTGGTCCAGCACCCGGGATCCCGCCACCCCATCAGCAGCGGCGCCCCCGGTATCGCCATCCAGTCGGCGCTGACGGAGCATGACTGGGTTCAGCTGGCGCCAACCGTTCCGTACCGCGCCGAGGCCGCCGAGGCGCGGAAACGGGGCTACGCCGCAAGCCATGACGAGGTCATTGCGGGGGTTTCCTCGCTGGCCGCCCCCATCCGGGTGCCGGGCGGACGGCCGGCAGCGGTCGCCGTCGTCTATATCCGCTCGTCGCAGGACCCGTCCGACGTCGCCGCGGCGCTGACCGCCGGTGCCGCACGGATTGAAGCGCAGCTCGCCTGACACGCCCGCCGCTGGCGGACACAGTGGTGGGGTCAGCGCACAGGCGTCGCGGCAGCCTTGCGCTGGTTCCGCTGGTTTTGGCGGACGACGACGGCGGCAGCCGCGCCGAGCACGAACAGCGCCGCTGCGGCGGCAATCGGAACGAGGAAAGCCGCAGCGTAACCCGGGCCCTGCGCCAGCTGACCTGCAATCGTTGATCCCACGGCCGTGCCGGCCACGATGCCGCTGGCCAGCGCCGTCATCACCGTTCCGAGCCGTCCGGCGGGCGCAGCGATCCCGCCGATTGCAAAAACGGTCACCATGACGGGCCCCACCGGAAGGCCGAGGGCCAGCAGGACGAGGACCATGGCCCAGCCGCTATCCGGGAGGAGCAGCAGCGTCGACAGTCCGGCCATGAGGGCGGCGGAGGCCAGCCAGCGGGCCGTGACCGTGAACCGGACCGGCCAGTAGGCCACGGAAATTGCGGCCGCGGCCGAGCTCAGTCCCATCACCGAGTACAACAACCCGGCAACCTCGGATGTTGCGAATGACGCCGAGAAGGAAGTGAGGGCGGTCTGCGTGGAGCCAAAAAAGGTGCCCATGCAGACCATCGCCAGCACAGGGACCGCGACGGCGGCCACGCGGGCCAACCGTCCGCGGCGCGGGGTGCCTGCCACGTTGGGCGCGGGTTGAACGGCCTTGCCGGGGCGGCCGTTGCGGGGAACGGACAAGTGCGTCCGGTGCACGGCGAATGCCGGCACGAGCGTGATGGTGAGGACCGCTGCAAGAGCCAGCGGCAGCCAGGGCGCCACCAGGCTCGCCAGCACGCCCACGAGTGCAGGGCCAAGGACGAACGTGAGTTCATCGGCTGTGCTTTCGTAGGACAGTGCCGTGTCCAGATCCGTGCCGCTGTCCTTCCGGCTTCCGCCGGACGTCAGGGCCATCCACCTCACGCGGGCGAGCGGGCCTACCTGGGGACAGCTGACGCCAGCGATGAAGGCCGCTGCGAAGACCGGCCAGGCTGAGCCGAAAGAGTCGGCACTGACTCTGTCTGCACCGGGCAGGGCATAAGCCAGTGCAACCAGAGTGAGCACGGCGACGGCGTTCAGAATGGCAGACACCAGCAGCACCGGACGTTGTCCACGGCGGTCCGCGAGGGCGCCCAGGACAGGGGCGCCGAGGGCAGACCCGATGCCGACAGCCCCGGCCGAGGTTCCGCCGATTGCGTAGGATCCGCTGACGGAGGTGACCAGCGTCAGTGTTCCGACAGTCAGCATGGCGAGCGGGAGCCGCGCAAACAGCCCGAGGGGAATAAAGCCCTTGCCGGCCAGTTGTGGGAGCCGGACGAACCGGCCGCCGGAGCGGGGAGGCCGCGAATCGGCAGGCGTGGCCGCAGCGGCAGATGGGAGTTCAGTGGCCGGACGCCGAGGCGCCGTGGAAGTTGTCATGTATCCGGGCTCGTTCAGTACTGCGCATCGTCCCTCCTCCCGATGCGCGCAACCCGGTAACTATCCGATTGTACTGGACACTGGGGTCCGGCACACTCAGGCCCAGCTCACTCAGGCCCGGCGTTGCGGGGCGGCACTGAATGCCGTCCGGTGGATCAGCCTGCCAGCGCGGCCTCAGAGATGTGCAGGGTGGAGCCGTTGCGCCCCTTCACCACCTGGAGTTGAGTGCCTATCCGCTGCTTCATCTCCGCCACGTGGCTGACAAGCCCTACTACGCGGCCGCCGTCGCGCAGGCCTTCGAGGGCGTCCATCACCTGCTCCAGGGCCTGCTCATCGAGGCTTCCGAAGCCCTCGTCCACGAACAATGTCTCTATGTCCACGCCTCCGGCCTCCTGCTGTACAACATCCGCCAGGCCCAGGGCGAGCGACAGCGAAGCCATGAAGGACTCGCCGCCTGAGAGGGTGGACGTGTCGCGTCGCAGTCCGGTCCACTCGTCCACGACTTCGAGGCCCAGCCCCGACTTCGCGCCCCTCGCGGCTTTGGCATCCGTGTGCTGCAGCGTGTACCGGCCATCGCTCATGGCGACGAGCCTCTCCGAGGCGGCGATGGCCACCTGTTCAAGCCGTGCCGCCAGGACATAGCTGTTGAGGCTCATGCGGTAGCTGTTGTCTCCGGCGCCCCTGGCCGCGTCAGACAGGGCCGACAGCATTTCCGCCCGTTCCCGCGGTTTCCGGCCAGACTCCGCCACCTCCGTGTATTCGAGGCGGAGGCGTCCCAGGGCGGTGGACTTCTGCGATGCCAGGCCGGCAGCGAGCGCCACGTCCCGCGACTTCTGCGCGGCCCTTTCGGCTTCGGCCCTCAGACGGTCCACTTCTCCCGCATCCGCAGTGACGCCGGCGGATTGCTCCTTTTCCGCCAGGACGAGCTCCTCACCGGCGAACAGCTCTTCCAGCCGGGCTTGTTCGTCCTGCCCCGCCCGCACCGCCGACTCCAGGCGTGCGGCATCTCCCGCGGCAAGCAATGCGGTGTGCGCTTCGGCGGCGGAGTCGAAGCCTGCGTCCGGCAGTGCGAGGTCCAGCTGGCTCCGCGCCTCGTCCAGACGGGCCGATGCCAGGTCGAGGGCTGTGCGGGCGGAGGCCGCCCCCTCCAGCACCTCAATGGTTTTCCTGACGCCGCTGCAACGCTGGCCGAGGCTGGGGTAACCCGCCCGCAACGCGGCAAGCGCAGATTCCAGGGCAGTTGTCTGTTGTTCCAGTTCGGTCAGCGTGGATTCGGTCTGGGCGATGCGCGACAGACATTCGGTCCGCCCCTGCTCAGTGGCAGCGATGCGGTCTTCCAATTGCTCCTGCCGTGCCCGGCTTTCGGCCAGCTGCACTTCGGCGGCCTCGGCCTCGTCGGCTGCTTCGCTGGCAACCCTCGCCGCTTCCTGGGCCTCGGCCGGATCAGTGTCTCCGCCCTGGCCTGCCAGCACAGCGAGCTGTTGCCGGGCAGCAGACAGCTCCGCGTCCAGCGCTGCGAGAGCCTCCTCTGCGGCATCGCAGATGTCCCTGGCCTGTTCTTCTTCCTCGGCAAGGCCAAGTGCCGACCCGGCGGTGGGCACGGGCGCCGGATGCTCCGTACCGCCACAGACCGGGCAAGGTTCTCCGGCTTCCAGCCGCGCCGCCAGTTCCGCCGCCGCGTTGGCCAGGCGCTGTTCCCGGAGGTCAAGCCACCGTTGCCGAGACTCCTGGTAGGCGTCCCTGCCCTTGAGGTACCGTTCAGTTGCCCCTGCACATTGCAAGGCAGCTGTCCCATAGCGCCGGACGACGTCAACAAGCTCTTGGGCCGCCACGGCTTCCTTGGTGCGGAGCACGGACTCGGCCGCCAACTGTTCCAACGGCTGAAGTCCCGCGCGGAGCCGGGTCATTTCCGAGCGGAGTGAAAGCAGGGCCTCAGAGTGGTCCTTGCTGGTGTCCAGCAGTTTCTGACGCCCGACGACCAGGCCCGCGCTTCTTGCCGCAAGCCCGGAAAGCTTGTCCTCGTCGGCGAGCCGTTCGTTCACCACGGCCAGCAGTGCCCGCAGCCGGTCCAGCTCGGCGGTCACGTCAACGGAGGCCGAGCCGGTGTGCGCCAGCTCGGGATCCGTCAGAACCGCGGCCCGAAGGTTTGCTGCGGCACGTGCCATTGAATCGGCTGCCCGGGCCAGTGCGGGCTCCGCAGCGGTCACCGCCTGAAGCTGTCCGCCAAGGTTCTCGGCTTTGCGGTGCAGTGCCAGCCGGGCAGCATCACGTTCGAGCACGGGGACCGCCGCATTGGCTTCTGTTCTCCGGCGCACCGCGGCGGCGAGCTTCAGCTGGCGGCGTTCGCGGGCTATTTCCGCGTCCAGCCGTACAGCATGCTCGCTGCAGACAGCCTCGCAGGACTTGGCTTCCGCGCCCAGCTCCGAGGCCTTGAGCGAAGCGGCGTCTTCGAGCCAGCCGAGGAGTTCACGGTGACCACCGGGCTCGGGTGCCCCGGTCAGGTCCAGCCCCATCGCCTGGGCCTCGGCCTGGGCCCTCGTCACCAACAGGGCCAGTTTGCTGTTGTGTCCGGCGACCTCTGTGGCGGCTTCGCCTGCCTTGCCGGCCAGTTCGCGCTCGACGGCTTCGAACCGTTCGGTTCCGAAGAGTTTCTGGAGAAGGTCCAGCCGGTCTGAGGCTTTGGAACGCAGGAAGGCCGCGAAGTCGCCCTGCGGGAGCATGACTACCCGGGTGAACTGCTCCCGGTCCATTCCCAGAATGGCGGTAATCTCGGCTCCGGCTTCGTCATTCCGGCCCGACTTCTCGATCCACTCCCCGCCGACGCGCTCCCGCAGGAGTGTCTTGGCCTGCTGTATGGTGAAGCCGTTTCGGCCCCGGGCGCTCGGCTTGTCCCAAGCCGGTGTGCGGGACACTTCAAAGCGCCTGCCGCGGGCGGTGAATTCACAACTCACCCGGGGTTCTGTCGCAGCGTCGGCGTGGTCACTGCGCAGCCTCTTGCCGTCCTGCCGTGCGCCGGGGACGGAACCGTACAGGGCGTAGCAGATGGCGTCCAGCACGCTCGTCTTGCCGGCGCCCGTGGCCCCGTTGAGGAGAAAAAGCCCATGCGCGCTGAGCCGGTCAAAGTCGATTTCTTCCGTGCCGGCGAAGGGTCCGAAGGCGCAGATTTCCAGGCGGTGGATCCTCACAGCGACACTCCTTGCAGGCGCACGGTCTCCAAAGCGTCGGCCAGGACACTCCGCTCGGTTTCGTCAGGCTCACGGCCGCGGACGTGCTCCAGAAATCCGCAACAAATCGAAAGGTCATCCTCAGCCTCGGCAAGCCTGCTGCTGTAGCTGATCTTGGCGGACGCCGGTGCCCCTTCCGGATCAAAGCCCAGCACGAGGGTGTCCGGGTACCTCGCCCGCAGCCGCTCCATAGCCTGGGCCGGACGCTGGGCATCCGTGAGGGTCACCTGGCAGTAGGCGTCCTCCGCCCAGGCATGGTGGGCGGACTCGAGGAGCTCGGTGATGGTTCCCCGGAGGACGGCGAGTTTCCTCGGCGCGTCCCAGTTGATCTCCTCGACCGCCGTGACGCCGGACTCATCGATGTCGATGAGCCAGCCGCCCTTTTGATGTGTTGCCTCTGAAAAGGAATAAGCCAGCGGTGAACCCGAGTAGCGCACTTCCGGCGACAGCTTCTGCCGGCCATGGAGATGGCCCAGGGCCGTGAAACTGAAACCGTCGAAAAGGTCCAGCGGTACAGCGCCGACTCCCCCGATGCTGAGGTCACGCTCACTGTCCGAGCTGAGCCCGCCGCTCGCAAACGTGTGGGCCAGCACCACCGAGTGGACGGTCCGCGACTGGCTGCGCCGAGCCAGGTCCGCCCGGACTCGCTCCGTGGCGGCACGCGTGACATCGAAGTGGCTGGCCGTTTCCACGCCGAGCTGGTCGGCCACGAGGCGCGGCTCCAGCCACGGGATGCCATAAATTGCCAGCGCCGGGCTGACCTCGTCCCCCGAACCGTCCCCGGGAGGCCCATCCCCCAGCGGCACCATCAGCGGCGTGTCGAGGTCCGCGAGCCGGGTGCGCAGATGCACCCCGCCGCGCTCCAGCAGCCGGGAGGCAAACCCCAGCCGGATGGCGGAGTCATGGTTGCCGCTGGTCAGCACCACCCGGGAACCGGCCGCGGTGAGCCGCACCAGGGCGTCGTCAAGCAGCCCGACGACATCCACTCCCGGAAGTGCGCGGTCGTAGACGTCGCCGGCGATGAGGACAACGTCGACGGACAATTCCTCGACCCTGGCGACCAGCTGGTCGATGAAGTCGCGCTGGGCACCCAGCATGCCAACGCCGTGGAAAGACCGGCCCAAATGCCAGTCGGAAGTGTGCAATAACCGCATGTTCATAAGCTATCCGTAGGCACTGACAGTATTGCTGACCGTCCGCTTGGGCGCGTCCGGAGACGTACCAATCCGGAGACGTACCAAGAGGACGGTTATTTGTCGCGAGTGCCGTCGAAGAAGTCGCGCGCCTCGCCGTCGGCCGGGGTTCCGGGCAGGTCATCGCTGTCCAGGTCCTCGTCGTCGACGTCGTCGTCAGCGGTTCCTGCCGCGGCAACGAGGCTGCCGGTACCGTTGCCGGCCGAACGCCTGCTGGCAGCGTTGTCCGAGAAGCCGCGGAATACCAGGCCTGCGATTGCCGCGCCCACCAGCGGTGCCACCCAGAACAGCCACAGCTGCCCCAACGACCAGCTGTTGGCGAACAGGGCAGACGCGGTGGCACGGGCGGGGTTGAATGGTGCGTTGCCCACAGCCTGGCCGAGCTGCAGCAGCACGGCCAGGGACAGGCCGACGGCGAACGGTGCAGCCGCCGCGTGGATGTTGCGGCGGGCGGTGGTGCCGAGGAAGACTGCGACCAGGAGGGCTGCGCCCACTACTTCGGCCAGCAGGACTCCCGCCATGGGTGTCTGGATGACGGAGTGCTCGCCGAATCCGGCGGTGACGGTATCGAACGCGGCCCTGGTGTCCTGGATGGTGGGGACAGTCCGCAGGATGCCGAAGAGGGTGAGCGCACCGAGGGCTGCCCCCACCAGCTGTGCGCCGATATAGGCGGCTGCGTGGACCATCCGGATTCTGCCGGCCACCAGGTTGCCCAGGGTGATGGCAGGGTTGAAGTGTCCCCCCGAAATGTAAGCGAATGCCAGCATCGCCGCCGTCACGGCCAGGCCGGCTGCGAGCGCGGCCGGCAACGGGCTGGACTGCGGGATGGTGAAAAGCGGCACGCCCAGGCCGGCGACGACGAGGAACAGGGTTCCGAACGCTTCGGCAGCAAGCCGGGAAACCAGTCCGGGCCGGTAGCCGGCGTCACCGGCGGGGTGCAACTCGGCGTCGGTGGTGGATACGGACACAGGGGTGGTCATGTTCGGAGAATCCTTTGTTTCGGTGAGCCGGAGACACCGGCATCAGCCGGGTCAGCCTCTGCAGTCTGCCAACAGAGTCTGGACGGTTGCTGAATTCGAGCTTAGCGCCCATTAGACGGGCATACTTCCTCCACAGGCACCTTGTGACGGGGCCGACATTGCGAGAGGCTGCGACGCAGCGCACGGGGAAAAAGACAGGTTCAGGCAGGTAAATTTACCTGCATGAGCAATAATCCCGGCACCGCGGCCCTGCCGTCCCCGAAATCCCGTATCCACGGCTGCCTTTTGGGCGGCGCACTCGGAGATTCCCTCGGCTACGCAATTGAATTTGATTCGATCACAGCCATCCGCAGCCGTTTTGGCGCGGACGGCCTGCGGGACTTCGCAGCGCTCGACGGCGGGAGTCACTTTTCGGACGACACGCAGATGACGCTTTATACAGTGGACGGGCTCGTCGAGGCACTGGAATGGGCGAATTCGGGTGTCGGCGCCGATGCCAACGCCTGCGTGTGGCTCGCCTACCTGCGCTGGCTCAACACGCAGGGCGTTTCCGCCCCGGAAGCGGCTCCGCGCCCGCAGCCGCGCTGGATTGACGGGCAGCCGGTGCTCCAGCACCGCAGGGCTCCCGGCAATGCTTGCCTGAGTGGTCTTGCTACAGGCGAGATGGGGACGGTGTACCGTCCGGTCAACCCGGACTCGAAGGGCTGCGGCACCGTGATGCGGTCAGCCCCGTTCGGACTGATCCCGCACATCCCGGCCGACTCGGTCTACAAACTGAGCGCGAACGCCGCTTCCCTCACGCACGGGCATCCCTCAGCACGCCAGAGCGCCGGGGTTTTCAGCCTCCTGATCCACTCGCTGCTCCAGGGCCAGGATCTGCTGGAAGCCGCCCAGGCGGCCGCCGATCATGTCCGCTCTGATGCGGAAGCTGCGCCGGAGCTCCTTGAGCGCATCAGCACCGCACTTCGCTTAGCCAGCGGGGCAGCGGCCTCGGGTACGGGCCCCGGTGAGCCAGCGGGACCTGCCTCGGGACCTGCTTCGGGACCCGCTTCGGGACCCGGTACGGAAACGGGCGCATTGCTGGGCCCCGAGGACCTGGTCCGTGAACTGGGTGAGGGCTGGGTGGCGGAGGAGGCGCTCGCCGTCGGGCTTTACGCGGTGCTCGCCACGGCGCCGGTACACCGGGACCGGCCCGCGGAGCACTTCAAGGCGGCCATCGCACTTGCCATCAATCACAGCGGGGACAGCGATTCCACGGGCTCTATCGCCGGCAATATCCTGGGCGCGTACTACGGCGAGCAGTGCCTGCCGGAAGACTGGCTGGCAGCGCTGGAAGGGCCAGAGGTGATCCGCGGCATGGCCGAGCAGCTGGTGGCAGTTACAACTGCCTGAGGGAGATGTTGTTGCAGGCCTCGCAGACGTCATCAGGGATCATGCCGCGACGCTGCAGGAAGCCGAAAATCGTGCAGCCAAGGCAATATCCGGCGAAGGCCTCCAAAGACGCAGCGACGATCAGCACGGCAAGCAGAACCCAGGCCGCCGGCGCCACGTCAGCGAGGAACAGTACAGCCGCAGCAGTGGATACGGCCGCGCCGATCCCCTGCGCGAAGCGCTTGGGAGGTCCCGGGACCAGCTTGGCCCGTCCTAAACGCGGCGCGAGCACCTTGACCGAGAGCAGGGCCAGCGGCGAGATCCTGGGGCCGAACAGCACCCGGAGCCAGAACCCCGCAGCGATGAAGGCGAGGCCCCACCCCATGCCGGTGAGGAGCGTGGCCGCGGACAGCAGCACCACGAGGCCGGCCGTGATGCGGGCAGCGTATTCGTTCACCGGGTTGGGGAAAGCAAACACCGCGCGCCAGTCCACGCCGGCGGGTGCGGTAGCTGCGGACGAAGATGTGTCGCCTTGTCTGCTCATGCAGCAAGGCTAGGAGGACAGGGTCGCTGCGGGGAAGCTTTGTTGCGCCAGATGAATATGTGCGCCGGGAGCCCCGCCGACCATCTGCAGGAACTCGCCCTCCGAGAGGACCTCGATCGGCTGCCCGCGGTCGTGCAGCTCAAGCACCCGCTTGGCCTTTCCGGTCAGCCGGCCGGACCGAAGGTCGCGGGCATCGAAGCCGTCTCCGACCACCAGGACGCTGGTCCTGGCGGTGACCCTGCTTTCCGGTCGCGCGCCCATCTCGGCGGAGCGGGTCTTGGCCTCCGGCCGCGGAATGCCCAGCTGGCCGGTGAACACCACCGTCTGGGCGTAGAGCGGGTTTCCGGGCTCTGCGTCCGGATTCGGCGCCGGGTTCTCTCCTTCGTCCGGCCAGCCGCTCCGGAAGGGTCGGGCCTGAGCGGTTCCGTCGAGGGCAGCAAGCGCCGTGAGGGTTGCCTTGGAGAGGGCGTCCCGGGCCGGATCAAAGGCCTGCTGCTGGGGTATCGACAGGCCGAGTGACAGATAAAGCTCTGCAACGCTGTTCGCGCGGTTGCGCGCAGCGATATCGATGAGGATTCCGGCGCAGGCCCTGGCATCCTCGGCCGCGTCGTGGTGGTTGACCAGGGGCACGCCTGCCTCTTCGGCAGCGAACGGCAGGGAATTGGAAACGAGCGAATAGCAGCGCCGGGACAGCATGACGGTGCAGACATAGTCGTACGCGGGACCGGGAAGGCCCGAGACCTCCAGACCTGAGCGGATCACCCCCAGATCGAACGCGGCATTGTGAGCGGCCAGGACGTCGTCACCGATGAAGGCGCCGATCTCCGGGAAGAGCTCCCCAAAGCGGGGCTGGTGTGCCACCTGCTCGGGCCTGATGCCGTGGATCCGCACGTTGTGGTAATCGAACGCGTCATGGTTTTCCGGCGGCCGCATGAGCCACGAGGCCTCCTCAACTATGACACCGCCCCGGACCTTGCTGAGGCCAACGGCGCACGGCGAACCGCGGAAGCCGTTGGCAGTCTCGAAGTCGATCGCCGTAAAGTCCAAACCCACGGGGACCACTTTAGCGCCGCCGGACCCACGGGGCTGTCAAGTACCCTTGGAAGGTGAACTTTAATGCGATCAGCAACTTTGCCGTATCCACATTGGGAGGTGCCGGTCCGGTCCAGCCGCACCTCTCCTCGCTCCTGCCCGACTGGCTCAATCCCCAGGTATTCCTCGCCGACCCGGCCCTTGCGCCATGGGTGGTGCTCCTGGTTTGCGGCATCATCTTCGCCGAAACCGGCCTGCTGATCGGATTCTTCCTGCCGGGTGATTCCATGCTGTTCACGGCCGGTTTGCTCGTGGCCACGGACACCATCAAGTTCAACATCTGGCTCTTCGCCGCGCTGATCATCGTGTCCGCCATCGTGGGCAACCAGGCTGGCTACCTCATCGGCTCAAAGGCGGGCCCGGCCCTCTTCAACCGGCCTGATTCACGGCTCTTCAAGCGGGAAAACGTTGAAAGCGCCCACAATTTCTTCGAAAAGCACGGCGGCAAGGCACTGATCCTCGCCCGCTTCGTTCCGATCATCCGGACGTTTGTTCCCGTGATTGTCGGCGTGGCACAGATGGATAAGCGCAAGTTCTTCCTCTATAACGTCATCGGCGCGGCCCTCTGGGGCGGCGGCGTGACGCTCCTCGGCTACCTTCTCGGCGACAAAGTGCCGTGGGTGCGCGACAACCTGGACATCATTTTTGTTGTGATTGTCCTGGTCTCGGTGGTTCCGATCGGCATCGAGGTGCTCCGCGGAATTGTGGCCAAGCGACAGGCCGCCAAGTACGGCACGGACCCGGTCGAGGAGTTCATCGAGGAGCACGAGCCCGAAGAGGAACGCAAGACGCCGTAGCTCGCCGTTCCCTCAACGGACAACACACACAACAGAAGGCGCCCCACCATGTGGGGCGCCTTCTGTAATTGAACAACCTGCCAGCCCGGCAGGTTACCCGCCGGCCAGGGCCTTGACGATCGCCGGCAGCAGGGCACGGAATGCCTGCCCCCGGTGGCTGATGGCGTTCTTTTCGTCCGGGCTCAGCTCGGCGCAGCTTCGGTCGAAGCCCAGGGGCTGGAGCACGGGGTCGTAACCAAAGCCGCCTTCACCGCGCGGCTCCCGCAGCAGGGTCCCCGCCAACTGGCCGTATTCCACCACCTCGCGCCCTCCGTCAGCGGATGCCGACGCCGGCACGGCGAGGGCCGCCGCGCACACGAAGGCAGCACCACGGTGGGCGTCCGGGACGTCCGCGAGCTGCGCCAGCAGCAGCCGAAGGTTGGCGGTATCGTCCCCGTGCCGGCCGGCCCAGCGGGCGGAGAATATTCCGGGGGCGCCGCCCAGCACATCGACAGCGAGTCCGGAGTCGTCGGCGATCGCAATGAGTCCGGTCGCCTCGGCCACCGCGCGCGCCTTGAGCAGCGAGTTTTCCGTAAAGGTCACCCCGGTCTCCGCGACGTCGGGACCTCCGACGGCGGACGCGTCCACCACCTGCGTGTCGACGTCGAGTCCGGGAACCTGCCCACGCAGCAGCTCACGCAGTTCCCGCAGCTTTCCCTTGTTGTGGGTGGCCAGCACGAGCCGGGGCGTCACCGGTCCGGGGGCTCCCCCGTTCCCCGGGCTGCTTTCCTCAACGGAGCCGGGTTCACTCACGGAGCTTCAGCCAGGGTCTCGCGCTGGATGGCGGCGAGCTGCTCCGTCCCCAGGAGCGCCAGGTCCAGCAGCTTGTTAAGTTCATCACGGTCGAACGGGGCGCCCTCGGCCGTACCCTGAACCTCAACGAACTTGCCGGATCCGGTCACCACGACGTTCATGTCGGTCTCGGCCCGGACATCCTCGATGTAGGGAAGGTCCAGCATGGGGACGCCGTCAATGATGCCCACTGACACGGCGGCGATGGTGTCGATCAGCGGCTGGGCATTTCGTGCGATCATTTTGTTTTCGCGGGCAAAGCGGATCGCTTCGGCCAGTGCCACGTAGGCGCCGGTGATAGCGGCAGTCCGCGTCCCGCCGTCGGCCTGCAGGACATCGCAGTCCAGCACGATCGTGTTTTCACCGAGGGCCTTGGTATCGATGATCGAGCGCAGGGACCGGCCGATGAGGCGTGAGATTTCGTGGGTCCGGCCGCCGATCTTGCCCTTGACCGACTCACGGTCGGAACGGGTGTTCGTGGCGCGGGGAAGCATGGCGTACTCGGCCGTCACCCAGCCACGGCCTTCGCCCTTGAGCCAGCGCGGCACGCCCTCGGTCAGGGAGGCTGTGCAGAGTACCCGGGTGTTGCCAAACTCGATCAGGGCGGATCCCTCTGCCTGCTTGGACCAGCCGCGGGTGATGCTGATGGGCCGGAGCTGGTCCGGGGTGCGGCCGTCGGCACGGATGACGGGGATGGTGGTTGCTTCGGAAGTCATGCCAATAGCTTATCGATTTATCCACCGCCGGCTGGCGCGCCCGGACAGCCTCCACCGCGATGCCCGGCCGAGGTGGCCGCCGCGTCAGACGGTGTAGTGCACGCCGGCCACCGCGACGGCGACGTCTCCGGCAAAGACCGGACGTGCCTCAGCCATGACCTTCGTCTGCGACGTCCACACCGGAATGTGGGTCAGCAGGAGGCGGCGGGCGCCCGCCACCGTGGCAGCCTCGCCTGCGCGTTTTCCGGTGAGGTGGACGTCCTTGATGCCGTCGTCGCGGCCTTCCTCGAAGGCGGCCTCGCACAGGAACAGGTCAGCGTCCTTGGCCGCTTCTTCCAGCCCGCGGCATGAATCCGTATCGCCGGAGTAGGTCAGCACCCGCGTCACGGCCGCCCCGCTCTTGTCCGTCTCTGCCACCTCCACACGCAGCGCGTAGGCTTCCTCAACCGGGTGGTTCACCGCGAACGGCGTCACCGTGAAAGGCCCCACGGTGACCGACTGGCGCTCGATCCAGTTGGTGAAGTCGAATTCCTCGTGCATGCCCGGATCCAGTTCCAGGCCGTAGGCCGTGGCCATCCTGTCGGCCGTCGCGGCAGGGCCCCACACCGGGATCCTTCCGCGGTCCCAGCCGCCGGGCTTCCAGCGCACGGCCACGTGGAGGCCGCACAAGTCCATGCAATGGTCCGGATGCAGGTGCGTCAGGAAGATGGCGTCGATGTCCTCGAGATCCGTATAGCGTTGGATGGCACCCAGCGCCCCGCTGCCAAGGTCCATGACGACCTTCCACGTGCTTTCGCCGTCATTCGCGGTCAAAAGGTAGCAGGACGCGGGCGAACCGGGGCCCGGAAAAGATCCGGTGCAGCCGACGATGGTGAGCTTCACAGGGCGGGACCTCCGGCGGGGGCGCTGCCGCCGGCACCCTGCCCGACGAAATTGGAGATGCGCGGACGCGACGCGGCGCTCTGGGCCGCCGCGATCATTTCCGGCGTGATCCGGGCGAGGCTTCCGGTCGGGTACTGCGCCGCGACGTGGTCGACGTGGCGGACGCTGAGCACCTCGGGCCCGAGGAACCTGCGGGCGAGGGCCTCGAACTGGCGGGCGTCGCCTGTGGCGATGAAGTTGTGCTCCGGCGGGGCAGCGGCGGTGCGCTCCAGTCCACGGCTCGCGAGCGCACGGTAGACATCCTTGGCTGTTTCCTCGGCACTTGAAACGAGGGTGACATCCTCGCCCATGACGTAGGAGATGACTCCGGTCAGCAGCGGATAGTGCGTGCAGCCCAGCACCACCGTGTCCACTCCCGCAGCTTTCAGCGGCGCAAGGTACTCCCCCGCCACGGCCAGCAGGTCAGGGCCGGTGGTGATGCCCGCCTCCACGTAGCTGACGAAGGCGGGGCAGGCCACCGAGGTGATCACGAGGTCCGGCGCGGCGGCGAACGTGTCCTCATAGGCCCGCGAGCCTACCGTGGCGGAGGTGCCGATCACCCCGACGCGGCCGGTGCGGGTGGCCGCCACCGCGCGTCGGACGGCGGGCTGGATCACTTCAATCACCGGGATCCCGTAGCGGGCGGTATAGCGTTCGCGGGCGTCCCGCAGGACGGCGGCCGACGCCGAGTTGCAGGCGATGGTCAGCAGCTTGACCCCGGAATCCACCAGCTCGTCCATGACGCCCAGGGCGTTGGCGCGCACCTCGGCAATGGGAAGCGGACCGTACGGACCGTGGGCGGTGTCCCCAACGTAAAGGATCGATTCGTTGGGCAGCTGGTCGATGATGGACCGTGCCACCGTCAGTCCCCCGACGCCGGAATCAAAGACTCCGATCGGCAGCGATCCGAGGTTGGCGCCGATGGTCGTTGCGGAGTCCGCCGCAGCTCCTGCTGCCGGATCCGTGCTCGATGCTGAAGTCATGATTATTCGAGGATAGGTCTTCCCGGTGGGTGCGGCCATCACTTGTGGTGTCCGCCTCATGTCAAATTTGTCACATCCGCGCAGCGCAGGCGCACCCCTGCCCGCGTGGCCGGCGGACGGGACGGGCAGGCTAGGGCCGGGGCTCCATGGACTGCAGCATGGCCTGGACCAGGGACTCCTGCAGCCACGTGGTGAAGTTGTAGACGAGGGCAAGGTAGCTTTCCACGTCCTCCGCCTGGGACCAGTCCTGCATCTGGTGGACGTGGTCGGCGTCGGCCTCGTCCTGAATGTCCAGGCGTTCGGCGAGCACCAGCCGGATGTCGTTCAGTGCCATGGACCAGTGCCTCGCGTCGGTGTCGGTCAGCAGCAGTTCGTCCTTGTCCAGGTCCAGCGCGGCGGCGCGCAGCGCGCCGATCTTGCTTTCGCGCAGGGAGCGTTCGGTGAGCTGGCGGAACTCCAGGGACGCGGCGCCGTCGTTCTTCATCACGTTTGGCAGGAGCCGCCGGAGTGCGCGGTCAGACGGTTCGCGGGCGTCCATGTCGAGCCCGATCATGGCGGTAAGCGGGTCCTGCTTGCCGCGGTCTTCGGGCTGGAGCATCGAGATGACGTCCTCGAAAAGGCTGCGCAGCAGTTCCCGCTCGGCCGGCTCCAGGAATCCGGTGATGCCCTTAAGTCCGTATTTGAAAGCCTTAGCCACGTTTTCCCTTGCCCTTGCCCGGGCCGCTGTTCTTGCCGCCCCCGCTGTTTCCGCCGGTGGCCTTCTCAACCGTTGCCCACAGGCCGTAGCCGTGCATGGCGACTGCGTGCTGTTCCACCTGTTCCTTGCTGCCGTGGGCAACAATGGACCGGCCCTTCTTGTGAACCTCCATCATGAGCTTGTTGGCTTTGGTCTCCGAATAGCCGAAATAGCTCTGGAAAACATAGCTGACGTAGCTCATGAGATTGACGGGATCGTTCCAGATCACGAGGTTCCAGGGGATGTCCGGGGCGGTCAGCGCGTCGGTGGACACCGCTGTTCCGGTCTGGGTGCTCTCCTGGGTGTCAGGGCCGAGCGCAACGCTTAGGGTCATCTGTCCATTCTATGGGGATGCGCACTAGAGTGATTTTGTGAGTACCTACGCCGGCTGGAACCAGCCACGCACGTCCCTGTTCACTGATCACTACGAGCTGACCATGCTGCAGGCGGCGCTCCATTCCGGCGCCGCACACCGCAAATCAGTCTTCGAAGCCTTCGCGCGCAGGCTCCCGGACGGCCGGCGGTACGGGATCGTGGGCGGCACGGGCCGGTTGCTGGAGGGCATCGCGGCCTTCCGCTTCGGCGAATCCGAACTGGACTTCCTGGGCCGCACCGGCGTGGTCAACAAGGAGACCCTGGACTACCTCGCCGATTTCCGGTTCACCGGGGACATCTGGGGCTACGCGGAAGGCGAGGCGTACTTCCCGAACTCCCCCATCCTGATCGTCGAATCGACGTTCGCGGAAGCCTGCATCCTGGAGACCTACATCCTGTCCGTGCTGAACCACGACAGCGCCATCGCCTCCGCGGCATCCAGGATGATCACCGCTGCCGGGAACCGGCCCTGCATCGAAATGGGCTCCCGGCGGACCCAGGAGGAATCAGCCTCTGCCGCCGCCCGCGCCGCTGTCATCGCCGGGTTCGACAGCACCTCCAACCTTGAAGCGGGTTTGCGCTACGGCATCAAGACCGTGGGGACCGCCGCGCATTCGTTCACCCTCCTTCACGACACCGAACGCGAGGCGTTTGAGGCGCAGGTGGCCTCGCTGGGCGCCGGCACCTCGCTGCTCGTGGACACATACGACGTCGAAACGGCCGTCCGTACGGCGGTGGACATCGCCGGGGACAAGTTGGGCGCCGTCAGGCTGGACTCGGGCGACCTGGTGGAGCAGGCGCAGTGGGTCCGCCTCTTGCTGGATGAACTGGGCAACGAGAACACCCGCATCATGGTCACGTCCGACCTTGACGAGTTCGCCATTGCCGCGCTCCAGTCCGCGCCGGTGGACGCGTACGGCGTGGGCACGTCCCTGGTCACCGGTTCCGGGGCGCCCACCGCCAGCATGGTCTACAAGCTCGTCAGCCGCACGGACAGCACGGGTGAGTTCATTCCCGTGGCCAAGGCGGCCAAGAACAAAACGAGCAAGGGCGGGCGCAAATACGCCCTCCGCAAGCTCAACGATCACGGTACCGCCACCCAGGAAATCGTCGGAGTGGGCCACCGCCCGGTTGACGACGGCAACGACCGCCCCCTCCTGCAGCAGTTCATCAAGAACGGGGAACTGCTGCCGGGCTGGACCGGCCACGAAGGCGTCCTTCGCGCCCGTCAGCGCCACGCCGATTCAATGGCCGAACTGCCGGCGGTCGTCCACCGCCTGCAGCGCGGTGAACCGGCCATCCCCACCATCTACGAGGAGAACTGATGTCACGTGCACTGATCATTGTCGACGTCCAGAACGACTTCTGCGAGGGCGGCGCGCTGCCGGTCCAGGGCGGTGCCGCGGTGGCGGGGGCGATCAGCGAGTACGTCGAAACGCATCACGGGCAGTTCGACCACGTCGTAGCGACGCAGGACTGGCACATCGATCCGGGCGCCCACTTCTCGGACGCTCCGGATTTCAAGGACAGCTGGCCACCCCACTGTGTCGCTGGATCCCAGGGCGCCGAACTGCATCCCGATCTCGACACCGAACACATTCAGGCCTACTTCCACAAAGGCCTGCACACGGCCGCCTACTCCGGATTTGAAGGCCTGCTCGCCCCCGAGGACGCCGTGCCCACCGGGGACAGGAAGCCCGGTGCCATGCCGTCGCCCGGAGATTCCGACTACGCCGCCGAGGAAGACTCGATCGGCCTGGACGACTGGCTCCAGAGCCACGACGTGGAGGACGTCGTGGTGGTGGGGCTCGCCACCGACCACTGCGTCATGGCGACATCCCTGGACGCGGTGCAGGCCGGCTATTCAGTTACCGTGATCAAGCGGCTCACGGCGGGCATTGCCGGGGACCTGGACGACACCTACGCCGAGATGGAACTGGGAGGCGTGGACCTCGAATAGCAGAAAGGCGGCGCCCGCTGGTGCGGACCCCGCCTTCTTGGCTCTTTGCGCTTCCGCCTACTTACGGCCGACGAACCAGTCCTGAAGCTTCTTGAGCCTGGACTGGAGCTGTTCTTCATTCGCCTGCGCCACAGGCGGGCCGCCGCAGACTGTCCTCAGCTTCGTGTGGACCACACCATGGGGCGTTCCCGTCCGCGCGGACCACGCCGCCACGTTCTTGGCGAGCTCGTTCCGGAGATCCATCAGCATCCGGTGGTCCGGCACCAGCGGCGCCGCCGGAGCAGCGGAGGGGGCCTGCCGTTTCTTCCTGCTCTGCTGCTCGTGCTGACGCTGGCGCAGCAGCGTGCCCACCTGTTCAGCATCCAGCAGGCCCGGGATACCGAGGAAGTCCAGCTCGTCTTCGGAGCCGATGTCACCGCCGGTACCGAACTCGCCACCGTCGAACAGCACACGGTCGAAGGATGCTTGGGAATCCAGGGCCTCGAATTTACCCTTGGTCAGGCTGTCCGAGGCTTTGTCCTCGCGGTTGGCCTCGTCCATCAGGGAATCTTCCGGATTGAACAGGCCGTCGCCGTCCTCTTTCTCCGGCCGGTCCAGCGCGTGGTCCCGTTCGGCCTCCATGCTGTTGGCCAGCGCCATCAGCTGCGGCACGGATGGCAGGAAGACGGAGGCAGTCTCGCCCCTCTTCCGGGCACGCACAAAACGGCCCACGGCCTGGGCGAAGAACAGCGGCGTGGAAGTCGACGTGGCATACACACCCACGGAAAGGCGCGGAACGTCCACGCCTTCGGACACCATGCGGACGGCAACCATCCAGCGTTTGTCGCTCTCCGTGAATTCTTCGATCTTGCTGGACGCCTTGGCATCATCCGAAAGGATCACCGTGGGCGATTCGCCGGTGATCCTCTTGAGCTGGCCCGCGTACGCCCTGGCATCCTCGTGGTCCGTTGCGATCACCAGGCCGCCCGCATCCGGGACGGACCGGCGGACCTCGCTGAGGCGTTTGTCGGCGCCGGCCAGCACTGCCGGAATCCACTCCCCTGCCGGGTTTAGGGCAGTCCGCCAGGCCTGCGACGTGATGTCCTTGGTGACAGCCGACTCGCCGAGGGAGGCGGCCATCTCCTCGCCTCCACTGGTGCGCCACCGCATCTGACCCGAATAAGCCATGAACATCACGGGCCGCACCACGTGGTCACGCAGCGCATTGCCGTAGCCGTAGGTGTAGTCCGCCTTGGAACGCCGGATGCCGTCCCGGTCCTCCGCGTACTCCACGAACGGGATGGGCGACGTGTCGGAGCGGAACGGCGTACCTGTCAGGGACAGGCGCCGGACGGCGGGGTCGAATGCCTCGCGGAGGCCGTCACCCCAGGACAGGGCCTCCCCGCCGTGGTGGATCTCGTCCAGGATCACCAGCGTGCGGGCGGCCTCGGTCTTGGCACGGTGCAGCAAGGGCTTGCTGGCAACCTGCGCGTAGGTGACAGCGACCCCGACGAAGCCGCGGCCGTGCTGGCCGTCGGAATTCTTGAAGTTCGGATCGATGGCGATGCCCACCCGTGCCGCGGCGTCAGCCCACTGCCTCTTGAGGTGGTCAGTCGGGGCAACGATGGTCACCCGGTTGACGGCACCGGATTCGATGAGCATGGACGCCACACGGAGCGCAAAAGTGGTCTTGCCTGCGCCGGGCGTCGCGACGGCCAGGAAGTCCCGCGGACCCGCGCTGAAATAGCGGTCCAGGGCTTCCTGCTGCCAAGCACGGAGCTTCTGGGCGGTTCCCCAGGCTGCACGTTCCGGATAAGCCGGAGGCAGCGTGGGGCCGCCGAAGAGTGTCTCCGTCACTACTTGTTGTTGCCTGAGTCCCCGCCGGACCCCTTGCCGCCGTCATTTTCAGGCCGCAGGCCGTCGTAGACCTCTTTGCACATCGGGCACACAGGGAACTTCTGGGGATCGCGGCCCGGGGTCCAGACCTTGCCGCACAGGGCGATGACAGGCTCGCCGGTCAGCGCGGATTCCATGATCTTTTCCTTGCGCACGTAGTGCGAAAAGCGCTCACGGTCGCCGGGCTCCACTTCCTGGCGCAGTTCCTCGCGCTCGATGGTGGCCGTGGACGATCCGGCTCCGGAAAGCTCACGCATGGGGTCGTTTTCGAAAGGATCCGTCATGCTAGTCATGGCATCCATCTTAGCCGCTCCCGGCGGCCGGCGAAGGACGGCGCGGCGGCCTGCCGGGGCCCGCCAGGGGCCGGCGGCAACCCGCGCTACAGGCCCTGCCAGGCCGGTTTGTGGTCGTAGGAGTGGCGGTAATAGTCGGCGAGTTTCAGTGACGACGCCGCGGCCTCGTCCACGAGAATGGAAGCGTGGGGGTGCAGCTGAAGCGCAGAAGCAGGACAGATGGCGGCCAGCGGCCCTTCCACGAGGTCATGGACCGCCTGCGCTTTTTGCGCGCCTGTGGCCACCAGCACCGCGTGACGAGAGTCCAGGATGGTCCCCAGCCCCTGGGTCACCACGTGATGGGGAACCTCGGCGAGGCTGGGGAAGAAGCGGGCGTTGTCGCGGCGTGTCTGCTCGATGAGCGTCTTGATGCGCGTCCGGGAAGCGAGCGATGAGCCTGGCTCGTTGAAGCCGATATGCCCGTCGGTCCCGATGCCCAGCAGCTGCAGGTCCACCCCGCCGCGGTCCCGGATGGCGGCTTCGTAGGCCTGGCAGGCCGCGGGGAGGTCCTTCGCGCTGCCGTCCGGGCCGTGGACGTTTTCGGGGGCGAAGTTGACGCGTCCGGTGAAGTCCCGGCGGATGACCTCACGGTAGGACTCCGGATGGCCGGAATCCAGCCCAACGTACTCGTCCAGCAGAAAACCGTGCGCCCTGCTGAAATCCAGCACGCCCCGCTCGTGGCGCAACGCCAACTCGTCATACACCGGAAGGGGTGACGATCCCGTGGCCAAGCCCAGCACTGCATCGGGCTTCCGATGCAGGAGGGCCTGAATGGCATCCGACACAAGGGAGGCGATTTGCCTGCTCCCCGGAAGGATCACGACCTCCATGCTGCTCCGCCGCCTTTCGCTGTGGTAACCGCCCCGTGCTGTCCTGCGTGGCCGACTATCTGCAAGCCATCTTTCTGCCTAGTCAACCACGGCCGGCGCCGCCCCGGCAGGGCCATTCACCGGTTGACCGTCAGCTGAGCCAGCAGCTCCGGGCCGCGGGCATCGAACCAGCGGCCGCCGATGCGCACCCCCGCCACAAACAGCGCAATCCCGAGCAGCGGCCCGAGGGCTAAGTTGGCCCAGCCAAAGGCCGGATCACCGGTCACCATTTGGGCGATGACCAGGGCCGCTTCGGGCAGGGTCAGCACCAGCAGGACGCCCATGCCGCCGAATTGGACGGCCAGGGTCTGGGCGACATTACCGGGCGGTTTCTTGAACGGGCTGTCGCCGGGTAGCGGGACGGCGACCGTATAGCGCGCGGAAACCACGGAGGCGAGGCCAAGCCCGGTGAACAGGACGCCGAGCGACAGCCCCAGGATGGCCGGCAGCCATTCCCAGTCCCCGGTGAGGAAGAACGGCACAGTCGCGAGGACCAGCACGGCGGGCAAGGCAAAGGCCAGGCAGGCCAATGCACGCCCGAGACGGTCCTGCACGCCGCGCACTCCGGCTGCGAGATGCAGCGCGAATGCCGTGTTGTCGTAGGACACGTCGGAGGAGATGGACCACGCCAGGAGGAAAGCGGTGAGCGGGCCCGCGATCGTGATGACGCCAAAGTTGCCCGTCTGGCTCCCCTGGAACGCCAGAACCACGGGCAGGAGCGGAACGACCACCAGGGAACCGGAGTACCGCGGATCCCGGAACCAGTAAGTCAGCGAGCGGGCAGCGATGGCGCCCGTGGGCGTGGCGGGAAACAGCCCGAACAGTCCCAGCCGGCCACCCGTCCTGCGGGTGCTTCCGGCGTAGGGCGGGGTCACGAGGGCACGCTCGAGCAGGAACTTCCAGCACCAGGCAAGGCCGGCGAGCGTGGCCGCGGCGATCAGGAGCTTCAGCGCGGCCGCTCCGGGGTGTCCCGCCTCCAGCTCGCCGCCCAACGACCAGGCCGCGCCCAGCGGCGTCCAGGACAGGGTCCGCGCAAGGTCGGTCAGGAACGCGCCGGAACCTGCCGCTCCCTGCGCTATGCCCGCCATGATGGGACCCATCAGAACGAGCGGAACCATGAACGCCAATCCGCTGACATCCTTGAACCGCCGCGTGGCCGCCAGACTGGCTGTGGCCGTAGTGACCACCTTGGACAGCACAACGCAGGTCAGCACGCCGAGGACTGCACCAATAAGCGCTCCTGCGGCCGGCAGGATGCCCCGCGACCAGGTGCCCACCGTGGCCAGTGCCGCCAGCGCTGTGGCGAGTCCGGGAATGCCAATCAGGCCGCCCAAGGCAAGCCCTGCCAGCAGCTGGGGCATCGGGATGGCGGAAGTTGTAAAACGGGCCGGATCGAGCGTCATGTCGGCCGCAGATGCAATCAACGGAATGATCGCCCAGCCGAGCAGGGCCGCCGCGCCGCCCAGCACCACGACGGTCTGTGCAAGGAGGGGATCTTCCTGGCGCAGGAAGAGCAGCGCTGCAACACACGTGCCCACGATTCCCAGGGCGTACAGTCCGCCGATTGCGAGGCCAACGAGCTGCCAGGGGCTCCGCCGCAGTCCGTTCCGCAGGAGCGCCAGCTTGAGCCTCAGAAGGTGCGCAACCACTCGAGCCCCTCTGTCTGCACTCTTCCGCCCACCAGCTGGACGAAGCGCTCTTCAAGGCTCACTCCGCCGCGGACTTCCGCTACCGTCCCTGCGGCCAGTAGCCGGCCGCCGGCGACGACGGCAACGTGGTCGCACATCCGCTGGACGAGGTCCATGACATGGCTGGACACGATCACGGTGCCGCCGGTGGCAACATATCGGTCCAGGATGTCGCGGATGTTTGCGGCGGACACAGGGTCCACTGATTCGAACGGCTCATCCAGGACCAGCACTTTCGGTGCATGGATCAGGGCGGAAGCCAGGGCTATCTTCTTGGTCATGCCGGCTGAATAGTCCACCACCAGCGTTCCGGCGTCCCCGCTCAGGTCCAGCGCGGCCAGCAACTCCCCCACCCGGGCAGCAACAACATCCTTGTCCATGCCGCGGAGCAGTCCGGCGTAGGTGACGAGCTGTTCGCCGCTGAGCCTGTCGAAGAGCCGGACGCCGTCAGGCAGGACGCCCATCAGCCTCTTGGCCTCCAGCGGCCGCGCCCACACGTCGACGCCGTGGACCACAGCCGTGCCGAAATCGGGCCGGAGCAGGCCAGTGGCCATGGACAGCGTGGTGGTCTTGCCTGCACCGTTGGGGCCGACGATTCCGAAGAAGGAACCGGCGGGAACGTCCAGGCTGATGCCGTCCACGGCGATCTTGCTGCCGAAGCGCTTGGCCAGTCCCCTGATCGACAGGGCTGTAGGGGGAACACTCATGAATTCACCCTATCGGGGCGCGGTCCGCAGCGGGATCCCCCTCAGGTAGTAAGGCCATGCCCCGGCGGATCCTCCGCAAGGAGGAGGGCTGCCCGCCCATGACGTTCACCGGCCGATGAGGTTCACCGGCTGATGAGGTTCACCGGCTGATGAGGGTTCACCGTCGCCCAGCTTGCACTCAGAACGTGCGCCGCGGCACTGCGCGCTCGTACTGCGGCGCCCACCGCAGGTCATGGCCCAGTTCGAAGGCGGCGCGGAGCCACCAGTGCGGGTCCCGAAGCGCCGCCCTTGCAATGAACACACCGTCGGCCTGGCCGGTGGCAACTACGTGCTCAGCCTGCCCGGGTGAAGTCAACAGCCCCACCGTGCCCGTGGCGATGCCCGTTTCGCGGCGGATGCGCGCGGCGAAGCCGGTCTGGTACCCGGGTCCCGGCTGGATCTCCTGGTGCGCCACCGCGCCGCCGCTCGAGACGTCGATCAGGTCAACACCATGTTCGGCGGCCTGCGCTGCGAGCAGCACCGAGTCCTCAATGCCGATCCCGCCTTCGGCCCAGTCCGTGGCTGAGATCCTCAGCATCAGCGGCATGGACTCGGGGATCACCGCTCGCACAGCGTCGACGACGTCCAGCGTCAGCCTGTTCCTGCCGGCGGCATCCCCGCCCCAGGCGTCGGCGCGGTCGTTCACCAGCGGGCTCTGAAACTGGTGCAGCAGGTAGCCGTGGGCGCCATGGAGCTCGATGGTGTCGAAGCCTGCTTCGACGGCCCGGGTGGCGGCAGCCGCAAAGTCGGCGATGACGCCGCGGATGTCATCCTCCGTCATGTCCGCCGGCGCTGCGTAGCCGTCAAACGCGGCGGTGCCCGGCCCAACGGTGTCCCAGCCGCCGTCGGACGCCGGAACGGAACCCTTCTCCCCTGAAAACGGCCAGTAGGTGGAGGCCTTCCTGCCAGCGTGGGCGAGCTGGGCGCCGATCTTGGTGTCAGCCACGCCGTGGCGGTGCACGAAGCTGACGATCCGCTCCCAGCCGGCCGCCTGGTCTTCGTTGTAGAGTCCGGCGTCGCGCGGGCTGATCCGCCCGGCAGCGTTGACGGCTGCTGCTTCGGTGAGGATCAGGGCCGCCCCTCCGGCCGCAAACGAACCAAGATGCATGAGGTGCCAGTCATTGGGCACACCCGGGGCGGCCTCGGGGTCGCAGCTGTACTGGCACATGGGCGAGACCCAGCCGCGGTGCTGCAGCTCGAGGGAGCGCAAGGACAGCGGCCTGAACAGCGCCGGAACCGCCACTAGAACAGCACCCGGGCCAGTGCCTGGCGCGCCTTCGCCACGCGGCCGTCTGTTGTTCCGACGACGTCGAACAGCTCCAGCAGGCGCACGCGGGCGGTCTCGCGCTCGGGACCGAAATTCCTGCCGATGAAGCCCACGACACGGTTCAGGGCGTCCTCCACATGTCCGCCGGCAATGTCAAGGTCGGCAACCCCGAGCTGGGCCGCGAGGTTGTCAGGCTCGTCCGCCGCGACCTGCCGTAGGGCTTCGCCGTCCGGGCCGGAGAGCTGCTGCAGCCGGTCCATGAGCTCAACCTGCGCCAGACCGGCTTTGGCTTCTGCGTCGGCAGGCATCGCCGCGAGGGCCTGCCGGTAGGCGGTGGCGGCAGCGGCGTAGTCCCCTGCCTCGATGGCGTCGAAGGCTGCCTGGTGCAAAGGGGGCAGGGGGGCGGGTTCCTGCTCCCCGGGGGCCGCTCCGCCCACGTTGCCCGAAACGCCGTTGGCGGCGGCAACCTTAAGCAGTTCGTCCAGTACCGCGCGGATCTGCTGCTCGTCGGCCCCGCCCTGGAAAAGCGGTACAGGCTGTCCCTTGAGCACAGCCACCGCCGTGGGCACGGCCTGGACCTGGAAGGCCTGGGCCAGCTGGGGAAAGGCATCGATGTCTGCAGCACCGAGCACGAGCCGGCCTGCGTAGCTCTCAACGATCCGTTCCAGATCCTCAAGCACCCCGGCTGATTCCGGCGAATACGCTGCCCAGAGGGCGAACACTACGGGCACCTGGGCTGACAGCTCAACGAGGTCCTGGAAGTTGCCTTCCGTGACGGTGACCCGGAGCGCGGGCGCCTCGGGGCCGGCGTCGGGACCTGCAGCGACTCCGGCCGGTGGGGCGTCTGCCGGGCCGTTCCCGGCGGCAGGGCCTCCCGCCGGCGGGGCTGGCGGCACCTGGCGCTGCTTGAGGGCGGAAAGATCGACGGCGCCGCGGAGGTTGAGCTGGCTGGCGGCGGCTGGAGGGACAGGGCGGGATGCTGGCGAACTCATAGCTCCCACTCTAGCCACTCCGCCGCCGCGGGAGGCAACGTTGCCGCGGCCTGCGGCCAACGCGCCTACTTGAAGCTGGCTCCCACGAGCCCGCGCGTGGCGGCCACAAGCTTCATCGGGTCCTTCGAGCCTGTCGGCGGCACATAGACAGCCATGGATTCCGCAAAGTTCAGGACCATGCCGGTGGTGGTCTCTTTGCCGCCGGCGAGGACTGCCGCGTCATTGCCGATGGACAGCTTGTCGCCTTCGGCCTTGGGCGTGCCGTCGAAGTTGAACGTGAGGCGGCCGAGAACGAGTGCACCGCCGTCCGAGGTGCGGAACACCACGGTGCTGCCGGGAACGACCTTGTGGGTGAAGGCGAATTTGCCGTTCACGCCCGACTTCACGACATCCGCCTGATAGGACAGCGTGTCCCCGATGTACGGCGAAGACTCCCCTTCAACGAGCTTGTCCTTGAAGGTGGAATTCGACTTGGACAGGCGGTCAGCAAGGCCGGCCAGGGCCTCTTGGCCGCTGTAGAGCAGCCCCGACTTATCGCCCGGCGCCAGCGTCTCGGTGCCGTTGCGGGCAATCGAAGGGAAGGTCGTGCCGGGCTGGAGCGGGCTGGTGCCCACGAGTTTGTAGTTCTCGCGCGGGGACTTCTGCACCAGGGTCAGCAGCTGCGGCACCACATTGCCCTCGCCCTGGGTGACGGCGAGAACCGAACGAGGCCAGGCGCGCTTGCTCGTGACAACGGTGGTCAGGAGTTTCGTGGCGCGGACGGGCATGCGCGCATCGTAGGACGCCACTCGGGAACGGATTTTGTAGTTCTTTGTCCGCACCTCGAGCTCGGTGCCGGACACCCGGGTGGCGAGTTTCTTGGCGTCCTTGGCGGCATCGCCGGCATCCGTGGCACTGGCCACCTGCTCCAGGATGCGGCGGAACTGGGCGTCGAGGAGCACCGGGGCGTCGCCGGCGGCGGTGTTCGCGGAGGCCGAAGCCGTGGAGGATGCCTCCGGGGTGGCGGCAGGCTCAGGCGTCTTGCTGGCCTGTGCGGCCGCGCCGGTACCGGCAATGAGTGCCGCGGTCGACGCTGCGACGACAATGCTGAGCCGCGCCGAGGAACCGGTTCCGGTCTTTGTCCCTGCCTTGGCCTTGGTGCGCCTGGGGAAGAGACTGCCCACGCCGGCGGCGGAACCGCCCTGCCCCGGAGCCGTGCCCTTGGGCTTGAGCACCAGCAGCGCAACGCCGCCGAGCATGAGGAGTACCCCGATCACCATGAGCGGAACTGCCCACGGAGTGGAGGTGTCATTGGGAAAGGTCATCGAAATCGACGACGGCGCGGGCTTCGTGCCGTCGCTGGCCAGCAGAAGGGACCAGTCGCCGTCGGCCGGTGCCGACCAGGTGTAGTCCAGCTCGCCGCTCGCGTTTTCGGTCGAAACCCACAGATCCGATCCGGCAGGCGACGGCGCGGTGGCCTCACCGTCAGTGCGTTCCACCTGGAGCGACTTCTTGTCGTCGGACAGCCCGGTGACCGTGTTGTGTGCCGTCTTGCCTACCCAGGCATCCACGTCATCGGGCCGGCCCGCGGCCAGGAGGAAATTGCCCTCGCCCTTGACCTTGATGGTCACCGTTCCCCCTTCGAGGGTTCGGAGCTTCTGGTCTATAACGGTCAGCGGCGCGGCTTTCGCATCCGAGGGAACGGTGGCCGTCACGGTCTCGGCGGGGGCCCACACCGTCTTCTGCCCGATTCCGGCCAGCAGTGTCAGGAGGCCGAGCAGCACGAGTGCGACTGCAGTCTTGAAACGCAAAGGAATACCTATCATCAGCGGGGGTTTACTTTCAATAGTAACCGTTTTGTTACCAATCAGTCAGTTCAGGCCTCCGAAGACGCCTCCTGCAATCCCATGCAACAGTGCCCATCCGGGTATTCGCAAGGCTGCTGATAGTGTTTGCGATGATCATCACACCCGGCCCGCAGCCGCGGCGCCACAGACGGAAAAGGCATTAAAAGCAGTGACTGAACACACGGATCCGTCCATGCGCGGCCCGGAAGACCTGCCCAACGCCGACTCCCCCCAGGGCGCTCCCGGCGCGCCGGCCGAGCCCCAGAAGGCACGCCGGACAAGGGCCCGCCCGGCCGCTCTTGGAGCGGTGCTGAAACGGCTGCGCCAGCCCATTCCGGGCGCGCAGCCACGACTCCGGTTCGAAATGCCTCCGGAGCACCTGGACAGCATCGAGGCTGAGACGCCCGGCGCCGGGGACACCGCCCGATTCGGCGCTCCCGGTCCCCGGATCTCGGCACAGCACCCCCTGTACATGGGGTTCATGGGCACCGTGGGCGTCGGGCTTGCCCTCCTGGTGTACTGGATCGGTTCGAACACCACCCAGCTCCTGCTCTGGATCGTGGCAGCACTCTTTATAGCATTAGGACTTGATCCGGTGGTGCGCTGGCTGGAGACGCACAAAATCCCCCGGCCCGCAGGCATCGTGCTGGCAGTCTCTGTCCTGGTTCTGGCGGTCGTAGGGTTCTTTGCCACCCTCATCCCCACCATCGTCGAGCAGGTGACAGAGCTCGTTAAGCAGGCGCCAGTCTGGGTCCGGGACTTCGTCGATTCCGACTTCTTCCGCACCGTCGACAACCAGTTCGGAGTGCGCGACCGCATCAACGAGGAGCTGGATAAGTTCGTCAAGAATCCTGAGGCCATGGGCGGCATTTTCGGCGGCGTTGTGGGTTTCGGCTCCACCGTGGCGAATGGCCTCTTTGGGACGCTGATCGTGCTGGTGCTTAGCCTGTACTTCCTCGCCGCCCTGCCTGCAATGAAGAAGTGGGGGTACCGGCTCGCTCCGCGGTCCCGTCGGGCCAGGGTTGAGGCCCTGTCGGAAGAGATCACCCGTTCCGTGGGTAACTACGTGATCGGCCAGGCCGTGGTTGCGCTCCTGAACGCCACGTTCGCCTTCATCGTGATGTCCATCATCGGCGTTCCATTCGCCGTGCTGCTCGCCTTCGTGGTGGCGCTGCTGGCATTCATCCCGCTGGTGGGCGGAATGATCGCGGGCGTCGTGGTCACACTGATTACCCTCACCCTGGGCTGGCAGTCGGCGGTCGCGTACGCCATCTGCTACTTCGCCTACCTGCAGTTTGAGGCCTACTTCATATCGCCCCGCATCATGCAGAAAGCCGTCGCCGTGCCCGGTGCGGTGGCCGTGATCTCCGTGATTGCCGGCGGCAGCATCCTCGGCGTGCTGGGGGCGCTGATCGCCATCCCGACGGCGGCCGCCATCCTTCTCCTCCTCAAAGAGATCTACATCGTCCGCCAGGACAAGCACTAGCCGGATAAGCCTCAGGCTGTCAGCCCGGCGTCACCGCCTAAGCGGTGGCCGTCGCCACCGGTCCGTTCCATTCCTGGGGAAGTCCGGCGGCGCCGGAACCGTCGTGCGTCACGTCGTCAACGATCTCATTCAGCACCCGCGCGGCATGCTTCTCCCCCACCCAAAGGTGCTTGGCGCCGTCGACCCCCACTACCCGCGCCTGGGGCACAACGCCGAACCGCTCAGCGGCGGCGGCCGGCCGGAGGTAGTCGTCGTGCTCGGGCACGAGTACGGTGAGTGGTTTGCCCGAAGCCGCCCACTGCTTCAGGTGCACGTCGGTGGCCCGGTGCAGCGGGGGCGACAGGAGCACTGCACCTTCCACCTGCGAGGCCACCGGCTCAACGGCGCCGTACATGAGCGCAAGTTCGGTTCCGAACGACCAACCCACGAGCCAGCGGTTTGGGAGTCCCCTCTCGACGGCGAACCGTACCGCCGCCTCCACGTCATAGCGTTCCCCGATGCCTTCTTCGAACGCGCCCTCGCTGGTGCCCCGCGGCGACGACGTCCCCCGCGTGTTGAAGCGCAGCACTGCTACGCCGGCCAGCGCAGGCAGCCGGTACGAGGCCTTCCGGTAGACGTGGGAGTCCATGAAACCGCCATGCGTGGGCAAAGGATGCAGCGTGATCAGGGTCGCTGTGATCTCGCCCGACTCCGGCACGGCAAGCTCGCCCACGAGCGTCCGGCCGTCCTCGGTATGGATTTCGATGTTTTCGCGGCGGGCGGGCAGCACCGTTGAGGCGCGGATCGCCGCCGCTTCCGACGGCTGGCTGAAAACGTACGACGACGGGTCAAAAGTCATGCGTATCAGCTTAGCTTCCGCCGGGGGCCACTATGCCCCTGCCGGACTCCCCCGGCCCCAGCCTGCTGCCGCTTCCGGCCGCTGCCGTCCGGTCAGCGGTAACGGAAGTTGCGCGACGTCCAGCAGTTGGTGTGCCAGTGACGGCGCTCGGACAGGCCCGCCTCGGCACCGAACAGGTGGTCGTCGGCCCACACCACCAGATGGGCCACCCCCGCCTGCACGGCGGTGGAGCAGCCCGGGCAGATGTAGGCTTTCTCGGCATTACGGGCCGTCATCGTGCGGACCACCCACTCGCCGTCCGGGGCGCTTTCCCGCCGGGCAATGCCTGCCCTGGCCCGCTCGAGGTCAAGCTCGGGGACCGGCCCCGAACCGCGTTTGCCTCCCGCCGCGGGCTTTCCGGACGAGGAACGCCCTGCTGAGGTACGGCGGGGTCGGTTCGAACGCGGCATGCTTCCATTCTGCCCCAGGCGCCGCTACTCCCTTGCCCCGGAACCGCCCGCCCGCGGTGCCCGGTGGTCCTGCCAACGCGGTAGTGTGTACGGCGTGCGTCTTGTCATAGCCCGTTGTTCTGTTGATTACGTTGGCCGGCTCAAAGCCCATCTGCCCCTCGCCACGAGGCTCCTCCTGGTGAAGGCCGACGGCTCTGTGCTGGTCCATTCCGACGGCGGCTCCTACAAGCCGCTGAACTGGATGAGCCCTCCCGCCACGCTGCGCGTCTCGTCACCCGACGAAACAGACGTCGAGGTGGGGGTCGTTGAACAGTGGACCGTCCAGTCCGCCAAGACGGACGACAGGCTGATCATCAACATCCATGAACAGCTCCACGACACGTCCCATGAGCTGGGCCAGGACCCCGGGCTCATCAAGGACGGGGTCGAGGCAGATCTGCAGCGGCTGCTGGCCGAGCAGATCGAAACACTCGGCACGGGTTTCTCGCTCATCCGCCGGGAGTACTTCACGGCGATCGGTCCGGTGGACATCCTGGCACGGGACTCAGACGGTGCCACAGTGGCCATCGAGCTCAAGCGCCGCGGCGACATCGATGGCGTCGAGCAGCTGACCCGGTACCTTGAACTGCTGAACCGTGACCCGCTGCTGGCACCTGTCCGGGGGATTTTCGCCGCGCAGCAGATCAAGCCGCAGGCCCGGGTGCTGGCGAAGGACCGCGGCATCGACTGCATCACGCTGGATTACGACGCCATGCGCGGCGTGGATGACATCGAATCCCGGCTCTTCTGAGGTCCGCCGGACAGGTATCGCGTCGGTGATCAGGCGTTTACTTGGGATTTGTCCAATTTTTGTCCGATTCTGCGTTTTTCCCGTTGACCAGACCGTACTGTCATGAAATTCTTAGATCAGTCTTTGTGTAGGTGTTTTTTCATGCTCGCAAGACATGTTGCGAGCGCGAAGCTCCTGCAACGCATTTCCGGTCTGACCGGGGCTGCTGCCAGGATTCTTCTCGCGGAGTGACCAAGACCAGTACGAAGTGTGCTGGCCTTAAATTAGTTCCACAATGAGGAGAAATAAATGGCACAGGGAACCGTCAAGTGGTTCAACGCTGAAAAGGGCTTCGGCTTCATCACCCCGGACGACTCCGATGGCGATGTCTTCGTTCACTACTCTGAGATCCAGACGGGTGGCTTCAAGACCCTCGACGAGAACCAGCGCGTTCAGTTCGAGATCGGTCAGGGCGCCAAGGGCCCCCAGGCTACCGGTGTAACACTGGTCTAATCGAGGTTTCTATTCCCTGCGGGGAATCGCCTTGAAAAGAATGATCCTCGGCATTCGTGCCGGGGATCATTTTTTGTGCCACAAATATTTCAGGATCTGAAAGATTCGGAGGGCAGCAGTCAGCGCCACGTTCCAACGCCAATGACCGGGCCGGCTTCAAGCCAGGAAGAAAGGCCGGTATAGGCGTCAAACTTCATGGCCAGGAAAACATCCTGCCCCTCGTACTTCAGCTCCACGATCACGACGTCGGGCGGCACCTTGACCAGCTCGGCCTCGGTGGGCTGGCGCCGCCCCAGCAGTTCCAGGGAACTGCGGGTGAAGCGGTGACGGGGACGGACGCTCAGCGAGAGCAGCTTGAACCACTCCAGCTCATTGTCCTGATAACGACAAACCCCCATCTGCCAGCTCTTTCCAGCCGTGCAAATGGAGGCGTCAACCGTGCCCAGGGCGCGCCGCAGGTTGAAGCGGCGCACCCCGAAAAGGCACAGCGTGAAAATCAGCAACGCAAAGGCGGTTGCTAAGGCGATGAACGGAAAACCAGTAACGTCCATCAAGGTCGTGCTAGCGGATCCCCGCAGTGGCCGCGTCACCCAGCTGGGCGTTGTCAGCAACAATAACCACGCGGTTGTTGTCGACGGAGAAGAATCCGCCGTCAACAACTACAGCGATGCGGTCACCGGAAACCGGCTCAATAGCCATTTCACCTTCGGCCAGAATCGCCAGCAGGGGCGAGTGGCCGGGCAGGATTCCGATTTCACCATCGCTGGTGCGGGCCTTGACCATCTTGGCCGCTCCGGACCACACGAAGTGGTCCGCTGCGACAATCTCAACCTCAAGCTCAGCCATATTACTTGGTCTGTTCCTGGATCTTGGCCCACTGGCGCTCAACGTCATCCAGGCCGCCGACGTTGAAGAACGCCTGCTCTGCGATGTGGTCGAGTTCGCCGTCGCAGATGGCGGTGAAGCCCTCAACGGTGTCCTTGATGGAAACGGTGGAACCTTCGACGCCGGTGAACTGCTTGGCGGTGTAGGTGTTCTGCGACAGGAACTGCTGGATGCGGCGTGCACGCGACACGACGATCTTGTCTTCCTCAGAGAGTTCGTCAACGCCGAGGATGGCGATGATGTCCTGGAGTTCCTTGTTCTTCTGCAGGATCTGCTTCACGCGGACAGCCGTGTTGTAGTGATCCTTGCCGATGTACTGGGGGTCCAGGATTCGGGAGGTCGACGTCAGCGGATCCACTGCCGGGTACAGACCACGGGAGGCGATTTCACGGGAAAGTTCCGTGGTCGCGTCGAGGTGTGCGAAGGTGGTGGCCGGCGCCGGGTCGGTGTAGTCATCTGCGGGAACGTAGATGGCCTGCATCGAGGTGATGGAGTGGCCCTTGGTGGACGTGATGCGCTCCTGGAGGAGACCCATCTCGTCGGCCAGGTTCGGCTGGTAACCCACAGCGGAAGGCATGCGGCCGAGGAGGGTGGAGACCTCGGAACCTGCCTGCGTGAAGCGGAAGATGTTGTCGATGAAGAGCAGCACGTCCTGGTTCTGCACATCGCGGAAGTACTCCGCCATGGTCAGTGCGGACAGCGCCACGCGAAGACGCGTTCCCGGCGGCTCGTCCATCTGGCCGAAGACAAGGGCGGTGTCCTTCAGAACGCCGGCCTCTTCCATTTCAACCCAGAGGTCGTTACCTTCACGCGTACGCTCGCCGACGCCGGCGAACACCGAGGTGCCACCGAAGTTGCGGGCAACACGGGTGATCATTTCCTGGATCAGAACGGTCTTGCCAACACCGGCGCCACCGAACAGGCCGATCTTTCCACCCTTGATGTACGGGGTGAGGAGGTCGATCACCTTGATGCCGGTTTCCAGCATCTCGGTGGAGCCTTCAAGGGTTGCGAAGGCCGGGGCCTTGCGGTGGATGGCCCAGTGGTCCGAAGCCTGGATCTCGGACTCGTCAACATCCAGCGGCTTGCCGAGGACGTTGAAGATGTGGCCCTTCACGCCGTCGCCGACGGGCACGGTGATGGGCGAGCCGGTGTCCACTACGTTGGTGCCGCGGACGAGTCCGTCGGTAGCCTGCAGGGAGATGGCGCGAATGAGGTTGTCGCCCAGGTGCAGGGCGACCTCGAACGTGATGGTCTTGGTCTCACCGTTGAGAGTAATCTCCGTGGTGAGTGCGTTGTAAATCGAGGGGATTGCGTCAGCCGGGAATTCGACGTCGACAACCGGGCCAATAACACGGGCAATACGGCCGGTGGCACCGGACGTTGCGGCTACGTGTTCGGTAGCGGTGGCAGTCATCTCTCTCACTTCACTCAGTAGATGGCGTGGGGGTTAAGTTTATCTTTGGTGCAGGTACAGCTGGATCCGGAACCGTGCTGGCTAGGACGCATTCAAGGCGTCGGCGCCAGCCACAATTTCGGAAAGCTCCTGCGTAATTTCAGCCTGGCGGGCGGTGTTGCGCAGACGCGTGTACTTCTTGATGAGGTCCGTGGCGTTGTCGCCGGCAGACTTCATCGCCCGCTGACGGGCTGCGAGCTCGGAAGCTGCTGCCTGCAACATGGCCGCAAAAATCCGTGATTCGATGTACCTCGGCAGCAGAGCATTGAGAACCTGCTCCGACTCCGGCTCGAACTCATACAAGGGCAGCAGCTCCGATTCGGAGACAGGATGCTCTTCGACGACTTCAAGCGGAAGAAGACGAATGACCGTCGGCTCCTGGGTGACCATGGACTTGAACCGGGTGTAGACAATGTGGATCTCGTCCACGCCGCCCTCTTCGAAGTCGGTCGCGAAATCCTCCAGCAGCGCCGTACCGATTTCCCGGGCGGTCTCAAACTCTGGAGCATCAGTGCCACCGGTCCAGACCCGTCCATAGGGGCGGCCCCGGAAGTCGAAGTACGCCTGTGCCTTGCGGCCGACCAGGTAGGTCGTGACTTCCTTGCCGTCGGCGCGGAGCAGCTCGTTCAGGCCTTCGGCCTGCTTGAGTACGCTCGCCGAATACGAACCTGCCAGTCCACGGTCCGAAGTGATGACCAGGACTGCGGCCCGGCGGATGTTCTCCGGCTCGGTGGTCAGAGGGTGATCGATTTCGCTCTGGCTTGCAACGGCAGAAACGGCGCGGGTGATCGCGTTCGCGTAAGGCAGTGAAGCTGCTACGCGTGCGCGGGCCTTGCCGATGCGCGAGGTAGCGATCAGTTCCATCGCCTTGAAGATCTTGCGCATCGACGTCGTCGAGGCAATCTTCTGGCGGTAGACCCGAATCTGGGCTCCCATACTTATCCTTTCCTAAGATCCCGATGGCCGGGACTGCCGGAACCTTGAAGGGTTCCGGCAGTCCCTGCCAGCGAAACTAGCGCTTCTGCCTGACGATTTTTTCCTGGTCGACCTGGCCCTCGGAGATGGCTTCATGCTCCTCGTGGCCAGCGCCTACCAGATGGTTGTCGCCTTCGCCGAAGAAGCCCTTCTTGAAGTCGACGATCGCGTTCTTCAGCGCCGCGGCGGTGTCATCATCCAGAACGTTGGTCTGAGCCAGCGTGGTGAGGATGGAGGACTTGTGCTTCAGGTGCTCCAGGAACTCGGACTCGAAGCGGCTGATGTCCTCAACCGGAACGTCGTCCAGGTGGCCCTGGGTTCCCGCCCAGATGGACACGACCTGGTCCTCAACCGGGAACGGCGAGTACTGGCCCTGCTTGAGCAGTTCCATCAGGCGCGCACCGCGGGTCAGCTGCTGGCGGGATGCGGCGTCGAGGTCGGACGCAAACATCGCGAACGCCTGCATGTCGCGGTACTGGGCCAGGTCCAGCTTCAAAGTACCGGAGACCTTCTTCATGGACTTGACCTGTGCGGCACCGCCGACGCGTGACACCGAGACACCAACGTCAACAGCAGGACGCTGGTTGGCGTTGAAGAGGTCCGACTGCAGGAAGATCTGGCCATCGGTAATGGAGATCACGTTGGTCGGGATGTATGCCGAGACGTCGTTCGCCTTGGTTTCGATGAGCGGCAGGCCGGTCATCGAGCCGGCGCCGAGCTCGTCAGAGAGCTTGGCACAACGCTCCAGGAGGCGGGAGTGCAAGTAGAAAACGTCGCCCGGGTAGGCTTCGCGTCCCGGCGGGCGGCGGAGCAGCAGCGATACTGCACGGTAGGCCTCAGCCTGCTTGGAGAGATCATCGAACACGATGAGGACGTGCTTGCCGCCGTACATCCAGTGCTGGCCGATGGCCGAACCGGCGTAGGGAGCCAGGTACTTGAAGCCGGCCGGGTCGGAAGCCGGGGAGGCAACGATCGTGGTGTATTCCAGCGCGCCGTTGTCCTCGAGCGTCTGGCGGATGGCCGCGATGGTGGAAGCCTTCTGGCCGATTGCCACGTATACGCAGCGAACCTGCTTCTTCACGTCACCGGAAGCCCAGTTGGCCTTCTGGTTAATGATGGTGTCGATGGCAATGGCGGACTTGCCGGTCTGGCGGTCGCCGATGATCAGCTGGCGCTGGCCACGGCCGATCGGGATCATGGCGTCGATGGCCTTCAGGCCGGTCTGCATCGGCTCGTGCACAGACTTGCGCTGGGTCACGCCGGGTGCCTGGAGTTCCAGGGCACGGGTAGTCTCGGCCTTGATCTCGCCGAGGTCGTCGATGGGAACGCCCAGCGGGTCGACAACGCGGCCAAGGAAGGCGTCGCCAACCGGCACGGACAGAACCTGTCCGGTGCGGTGGACTTCCTGGCCTTCTTCGATCCCGGTGAAGTCACCGAGGATAATGACGCCGATCTCGCGGACGTCGAGGTTCTGGGCGAGGCCCAGGGTGCCGTCTTCGAAGCGAAGCAGCTCGTTCGCCATGACCGAGGGAAGGCCCTCAACACGGGCGATGCCGTCACCTGCGGTTGTTACACGGCCGACCTCTACGCGCTCTGCGTTTCCGGGTTCGTAGGACGCCGCGAACTCGTTCAACGCATTACGGACGTCGTCGGCGTTGATGGTCAATTCGGCCATCTGCAGTCCCTGCTCTCCTGTTTTCGTGATCATCGTTGCTCACGATGACCGGGGTTTCTATCAGTTAAGTTGTGCTTGTCCGGCTAGCCGGCCAGTTGGCGGTGCAGCTCGCCCAGGCGGGTGAGAACAGAAGCGTCGAGCACTTCATCGCCCACCTGTACGCGGATCCCGCCGATCAGCGAAGGATCAACCTTCGTGTTGATCTGGAGCTCACGCCCGTAAAGGGAGTTGAGCCCAGCATGCAGGCGGCTGGTCTGCGTCTCCGAAAGGGGACGCGAGACGCTGACCGTTGCAATCCAGCGCTGCTGGCGCTTGGCTGCAAGCTCGGCGAAACGGCCGACGAGCCTGGTTGCCTTGATGCCGCGGGGCTGCGACACTGCCTGGCCGATGAGGACCTTTGCTTCCTCGCTTGCGCCAGGAACCACCCTCTGGGCCAGTGCGATCTTTGCTGCGGCGCTGGCCTGCGGTTCAGACAGAGCACGCTGCACCTCGTGGCTGGAAGCCACGGCCTGGTTGAATGAGAAAAGGTCATTCTCAAGTTCTTCCAGCCCGGTGATGCCGGAGGCAGAAACGGCCGACTTGTTTTCTGCAACGGCGATGACCACCGTTGCGGCAAGCGTCTCGAGTGCATCGCCGATGTCTCGCGCCGATGCCCAGCGTGAGCTGGCCAGTCCGGCCGCGATCTCCACAGCTTCAGCGGAGACTTTGCCCCTGAACAGTTGCCTGATCAGCGCCGGCTTTTCCTCACCGCTGCGGGACGGGTCAGTCAGGGCGCGGCGCAAGCCAGCCGAGCTGTCCACCGTTCCCAGGATTCCGAAGAGTTCCTTTGCCAACTGCAGCGATGCAAACGGAAGCTTGGCTTCCAGTTCGGTCAGCGCCTTGGTCAGCGATTCGCTCGATACACCTGCCATTACTTTGCTACACCTGCGTTCTGGTTCTCCAGATCAGCCAGGAAGCGGTCAACGACACGTGCCGCGCGCTCGTCGTCGCTAAGGGACTCGCCAACGATGCGGCCAGCCAGCGTGGTGGCAAGGGTGCCCACCTCTGAGCGCAGCGACACAACGGCCGCCTGACGCTCGGATTCGATCTGTACGTGTGCCTGCGCAGTGATACGCGCCGACTCAGCCGCAGCCTTCTCCTTCAGCTCCGCAAGGATCAGGGCGCCTTCGGCACGGGCTTCCTCGCGAATGCGGTTGGCCTCTGCACGTGCGTCGGTGAGCTGCTGCTTGTACTCTTCGAGTGCTGCGGAAGCCTCGGCCTGGGCCTTTTCAGCCTTGGCGATGCCGCCCTCGATGGCCTCGGCACGCTCTGCGAACGTCTTCTCGAACATCGGGACAACAAACTTGACCACGATGAAAAAGAGGACAGCAAAGCCGGCGAGGACGACGCCCATTTCCCAGACATTGGGAACGAGCGGGTTAGCCGCTTCGGCGGTGGCGGCTGAGATGATCAGCTGATTCATTTTTCACCCGTCCTTATCTACTCGGTTCTGAATGTTCGCTTGGTTCTGAAGGTTTACTTGAGAACGAAAGCGAAGACCAGGCCAAGGATGGCGAGGGCTTCAGTCAGCGCAAGGCCGAGGAATGCGATCGGCTGCAGAACGCGCTGTGCTTCCGGCTGACGTGCCACACCGTTGATGTAAGCAGCGAACACGAGACCCACACCGATACCACCGCCGATGGCGGAGAGGCCGTAGCCGATGAGGTTGAGGGAGCCGTTGATGGAGCCTTCCATTTTTCTTCCTTTCAAGATGCCATCTCTGTGGCAGGTTGTTTGGGTTGCTTCATCCCCGTGAGGGGAAGTTTATGGGTGCCTAGTGGCTGTCGGCGTGGAGTGCGCCTTCAATGTAGATCGCCGTCAGCAAGGTGAAGACATAGGCCTGCAGCGCCATGATGAGCGCTTCGAGCATGTACATGGCGATCGCGCCGGCAAGGACGAGAACAGAGGTGCCCTTGAGCAGAACGTTCTCCTGCATGACAAGGTATTCGATTCCTGAACCGGCGATCATGACGATCAGGTGGCCGGCCAGCATGGTGGCAAACAGACGGAGGCTGTGCGTAACCGGACGGACCAGGAAGTTGGAGATGATCTCGATCGGGATAACGATCGGAAGGATGTACACCGGCACTCCGGACGGCACGGTGGCGAGCTTGAAGTACCTCAGGCCGTTCTTCTTGACACCGATGGCGATCCAGGTGATGTACACGATGACGGCCAGCACGTACGCGCCGCCAACATGGGAGAAGCTCGGGAGCTGGATCACGGGGATCGCGCCGTAGATGTTGTTCACCAGGATGAAGAAGAAGAGGCTGAACAGCAGCGGGACGTACTTCATGAAGTCTTTGCCGCCGATGATGTCCTTGGCGATGCTGTTGCGGACGAAGCCATAGGCCATCTCACCCGCGAACTGCAGCTTGCCAGGAACCAGCTGCTGCTTCCGCGCAGCTAGCAGAAAGAATGTAGCGATAATGACGACGGACAGGATTACCAGCAGCATCTGCTTGGAGAATCCGTCTGCCGCACCCCACGGCAGGATTGCCGGCAGGTGCATTTCTTCAATTCCGGGAGGAGTGAACTCTCCTGAATTTTGGGCCGGGAGCGCAAGCGCGATCAACGCGTTTCCTCTCTGCAGTGTCCATCGTTGGGCGTTGGTCGGGTTCCGGCGTGATTCATGTTCGCCCTCCCCCTCGTGAAATTATTTGGCATTACTGTTCCCATCCTCAGACGGGCCGCTGGCTGCACCGCTCCCACCAGCTGGATTTCTCGAACTGGTGAGGCCGTGCATATGGGACAGATAGAACCCTCCCGCAGCTCCAAGCAGAGCGCCTACGAGCACAATCCAGCGGGTTCCCCACAGATAATCCAGACCCCACCCTATCAAACTCCAGACGATGATTCCGCCAACAATGTAGCTAAATACGGCGATTCCAGCGTTGTAACCACCGTCACCATTTTCGGCTGACACGCCAGGAGCTCCGGTCCTTTTGCGAGGGTCACCGGACGCATTATTGTCGGTGCGGTTTCGCCTAGACATCAGGAGTGCCCCTATCGGGCTGGGGGTCGTTATAGATCTGCAGCCGGGCCCTGCTGAAACCATAGATTTCGGCGGCTTGCCAGACGACCACGGCGACGACTGCCCCGATGAGGAACCAGCGTCCGTGAAGCCATTCGGGCGCGCCGAGAGCGAAAAGAACCACCGCAAAGCCAATGACTTTGACGAAATACGTCGCTACGAACAGGCCTATGGCACCTGAGGGGTTGTTCCTGCCCACAAAGTGCCCGATCAGCAGGCTGATGGCAAAGAATGCCATCACCAGCAGACCGCCGAAGGAACTCGAAAATACGCCGACCCAGCCGTTGAAAATGAGGGCCACAATGCCCGTCAGGATCAGGGATGCCCCGGCCGCGGCCGAGCTGAGTGCCAGCAGGCCGAGCCAGAGGGACCGTGTGGGGCCGGAGACACCAACGGTTCCGTTGCCGGACGGAGGTCCGGACTCGGCGTCGGAGGTCATTCGATCCCAATCGTCAGGCCCAAGGGGTGGATTCTGTGCAGGGAAGACCTGCCCCTGAATTCTACACGAGATAGAAATATTCGGAAAAGCAGCGGTCTACCCCTGGGCATTGGTGCCACGGCGGCTCAAATACGGCCATGCCGTGATGAGCCCCATGCCCAAGGTCGCTACCAGGTCCACGGCAAGGACAATCTGCCAGGGGTACACGGCAAAGGCAAGGCCGCCGAAGGACAGAACGGCGGTCCACATGTACATCAGCATCACCGCGGTGCGGTGCGAGTATCCGATATCCATCAGTTTGTGGTGCAGGTGTCCGCGGTCGGCGGACCAGGGCGAGCGCCCCACGGCCGTGCGCCGGACCACGGCAAGGCAAAGATCCAGCAGGGGAAGGAAAAGCACTGCGAAAGGCAGCAGGATCGGGATGATCGTGGGAATACCGTTCACACGGTCGTAAAGCCCGGACGTGATCTGGCCAGTGGACACGACACCTGCCGAGGCCATGAGCAGGCCAATCAGCATGGCTCCCGAGTCACCCATGAAGATCTTCGACGGGAACCAGTTGTGTGGCAGGAAGCCTGCGCAACTGCCCACAAGGATCGCCGTCAGCAGAGTGGCGAGGTCGGAGAAGTCCGTCAGCGGAGCGTTGCGGTGGACCCAGTAGGCGGTGAGGAAGAAGGCAGCCCCGCCGATGATCGCCACGCCGGCGGCCAGGCCGTCCAGGCCGTCAATGAAGTTGAAGGCGTTCATCGTGGTAACGATGAGACCCGCTGTGAGGAGCACGTTGATGATGTCCGAGTCGAAGCGTATGGGTTCCGGGATAAACGGAATGATGGTCATCCGGACACCCCAGATGGCCACCACCAGGGCGGCTATGCTCTGCCCGATCAGCTTGATCCACCAGCGCAGGTCGAGGAGGTCGTCGGCCATGCCGACAAGCACGATGACGGCAGCACCGGCGAGGACACCCCACGGCGCCCCGTTGTGGCGAAAAATGTCCTTGACGAAGAACGACTGGCTGGCGACTACGAGTGCGACGAGCACTCCCGCGAAGATCCCCAGTCCGCCGAGCCGCGACACCGGGCTGGAATGCATGTCCCGGCTGCGGATGGGCGTGAACAGTTCAAGCCGGTTGCCGATGAGTCGGGCACCCCAGGTGGCTCCGTAAGAAACCATCGCCGCAGTCAACATCATGAGCAGGTACATGATCATGGCGTGGCCCCCTCTCCGCGAACGCAGTGCGAAAAGCGTCGGGGTGGCCAACCGGCGCCCGGGCAGTCACCGGCCCGCGGATCATGCCGGCGCAGATCGGGGGTTCGGTTCGGGGGACCATGGGGGTTCGTTAGCTGTGGATCTGACGTGCAATAAATGAAACTTCTCCGTCGCGCCATGCGCACAGACAGGCAGTGCATAGTGCCTGACAGGGCTGTATTACAGTGGACTCTAGTCAAGATACTAACGCCAACGGGTACATGGCTTCGCGTCACACGGCCTATCGCCGGCGGGGAACTTGCCGACGGCAGTGCTGAAAGGAACCCGCAATGTCAGTGTCGGTCGCAGTTGCCGCCGTGACGTTTGACCGTCCCCGCGAGCTGGCCGTCTTGTTGAAGGCCATCAACAGCCAGACGGCTGCCGTAGCCTCCATTTGCCTGGTTGACAGCGGCACTGTGCCGGCCCGGGATGTGGCCGAGCAGCACGCCAACGTGGACTATATCCGTTCGGAAGCCAATCTTGGCGGGGCCGGCGGGTTCTCCCTGGCCGTCCTCAAGGCCGTGGCCAGCGGTGCGGACTGGGTCTGGATGATGGACGATGACGCCGAGCCGGCGGACGCCGAATGCCTCGCCACGCTGATCCGCGAGGCCGAGTCCCGGGAACTTGACGCGGTGGTCCCGCTCGTGGTCGCGCCCGGCCACCCTGACCGGCTGTCCTTCTTCTTCCGGCTGGACGGCAAGGTGACCCACGACCGCGCCGCGTTGGAGAAAGTGGGGTTCCTGCCACAGGACGGGCATTTCTTCAACGGCGCGCTGATCCGCTCGGATGTTTTCTTCAAGGTGGGCCTGCCGGACATGCGCCTCTTCATCCGGGGCGACGAGGTGGACTTCACCATTCGACTGCGCAAGGCCGGCATCCGTTTCGGCACCGTGACGACGGCGGCCATCACCCACCCGCACGCGTTCTCCGAAACCAAGCACGTTTTCGGCGCCCGGTGGCACGTGATTGTTCCGGACTCGGCGTTCAAGCGCTACTACTACTACCGCAACCGCGGCTATCTGATCCGTCGCTACTTCCGCATCAAGTCCCTGACTGCCGACGTTGGCGGATACCTCGGCTACTTCCTGCGCCGCGGTGACTTCCGCGGACTGGCCGACTGGTTCCGGGCGTTTTCGACGGGCCTGCGGGGCAAAGGGTTCGCCCCGCTCAAGGACCAGAAGTTCTAGCCGTGCTGACGGTTTAGCCGTCCTGGGCCGGCCGGCGTTGCAGGCGGCGCCGGACCAACAGCCCCAGCAGCACCCACGGCTCGCCGAAAACGCGGTAGGCGACACGCCGGGGGTGCAGCAGAAGACGCCACGCCCACTCCAGGCCAAGCCGGCCGAGCCAGCGCGGTGCCAGCTTCTGGATTCCTGCAATCTGCTCGATGGCACCGCCCACGGCGCAGTAGACCGCGGGCGGCAGCGAGCCGAGGCGGCGCCGCAGCACCTTTTCCTGGAGTGGCATGCCCAGGCCAATAAGCACGAGCTGCGGGCGCTGTTCCGCCAGCCAGGCTGAGGCAGTTTCCTCAACGTCGTCGTTCCAGCCTTCGCCGGGCATGCCGGAGACGCTTGCCCCCGGCACGATGCTTTGCAGCTTCGCCACCGCGCGGGCGTTGGCAACGGGGCCCGCCCCGATGACTGCGATGCGTTCCAGCCCGCTGACCTGTCCAAGCGCCGGAATCCAGTCAGTTGACCCGAGCCGATAGTCCATGACGGGTCCGGAGGGTTTCCTGCCTCTCCCCCACAGCCACAGGACGGGAGCGCCGTCGATGAGAACGACGTCGCTGTTCTCATAAAACTTCCGGAATTCGGGTTCGGCATGGAACAGCGTCACGCTGTGAAGGTTATGCCCGACGACGGTCCGCGTGGTCCCGTCCGCCACGAACCTGTTGAGCACTCCGGTAAGTCCGGCGACGTCCAGCGGTGTGGCGTCCACCCCGAGAACTGGAATGGTCTGCCGTTGCAGGGTCATTCGGCGTCGGGCGCTATTTCGCCCGCTGGCCCGCTGGATGTCTTTTCGCCGGGCTCTTGTTCTCCGGATTCCGAAAGCTCATCCGCAGCCGGGTCAGGGACGCCAGCAGCCTCCGGCTCCGGAAGCTTCTCCGGCTCCGTGGTGGCCGCAGGTTCAGCAGACTCCTCCGGCTCCCCAGCGTTGCCGTCAATGTCCAGCAAGACGGGAACCACCTCCCGCAGCCGCTCCAGGCTCACCGCTCCCTCGCGGACCACCCGCAGCGGCAGCGACGTGGCGTCCACGATGGTGGACGGCATGGCGTCAGTTCCCTCGACGGGGCGGAAGCCGCCTTCCAGATAGACCTCCACCGATTCAGCGAGCTGGGAACGGGCTTCGAAAGCGGTCTGTGCCGGCGCCTGCCCCGTCCTGTTGGCGGACGAGACGGCCAGCGGACCGGTCAAGGTCAGCAGTTCCTGGGCCACTTCATCGGCCGGGATCCGGAGGGCGACAGTTCCTTTTGTGTCCCCCAGGTCCCAGTCGAGTGAGGGCTGGGCGTGCAGGATCAGGGTCAGTCCCCCAGGCCAGAACGCCTCGGCAAGCTGCCGTGCCTCCGGAAAAACGTCCGTGGCCAAACCGTCCAGGGCATTCAGCCGCGGAATGAGCACAGGAGGAGGCATGCTCCGGCCGCGGCCCTTCGAAACCAGCAGCATGGTGACAGCCTGCGGCGAAAAAGCATCCGCGGCGATCCCGTAGACCGTGTCAGTAGGGAGGACCACGCATTTCTTCTCGAGGATGGCACGCCGTGCGTGTGCCAGTCCTGCGGTACGCTCATCATCGGCCATGCAGTTATACGTAGTGGTCACTGCCCTATTCTTTCATTACTCGGAGTGGGGCTGTTTACTGCGCACGCGGCGCGGCAAGAAGGGCGCTGGTTGCCCGCTCCTTGCCGTTGAGGTCCAGATGCGTGGTGACGTCCGTCCACCTGCCCGCTCTGTTCAGCATCGCCACGATCCAGGCGGCCTGCACCTCGGCGTGTTCCATCACGAAGAAGCCCCCGGGGACCAGGAGCCGGGCAGCGGAAGCTGCTGCCGCCGTCGGAAGTTCCATGCCGTCCGCTCCTCCGCCGTAAAGGGCTTCGGGCGGGTCGTGCAGCGCCACCTCGGGTTCGTTGGGGATTGCCTCTGCGGGGATGTACGGCGGATTGGACACCACGACGTCGAACGTTCCGTTGAGTTCCGGCAGCGCGTCCCGCAGGTCGCCCCGAACGAGGCGGACACCAAGGGGCTGGAGGTTCTTCTGCGCCCAGGCATGCGCGAATTCGCTGTACTCGACCGCATGGACCTCGGCCTCCGGCACCTCATGCGCCACGGACCCCGCGATGGCCCCGGAGCCGGTGCCCAGATCCACCACTTTAGGGCGGAACACGCCTGCCCGTTCCAGCGCCCGGAGCCGGTCGATCACCAACTGGACCACGGACTCTGTTTCCGGGCGGGGAATGAAGACGCCGGGACCCACCGCGAGTTGAAGGTAACGGAAATGCGCCACACCGGTGATGTGCTGCAGCGGAATGCGGCGGGCCCGTTCGGCAACCAATTCCGCATAGCCCGCCGGCGCCGGGGCATCGCCCAGCATCATGGCCCGCAGCCGGCCCAGGCCGACGCCGAGCAGATGGTCCGCCAGCAGTTCGGCGTCGACCCGCGGGCTGGGGACTCCGGCATCGGCAAGCAGCGCCGTGGCCTCGCGGACGGCATCGGCAAGGGATTGGACCGTTTTGGCCATCTGGTGCTTGGACGTCATGTGGTTCAGTGGTTCCGGCTAGTCGCCGATGGCGTCCAGGCGTGCCTGCTCGTCCATCTCGATGGCCGACTGGATGACCGGTTCGAGGTCGCCGTTCATGACCTGGTCCAGGTTGTACGCCTTGTAGCCGGTGCGGTGGTCCGCGATCCGGTTTTCCGGGTAGTTGTAGGTCCGGATCCGCTCGGAACGGTCCATGGTGCGGATCTGCGACTTCCGCTGGGCGGAGTTCTCGGCGTCGATCTGCTCCTGCTGGTGCGCGAGGATACGGGCGCGGAGAACGCGCATGCCGGCTTCGCGGTTCTGCAGCTGCGACTTCTCGTTCTGCATGGCCACCACGATTCCGGTGGGAAGGTGCGTGATGCGCACCGCGGAGTCGGTGGTGTTGACGGACTGGCCGCCGGGACCGGAGGACCGGTAGACGTCGATCTTGAGGTCATTCTGGTTGATTTCGAGCTCTTCCGGCTCGTCCACCTCGGGAAGCACCAGCACACCCGCGGCCGAAGTGTGGATACGGCCCTGCGACTCAGTCACGGGGACGCGCTGCACACGGTGCACGCCGCCCTCGAACTTCAGCCGCGCATAAACGCCTTCGGCGGGATCGTTCGAGCTGCCCTTGACGGCCATCTGGACGTCCTTGTAGCCGCCGAGGTCGGATTCCGTGGCAGAAATGAGTTCGGTCTTCCAGCCGCGCGACTCCGCATAGCGGGTGTACATACGCAGGAGGTCACCGGCGAACAGTGCGGCTTCGTCGCCGCCTTCACCGCCCTTGACCTCAAGGATCACGTTGCGGGCATCGTCCGGGTCGCGGGGAATGAGCAGCCGGCGAAGATTCGCGGCCGCCTTCTCCAGTCCGGCCTCCAGTTCGGGAACCTCAGCAGCAAACTCGGGATCCTCCGAAGCCATTTCCTTCGCAGCAGCGAGATCATCCTGAATCGCATGCCACCTGTGGTACGCCTCCACAATGCCGTTCAGCTGCGCAGACCGCCGCCCCAACTTACGAGCCAGCCGCTGGTCAGCATAGACAGCAGGATCCCCCAGCTGCGCCTGGATAGCATCATGCTCATCAAGCAGGCCCTGTACGGACTCAAACATTTTCAAAACCTCTTTCGACTCTTACAAGTCTAGTAACTGCAAGGCGGGGTCACTTACCGCCCATTTCAACGGCCTTATTGGGCTCGATGTGACCCCGCGTTGCTTTTTGAAGCGGAGGAACCGGTTAACGCAACAACCGCCCGGGAAATTGGCGGCCCGGGAAGGGCCGCCAATTTTCGGGCGGTTACGCGGCGCTACTTGTCGTTATCCGACTTTGCACCAAGCGTCGTCTTCTGAACCTGCATGAGGAACTCGACGTTGCTCTGGGTCTCCCGGATCTTGTTGGTCAGCAGCTCAAGGCTCTGCTGCGTTTCGAGTCCGGAAAGGACGCGGCGCAGCTTCCACATGATCTTGACTTCCTCGGGAGAAAGGAGGTTCTCTTCGCGGCGGGTACCGGACGCGTTGACGTCCACGGCCGGGAAGATGCGCTTGTCCGCCAGCTGGCGGGACAGGCGAAGTTCCATGTTGCCGGTGCCCTTGAACTCTTCGAAGATGACCTCGTCCATCTTGGAGCCGGTCTCGACGAGAGCGGTAGCCAGGATGGTCAGCGAGCCGCCGTTTTCGATGTTGCGGGCTGCACCGAAGAAACGCTTCGGCGGGTACAGCGCTGCGGAGTCGACACCACCGGACAGGATACGGCCGGAAGCCGGTGCTGCCAGGTTGTAGGCGCGGCCCAGACGGGTCATGGAGTCGAGGAGCACAACAACGTCCATGCCCATTTCCACGAGGCGCTTGGCGCGTTCGATGGAAAGCTCGGCAACAGTCGTGTGGTCATCCGCGGGGCGGTCGAAGGTGGAGGCGATGACCTCACCCTTGACGGTGCGCTGCATGTCCGTGACTTCTTCGGGACGTTCGTCAACGAGCACCATCATGAGGTGGACCTCAGGATTGTTGGTGGTGATGGCGTTGGCGATGGACTGCAGGATGAGCGTCTTGCCGGCCTTCGGGGGCGAGACGATCAGGCCGCGCTGGCCCTTGCCGATCGGGGCAACCAGGTCGATGACGCGGGGCCCGATCTTCTTGGGGTCCGTCTCGAGGCGCAGTCGCTCGGAGGGATACAGCGGAACCAGCTTGGCGAACTCGACGCGGTCCTTGAGTTCCTCGGAAGTCTTGCCGTTGACCGACGTGACGCGGACCAGGGCGTTGAACTTCTGGCGGGCGGACTGCTGGCTGCGGTCCTCACCATCGCGGGGTGCACGGATGGCACCGACGACGGCGTCGCCCTTGCGCAGGTTGTACTTCTTGACCTGTGCGAGGGATACGTAGACATCGTTCGGGCCCGGCAGGTAACCGGAGGTGCGGATGAAGGCGTAGTTCTCAAGGACATCCAGGATGCCGGCTACCGGCAGCAGGACATCGTCGTCGGTGACCTCGACGTCGTCGACGTCCGGACCCTGGGCGCGTCCACGACGGCGGTCGTTGCGGTCGCGGAAGCGGTCGTTACGGGAGTTGCTGTCCCGGCTGTCCCGGCTGTCGCGGCTGTCTGACCGTTCGGTGCGGTCATTGCGGTCGCGGCGGTTACGGCGGTTGCGCCGGCTGCCACCATCGGCGTCATCACCATCGCGGCTGTCGTCACGGCGGTTGTCGTCGCGGCGGGTATCGCGGGCGCCGGCAGTTTCCGCTGAGTCGCGGCCACCGCGGGTGCGGCCTTCCCGGCGGTCAGTGCGCTGGCCACCATCGGCGGCCTCGCTTGCCTGCTCACGTGCCTCGGCACCGCGCGTTTCACCAGCACGGGTTTCAGCACCACGGGTTTCAGCACCACGGGTTTCAGGAGCGCGGGTTTCGGCGACGCGGGCCTCAGCACCACGGGCTTCAGGCGCAGCGGCCTCGGCAGGTGCTTCGGCGGTGTCTGTCTGCGGCGTCCCCGCGGCTGCCTCGCCGCGGCGGCGGTTGCGGGTACGCGGCTGGCGGCGTTCGCCGGCGCCTTCACCGGCGGCCTGCTCGGACGTTTCGGCAGCTGCCTGGGCGGCAGGGACCTCGACGGCGGCCGCGGGCTCGGCGGCTGGCTCCGCTGCAGGGGCGGATACCACTCCGTCGCTCACGGCGCGGCGGCTGCGGCCACGGCCGCGGGCACGGGTTCCTTCCTGTGCCGGGGCTTCGGCCGCTTCTGCCGGGGCAGCGGGAGCCGAAGCGCCTGCAACAGCCGCGCTGTTGTCGGTGGCCTTCTCCGCAGCCCGGGCCGGAGCCTTGCTGGCTGAAGAACCCGCACGATGCGCGGAAATGGCCGAGACCAGGTCTCCCTTGCGCATGCGGGAACCGCCTGAAATTCCAAGCTGGCTGGCAAGCGCCTGCAGCTGGGCGAGCTTGAGGCCGGCGAGGCCACTGCTCTTGGCGGGTGCTTCCGTCAACGATCCGGAAGCAGAAGATGTTGTGTCCACAGCTGGCGACAGCTCAGTGGTTTCGGTCACGAAGGATCCTTCCCCCTCGACGGCGTCCAGACTGGGAGCTGGACGCGATGATTTGATCTGGGCTGCAGTTCAGATCTGCAGCCGCGATTTCGGCCTTGCCGGATGGATTTCGGCCAGCAGGGCCGGATACTGATCGCCTTCAACGCTCCGAAATTAGGCGGGGCGGCGGACTGACAGTTCAGGTACAGAAATGATTCTGTAAAGTCCTGGGTCAGGCCAAGGAGACGGCACCGGAAAATACTGCGCATTACGAGATCACAGCAGCAGCAGATCTGAGCAGGTCCGGACCACGAAAGGCAACTGGGCCAAAATCAGGGTCTTTAGTCTGCACGGTCTATTGGCTGCAGGGCCTCTCGACTACAGAGTCGCTGTCTGACTGCAAAAACTGCGGTGACTGAATGCGGGTTTACCGCCGGTGCACTCCCACTTTAGCACCTTCGACGTCCACTGCCAGCTTCATCACACGCCAGTTGATGTCCGGAGTGTTTGCCGAGGTGAAAGCCCCGATAAAGTCCAGGACTGCCGCCGCCTCCGCTTCGCCGTTGGCCAGCACCAGGACGGTGGGCCCGGCACCGGACACCACAGCGGCATGCCCCGCGGCGCGCAGCGCTTTGATCAGAGCAGCGCTGGGCCGCATGGCCTCGGCACGGTAGCTCTGGTGGAGGTAGTCCTCGGTGCCCGCAAGCAGGAACTCCGGCTTGTGGGTCAGCGCGTGGATCAGGAGGGCGGCCCGGCCGGAGTTCATGGCTGCGGCATGGTGCCCCACCGATGCCGGCAGCAGCGCCCGCGCGGCCTCAGTGGACAGCTCGAAGTCCGGCACAGCCACAATCGGGATGACAGCCTCATCCACGGTGGCGCACGTGCTGCTGTACTGGTCACTGTCCTGCCAGGACAGTGCCAGTCCGCCGAATATGGCCGGGGCGACGTTGTCCGGATGCCCTTCGATCTCGCTGGTCAGCTGCAGGATCCAGTCGCGGTCCTGCTGCTCCCCCGTCGGAAGCAAGGCGTTCGCAGCCGTGACTGCGGCCACCACGGCAGAGGCTGAAGAACCCAGGCCGCGGCCGTGGGGGTTCACGTTTTCGGCGACGATCCTGAGGCCGGTGTGGCGGTAACCACGGCGGCCGAACGCGGCCTCCATGGCTCTGACCACCAAATGGCTGGCATCCCGCGGCAGGGAGTCTGCGCCTTCACCGCTGAGCTCGAAGACCAGTTCCCCGGTATCCAGGCTTTCAACGGTCAGGGCGTCGTGCAGAGTCAGGGCCAGTCCGAGGCTGTCATAGCCGGGCCCGAGGTTGGCGCTCGTGGCGGGCACCCGGACCGTGACCTGCTGCCCGGCCTGGATGGCGGGCAGCTGGGCCGTTTGCGGCAGCATGGTTACCAAGGCTATTTGTCTTCCAGTCCCAGTTCGGCGGCGACCGTCACGACGTCGTTGGACACCTTGACGGGCTGAACGTCGCTGCCGTCTTCGGTCCGCAGGGCCCACTGGGGGTCTTTCAGGCCGTGGCCCGTGACCGTGATCACAATGGTCTTGCCGGAGGGAACCTCGCCGGCAGCGTGCTTCTTGATCAGGCCCGCCACGCCGGCGGCCGAGCCGGGCTCCACGAAGACTCCTTCACGGGCGGACAGCCAGCGGTGCGCCGCCAGGATCTCGTCGTCGGTCACGGAATCGATGAAACCGCCGGACTCGTCGCGGGCGGCGATGGCGCCGTCCCACGATGCCGGGTTGCCGATCCGGATGGCCGTGGCGATGGTGTCCGGCTCGGTGATGGGGTGTCCGGCCACGAAGGGCGCGGCACCGGCAGCCTGAAAGCCCCACATCTGCGGGGTCCTGGTGGAAACGGCGGGAAGAGTGCCGGCTGTCTCGGACTCGAACGGCGCGGAGTACTCCTTGTAGCCCTTCCAGTACGCTGTGATGTTGCCGGCGTTGCCGACGGGCAGCACGTGGATGTCCGGGGCATCGCCGAGGGCGTCAACGATCTCGAAGGCACCCGTCTTCTGGCCCTGGATGCGGGCCGGGTTGACGGAGTTCACCAGGAAAACGGGGTAGGACTCACCCAGCTTGCGGGCGATGTCCAGGCAGTTGTCGAAGTTGCCGTCGACCTGCAGCAGGGTGGCGCCGTGGGCGATCGCCTGGCTCAGCTTGCCCATGGAGATCTTGCCTTCGGGAACCAGCACGGCACATTTCAGGCCGGCGGCCGTGGCGTACGCTGCGGCGGAGGCGGAGGTGTTTCCGGTGGAGGCGCAGACCACGGCCTTGGCACCTGACGCCACGGCGGCAGTCATGGCCATCGTCATGCCGCGGTCCTTGAAGGAACCGGTGGGGTTCATGCCTTCCACCTTGAGGTACACCTCCGAGCCGGTCAGCTCTGACAGCTTCTGGGCGTGGACCAGCGGCGTGCCGCCCTCACCGAGGGTGATGACCTTGGTGGATTCGGTGACGGGCAAACGATCAGCATATTCGCGGATGACACCGCGCCATTGGTGAGCCACTTAGACTCCTTCTACCCGCAGTACGGATGTAACGGAATTGATGACGTCCAGGCCCTTGACGGCCTCGACGGTCGCTGCCAGTGCAGCTTCGGTTGCGCGGTGCGTCACGATCCGCAGTTCCGCGGATTCGACGTTCGAGTCGGCATCGCGGTGGATGGTCTGGCGCATGATTTCGATGGAGACGCCGTGCTCGGCGAACAGCTGGGCAATCTTCGCCAGCACGCCGGGCTGGTCCGCAACGTCCAGGCCGATGTAGTAGCTGGTGTACACGGCGTCAATGGGCAGTGCCGGGACGTGCCCGGTGGTGGACTCGATGCGTCCGGGGCCCCCCAGGACGATGCGGCGCGCTGCCGAGACCAGGTCACCCAGCACGGCAGACGCCGTCGGGGTTCCGCCGGCGCCCTGGCCGTAGAACATCAGTTCCCCGGCATTCTCGGCCTCAATGAAGACGGCGTTGAAGGCTCCGCGGACAGCAGCCAGCGGGTGCTCCCGCGGAAGAAGGGTCGGGTGGACCCGGACGGACACGCCGTCGTTGCCGTCAGTGCCGGTCAGCTTCTCGGCGATGGCCAGCAGCTTGATGACGAATCCAGCCTCTTTGGCCGCGGCGATGTCAGCGGCGCTGACGCGCGTGATTCCCTCGCAGTGGACGTTCGCCAGGTCAAACCGCGTGTGGAAGGACAGGGACGCCAGGATCGCAGCCTTGGCCGCAGCGTCCAGGCCTTCGACGTCGGCCGTCGGGTCCGCCTCGGCGTAACCGAGCCGCTGTGCCTCTGCCAGGGCGTCGGCGAACTGCGCGCCGGTGGAGTCCATCTGGTCGAGGATGAAGTTGGTGGTGCCGTTGACGATTCCCAGGACCCGGGTGATGCGGTCACCGGACAGGCTGTCGCGGATGGGACGCAGGATGGGGATGGCTCCCGCAACCGCCGCTTCGTAGGACAGCTCGACGCCGGCTTTGTCCGCTTCTTCGTAAAGAGTGGGGCCGTCCGCGGCCAGCAGGGCCTTGTTGCCCGTGACCACGCTCGCGCCGTTTTGGATGGCCGTGAGGATCAGCGAGCGGGCGGGCTCGAGGCCGCCCATCAGCTCGATCACGAGGTCGGCGTCCTTGACCAGGGTTTCGGCATCCGTGGTGAACAGCTCACGCGGCAGTTCCACATCGCGTTCGGCGTCGAGGTTGCGCACGGCAATGCCGGCCAGCTCCAGGTGTGCGCCCGTCCGCGGGGCCAGGGCGCCGGCGTCGTCAATAAGAATCCGCGCGACCTGGGCCCCTACGTTGCCACAGCCCAGCAGGGCCACTTTCAGGGTTCGCAATTCGGTCATTCAGACTCCCATGTCGCGGTTGAGCAGATCTTCTTCGGTTTCCCCGCGGACAATCAGCCGGACAGATCCATCGCGCACAGCGACAACGCCCGGCCGGGCCAGATAGTTGTAGTTGCTTGACAGGGCCCAGCAGTAGGCGCCGGTACCCGGTACAGCGAGCAGATCACCGGCTGCCACGTCCTCGGGCAGATATACATCTCTAACAACTATGTCGCCGCTCTCGCAATGTTTGCCCACTACTCGGGACAGCTGCGCAGCCGCTGCGGAGGTCCGTGAGGCCAGAATCGCAGAATAATCCGCGTCGTAGAGCACCGGACGGGCGTTATCGCTCATGCCGCCGTCCACCGACACATAGCGCCGGGGGTGCGTAACGTCTTTCCCGGCAGATTCGGCGTCATTGGAGGCCGGAGCATCCACGCGGACTGTTTTCCGGGTGCCCACCTCATACAGCGTGAACGTACTGCTGCCTACGATGGCCCGTCCGGGCTCGATCGAGATCCGCGGGGCGGAAATGCCCAGTTCAGCGCACCTTGAACGGACGACGGCGGCCATCGCCTGCGCGATTTCGGCTGCCGGGCGGGGCGTGTCCACCGGCGTGTAGGCGATGCCGTAACCACCACCAAGATCGAGCTCGGGCAGCCGGATCGAGTACTTCTGCTGCATCTCGGCGAGGAAGCCCAGGAGTTTCTCCGCCGCAAGGGCAAAGCCGTCGGGTTCGAAGATCTGCGATCCGATGTGGCAATGCACGCCGAGCAGTTCGATGCTGGGATAGCTCGTGGCTGCGGCCACAGCTTCCTCGGCCGCCGAGAGGCCGGCGTGGTCTGTGGAGTCTCCGGCCATGGAGAGTCCGAACTTCTGGTCTTCATGGGCAGTGGCGATGAACTCGTGGGTGTGGGCGTGCACGCCCGGCGTCAGCCGCAGCATAACCTTGGCCGCCTCACCCCGTTCCGAAGCGATTTTGGCCACGCGCTCCAGCTCGTCCAGGCTGTCCACCACGATCCGGCCCAGTTTCATGTCCAGCGCGCGGTTGATCTCGGCGTCCGACTTGTTGTTGCCGTGCAGGCCGAGGTTGGCGCCGTCGATGCCGGCGCGGGCGGCTACAGCGAGTTCGCCGCCGGAACAAGTGTCCAGCCGCAGGCCCTCTTCAGCCACCCAGCTGGCCACAGCGGTGCAGAGGAAGGCCTTGCCCGCGTAGTACACATCCACTCCCCCGCAGATGTCGGCGAAGGCCTCGTCAAAGGCGTCCTTGAAGGCGCGGGCTCTCGCCCGGAAATCGGACTCGCTCATGACGAAAAGCGGCGTACCGAACTGCTCCTTCAGCCTGCTGACGGGAATGCCGCCGACGGCGAGTTCGCCGCCGGCGTTCCGTTCCACTCCGGCAGCCCACATGGACGGGTGCAGGGCGTTGAGGTCCGACGGCACCGCGAGCCAGTCCGGGGCGAGCGGCGAGGACTGGTTCAATGCATGGGCGGTCATTCAGTTCACATCCGTTCCGGCGCGGAAACGCCAAGCAAGTCAAGTCCGTTGGCCAGCACCTGGCTCGTGGCGTCATTGAGCCACAGGCGCGTGCGGTTAAGATCGGTGACGGCTTCGTCCCCCAGCGGGGCAACGCGGCAGGCGTCATACCACCGGTGGTAGGCCCCGGCGATGACCTCAAGGTGGCGGGCCACCCGGTGGGGTTCGCGCAGCTCCGCGGCCTTGGCCACGATGGATGGGTAGCTGCCGAGGTAGGACAGCAGCTCATTTTCCGTGGCGTGGTCCAGCAGCGAGGCATCGAAAGCGCTGCGGTCCACGCCGGCGGCCACGGCGTTGCGGGCGGTGCCGCGGGAGCGGGCGTGGGCGTACTGCACGTAGAAGACCGGGTTCTCGTTGCTGTGCTTCTTGAGCAGCTCCGGGTCCAGAGTCAGCGGGGAGTCTGCCGGGAAGCGGGCCAGGGAGTACCGCACGGCGTCCTTGCCGAGCCAGGAGATCAGGTCCTTGAGCTCGATGATGTTGCCGGCGCGCTTGGAAAGCTTGGCGCCGTTTACCGAGACGAGCTGGCCGATCAGCACCTCGATGTTGACTTCGGGGTCATCCCCGGCAGCGGCCGCGATGGCCTTGAGCCGGTGGATGTAGCCGTGGTGGTCGGCACCCAGCAGGTAGATCTTTTCGGTGTAGCCCCGGTCCTTCTTGGACAGGTAGTACGCGGCGTCAGCGGCAAAGTACGTCGGCTCGCCGTTGGCGCGGATCATCACGCGGTCCTTGTCGTCGCCAAAGTCCGTGGTGCGCAGCCAGACGGCACCGCCGTCGTCGAACACGTGGCCCTGCTCGCGAAGGCGGGCAACGGCACTTTCAATAGCCCCGGCGTCGTGAAGTTCCTGTTCGGAGAAGAAAACATCGAAGGAAACGCCGAACTCGGCCAGAGTGTCTTTGATGTCCTTAAGCTGTGCCCGGTACGCCGCCGCCCGGATCACCGGAAGGGCGGCCACATCGGTCAGCTCGCGAATGTCGGGGTGCCGGGTCAGGACCTCATGGCCGAGGTCGCGGATGTACTCACCCGGATAGCCGCCCTCAGGCACATCCCTGCCGTGGAGGCGTGCCAGCACGGAGTTGGCGAACACGTTCATCTGCGAGCCGGCGTCGTTGATGTAGTACTCGGCGGTGACGTCCGCCCCGGAGGCACGCAGCACGCGGGCGATAGAGTCTCCCAGGGCCGCCCAGCGGGTGTGGCCGATATGCAGCGGCCCGGTGGGGTTCGCCGAGACGAACTCCATGTTGACGGTGTGGCCTGCGAGCGCCGAGTTGGTCCCGTACTCCGGTCCGGCTTCGACGATCGCCTTGGCCAGCGCGCCGGCGGCGGCCGCGTCGACGGTGATGTTCAGGAAGCCAGGGCCGGCAATCTCCACTGCGGACACGCCGTGGATCGCTTCCAGGCGAGCGCTGAGGATGGTGGCGAAGTCCCGCGGCCTGGTACCGGCCTGCTTGGCCAACTGCAGGGCGATATTCGTTGCCCAGTCGCCGTGCTCCCGGTTCTTCGGCCGTTCCACGAGGACTGCGTCCGGGACGGCCGCTTCGGAAAGTGCGACCTCGCCGGCGGCAACGGCATCTTTCAGGCAGGCGGATATGGCGAGGGAGAGTTCTTCGGGAGTCACAACCCTAGCCTACCGGGGGGCCCGCCCTGCGGCGGAATTCCGGCGTAGGTGATGGCGCTGTCATGCACAGCAAACACTTAGCAGATTCACAGACTGAACCTTTACGCTGACTTGAGCGTCGTTCACTCGGCAAGTGCCCGTACAAACGAAACGAGACACCGTGAAGCCTTCCGTCCGCAAAAGCGTCTTCGCCGGCATGGCCGGGCTGTCCCTGGCCGGAACGGTAGCCGGCTGCGCGCCTTCCGCCCAGCCCGCCGCCCAGGAAACCCAGCCCGCCGCGACGTCGGCGAGCGCAGCGCCCGGATCGTCGTCCAGCGCATTGGCGGAGTCCGGCGGAGGCTACAAAGACGGCACCTACAGTGCCGACGGAAGCTACAGGTCACCCAACGGCACGGAGACCGTGGGCGTCCAGCTGACGCTGGCCAACGGCACGGTGTCCGAGGTCGAGATCACCGAGCACCCCTCCAATCCGAACACCCGCAAGTTTCAGGGTCAGTTCGCCAGCGGAATCGCGGAGCAGGTGGTGGGCAAGAGCCTTGACGAGATCAAAGTGTCCAAGGTGGCGGGTTCGTCACTGACCAGCGGCGGCTTCAACCAGGCAGTCGAAGAGATCAAGGCCCAGGCCCTGTAGGCGGCTGCAGGCGGCTTCGACGCAGGACATGGACCGCACGTTAAGGAGAGTCCATGCCGCACTCGGGCTGGCAGAATTTCACCTTTGAAGGAATAGGGACCAGCTGGGAGATTTCCACTCCCGCACCATTGGGTCCCGGGCTTCGTAGCCGCCTGCTCGCCGAGGTGGAGCGCTACGACTCCACGTGGTCCCGGTTCCGCGACGATTCCCGGGTAGCCCGAATGTCCGCTGCGCCGGGAACCTACGAATTTCCGGCTGAAGCCACGGCCTTGGCATCGCTTTACCGGATCCTGTATGCGCTGAGCAACGGTGCCATGACGCCGCTCATCGGGGGCAGCTTGGAACAGTTGGGCTACGGCCCCGGCTACTCCCTCAGGCCACGCGGCGCCTCCACACCGCCGCCCGCCTGGGACGATGTACTGGAATGGCGCGGGACCTCAATGACTGCCAAGGCGCCCGTCGTGCTGGACATCGGCGCGGCCGGAAAAGGCCAGTTGGTGGACCTCCTGGCTGAAGTGTTGGAAAGCCAAGGCGTTCCTGAGTTCTTCCTCGATGCGAGCGGCGACCTCTTGAACGGTGGAAACACGCCGCTGACGGTGGCACTTGAGCACCCGTACGACTCCAGCAAGGCGATCGGCACGGTTCCCCTCGCGCAGGGGGCTCTGTGCGCCTCGGCCTCAAACCGCAGGGCTTGGGGTGACGGCCTTCACCACGTACTGGACGGCACCACCGGTGCCCCAGTTCGGACGGTCGTGGCCACGTGGGCCATGGCAGGAACCGCGATGGAGGCCGATGCCCTGGCCACCGCCCTGTTCTTTGTTCCCGGTGAGGTGCTGGAGCGCCACTTCCGGGTTTCCTGGCTTAAAGTTTTTTCCAACGGCAGTGCGGAGTATTCCGCGGAATTCGAAGGAGCGCTGTTCACATGAGCCAGACAACCTTCCGGCCGCGGATGTCGCCGGCCACCGCGGTGGACGCCATGCTGGGCCGCGTGACCATGTACCGGCTGGTGCTGCTTGTTCTCGCTGTGCTCGCCGCGTACAGCCTCCTCCTCGACGCCCTTGGCTGGCTGACATTCGGCATTCCCCAGCTGTTGGCCCACCTGGCGTTGTGTGTGGGGCTGACTTACGCGTCCAACCGGGCACTGGCTGCCCTGTTCCGTGTCCAGCCCCACTCGGAGTCTTCGCTGATCACCGGGCTGCTGCTCTATTTCCTGTTCTGGCCTGCGCAGTTCGGGCAGGCGTTCGCCGGCATCGAACTGGCCGGAGTGGCCCTGGCCTGCGTGCTGGCGTCCGCGTCAAAGTATGCGCTCGCCTGGCGCGGGCGGCATGTCTTCAACCCCGCGGCGGCCGGAGCCTTCATCACCGGCCTGACGGGGTTGAATATCGCCACGTGGTGGGCAGGTACCCCGGCAATGCTGTGGTTGCTGGTTCCCGGGGTCCTGCTGGTGCTCTACCGCACGCGGAAAATGCTCATGGCCGCGGTTTTCACCGTGGTCGCCACGTCTATTGTGGCGGCAGGGCTGTTGCAATCGGGGGTGGACCCGGGAGGGGCGCTGTGGCAACCACTGGCGCAAAGCCCCATCATCTTCTTTGTCGGGTTCATGCTGACGGAACCGCTGACCTTGCCTCCTCGGCGGTGGCAGCAGCTGGCGCTGGCCGCCGTCGTGGGTCTGCTGTTTGCAAGCCCTTTCAACCTCGGCTTCGTGGCGAACTCCCCTGAGCTGGCCCTCCTGGTCGGGAATCTGGTGGCTTTCCCGGCCGGTCAGCGCGGAAGCGTCAGGCTGTTGTTCAGGCACTCGCGCCGGCTCACCCCGACGACGACTGAATTTGTCTTCGAGCCGCGGCGCCGCCTCCGCCACGCCCCGGGCCAGTATCTGGAGCTCGACCTCCCGCATGCGAAGCCGGACGGAAAGGGCCGCCGCCGTGTCTTCAGCCTGACAAGTCACCCCGATTCGCGGCACGTCAAGATCGGAGTGGGCACGGCCGAACCCGTCTCAGCCGCCAAGCAGAAGCTCCTGGCGCTCAAGCCGGGGGATGAACTCACGGCCACCACTGTGGGCGGGGACTTCGTTGTGCCGCGGAGATCCAAAAGCCCGGTCCTGCTGATTGCGGCGGGCATTGGCATCACGCCGTACCTGGCGCATCTCTCCGACGGCTCAGGCGGGCCGCGGGACACTGTCCTGCTCTACCTCGCCCGCAACGCCTCCGAACTGGCGTATGCCGACGAACTGAAGCAGTCGGGGGCCCGCGTCATTGCCCGGCTGGCCGACGGCTCGGCTCCCCCGGACTTCATCGAGGATGCGGCCGCCGGAGTGGAGAACTCAGGCGCGGCAGGCATCGAAGCGGCAGCAGCGGCGCCGATGGCCAGGCTGGACGGACCTGCGCTGCTGCGTCTTGTTCCGGACATCGCCCGGCGCACGGTTTTCATCTCGGGCTCACCGGCCAGCGTCGGCTCCCTGCGGCGTGCAGCCAGGCAGGCCGGCGCCCGCCGGATCCGCGTGGATTCCTTCGCGGGTTACTGACGCGGGCTGCAGCCGAGGGAGCGGTTTTCCATTCGAGGCCACCTTCCTGCTAAGCTCTAGGACGTCCAGCCGGGAACGGCAGGATCCCTGACTGCCCTCGTAGCTCAGGGGATAGAGCGTCTGCCTCCGGAGCAGAAGGTCGTAGGTTCGAATCCTATCGAGGGCACAGAACAAACCCCGTTACTTCCCGTAAGTAGCGGGGTTTTCTGCATCTCCAGTGCGCCTCCATGGATTGTCGGTGGCCGCTCGTAGGCTGATTCGCATGATCTGTTCAATCATTCCGCCCTACATGCTGCGGCGCCTTGCCGCCCAGGACTCGCCGCGGTACACCGCCGTCGCAAGGGCAGCCAAAGAGGCCCTGCTGCACGTGAAGTCCGTGCAGGCAGCCCGCGCCGCTCCCTCTGCCCCGGTGACTGCCCCTGGCATGAGGCAGCTGCAGCCGGCCCCCGTCAACAGATCCGTCTTCGACGCCAAATCCGGCGAATCGCTCCCCGGCCAGCTCGTCAGGAAGGAAGGCGAAGCGGCCATCGGCGACCCCGCCGCCGATGAAGCCTACGACGGGCTGGGCAGCACCCACAGCCTTTACGCGGAAGTCTTCGGCCGGAATTCCATCGACGGCCGCGGAATGCCGCTCAACGCCACCGTCCACTTCAGCAAGCTCTACGACAACGCGTTTTGGGACGGGCAGCAGATGGTGTTCGGCGACGGCGACGGCGAAATTTTTGAACGGTTCACGCGCTCCCTGAGTGTCATCGGACACGAGCTGGCCCATGGGGTGACCCAGTTTTCGGCGGGACTCGCCTACCGGAACCAGGCCGGCGCCATCAACGAATCGCTGTCGGACGTTTTTGGCGCCATGGTGGAGCAGTACTTCCGGAAACAGTCCACGGCCGACGCCAGCTGGCTGATCGGTGAAGGCCTCTTCATGCCGCAGGTTGAGGGTTCGGCGCTGCGCTCCATGAAGGCGCCCGGGACCGCGTATGACGACGACGTCCTGGGCAAGGATCCGCAGCCGGACTCGATGGACTCGTACGTACGCACCAGCGCGGACAACGGCGGTGTGCACATCAATTCGGGCATCCCCAACCGTGCTTTCTGCCTCGTGGCGCAGGCGCTGGGCGGGAATGCCTGGGAGGCTCCGGGGCAGATCTGGTACGAGACACTGACGGGCGGTTCCCTCCCGCCGACTGCCACGTTCAGCGTCTTCGCCAAGGCAACTGCAGCATCTGCCAGGGAACTGTTCGGTGCGGAGTCAGCGGAGCATGACGCCGTGCGCCTGGCGTGGGAAACTGTGAAGGTAAAGCTATAACCCAACGCCGGGAATGCGGCCGATCTGCGTTTCCGGCGGCCCCGGAATAACCAGGACCCCGCCATGAAAATTACAGTCGAGCGTAGCGGCGGGATTGCTGCGCTGACCCGCACCTGGACGGTTCAGGCCACCACGTCCAGCGACAAGAACCACTGGCAGCCCATCGTTGAGGCTTGCCCGTGGGATGCCGTGCCCGACTCCCGGCCAATTACCGAAGGGCAGCCTGATCGGTTCATGTATTCCATCCGCGCCGGTGAACACCGCGCCACCCTGCCGGAGAGGGCCGTCACCGGCCCCTGGCGGGTGCTGGTGGAGACAACCAGAGCTGCCGCGGAGGAACTGCGGACCGGCGGCGGGGCCGGTTTCCGGTCCTAGCCCGCCGAAGCCAGCTGGCCGCGGAATGCCCTGCGGTAGGACTGCGGGCTGGTGTCCAGCACCTTGGCGAAGTGGTGCCGGAGCAGCACCGGATGGCCGAATCCGGATTGCCTCGCCACCTCATCGATGTTCAGTTCAGTGGACTCAAGAAGCTCCTGCGCCCGCAGCACCCGCTGGGAATTCAGCCACGCCGCCGGAGTGGCGCCCGTCTCCGCCCGGAACCGGCGGGCAAAGGTCCGCGGGGACATGTGCAGCCGGGCGGCAAGTTCTTGGACGGGGTGCTCCTCGTCCAGGTTCTGCACCATCCACCGCAGCAGTTCCTCCATGGGCTGAGAGCCGCACTCAGGCATGGGCCTGTCGATGAACTGGGCCTGGCCGCCGTCGCGGTGCGGAGGCACCACCATGTCACGGGCTATGGCCGCGGCCACCGCGGCGCCAAACTCAATACGGACCAGATGCAGACAGGCGTCGATGCCCGCCGCCGTTCCCGCACTGGAGATGATCCTGCCGTCCTGGACGTAGAGAACGTTTTCGTCAACGAGGACCTTCGGAAACTGCGCGGCAAGCTCGCCGGAGTAGTGCCAGTGCGTGGTGCACCGGCGCCCATCCAGCAGCCCTGCCCTTGCCAGCGCAAAGGCCCCTGAGCAGATGGACATGACCCAGGCCCCGCGGTCGTGGGCAGCCCGCAGGGCTTCCAGCACTTCCTCGGAAACATCCTCCTCCCGGCCGTACGGCGTCATGATCACCAGGTCCGCGTCCGCGGCCGCCTCCAGGCCAAGACTGACGTTCATGGTCAGGCCGGTCTTGAGCGGGATGTCGCCGGGCACTGGCGTGCAGACCCGGAAATCAAACTCGGGCACACCGGCTCCGCGGCCGGACCGGTCAATGCCGAACACTTCAAACGCGGTGCCGAACTCAAAGATCGAGAAGTTGGGAACCACGATCACAGCTACTGATTTAAGCATGAATCCAGTATGGCAGAAATTTGCACTTTTTAGGCATTTCTGCCACTTTTTTCCGAGGCCGGCTAAGAGAACCATGGAGGTATGGAAATCTTCGCAATAGCCCTCGTAGTCCTGGTCCTCATCTCAATCGCCGCCACGTTCACCGCCGTCGTGCGGGACGGTCGCGGACATACGCCACCCGAATATTCAATCCGGGACTGGTCCGCGCTGGACCTGCCCAGCAGCAATTACACGATGCGCATCTTCTGATCGCGCACCTGGCTCCCCGCCCATATTCCGCCTCCAACAGAAAGGACCCGGCTCACAGCGAGCCGGGTCCTTTCACGCTATGGGGCCCGTGGGCGCCGGGATTGCCCCTGCACCGCCCTGCTCCGGCGCTTCCGACGGATCGCCGAGCCCCTCCCGGGCCGCAGTAGACTGATACCAGCCATGACTTTTCATATCTCCTACCCCGCCGAGCTGCCGGTCTCCGAGCGCCGCGAGGACCTGATGGCGGCCATTGCCGCCAATCAGGTGACCATCATTGCCGGCGAGACCGGCTCGGGAAAAACCACCCAGATCCCCAAGATGTGCCTGGAACTGGGCCTCGGAGACAACGGGCTGATCGGGCATACGCAGCCGCGGCGGCTCGCTGCCCGCACGGTGGCTGAACGCATTGCCTCCGAACTCGGCGTGGAGATCGGCCAGGAAGTGGGCTTCCAGGTCCGGTTTACGGGCGAGGTCAGCCGGTCCACCAAGGTCAAACTCATGACCGACGGCATCCTGCTGGCCGAAATCCAGCGCGACAAACTGCTGCGCAAATACAACGCCATCATCATCGACGAGGCCCATGAGCGCAGCCTCAACATCGACTTCATCCTCGGCTACCTCAAGCGGATCCTGCCGCAGCGCCCGGACCTGAAGGTGATCATCACCTCCGCCACCATCGATCCCGAGCGCTTCGCGAAGCACTTCGGATCAGAGGAGGCACAGGCGCCCATCGTCGAGGTCTCGGGGCGCACGTTTCCCGTGGAGATCCGCTACCGGCCGCTGTCCCAGCCGGCCGGGGGCGGCGCAGACGACGAGAACGCCTCCGACGACGAGCTCGAGGAAGACCGGGACCCTCTCGATGCGGTGTGTGACGCCGTGGATGAGCTCGCACTGGAGGCACCCGGCGACATCCTCATCTTCTTCTCCGGCGAGCGCGAAATCCGGGATGCCGCGGAAGCCCTGAACGCCAGAATCCAGTCCAACCGGCGCCTCGCCGGCACCGAAGTGCTTCCGCTCTTTGCGCGGCTGAGCCTGCAGGAACAGCACCGCGTATTCAACCCCGGCAGCAAGCGGCGGATCGTGCTCGCAACGAACGTCGCCGAGACCTCCCTGACAGTGCCCGGCATCAAGTACGTCATCGACACCGGCACCGCCCGCATCTCACGATATTCACACCGCACCAAGGTCCAGCGGCTGCCGATTGAACGCGTTTCGCAGGCTTCGGCCAACCAGCGGTCAGGCCGCTGCGGGCGCGTGTCCGACGGCATCGCCATCCGCCTCTACTCCGAGGAGGACTTCGAATCCAGGCCCCTCTACACGGACCCGGAGATCCTGCGCACCAACCTGGCCGCGGTAATCCTCCAGATGACAGCCATGGGAGTGGCCCGCGGGCCCAAGGACATCGAAAAATTCCCGTTCGTGGAGCCGCCGGACTCCCGCGCAATCAACGACGGCGTCACGCTCCTCCGGGAGCTTGGCGCCTTGAGCACGCCCCAAGCTGCCGATGCCGCAGCCTCCGCCGGACGGGGCGGCGGTTCCGGCCGCAACGGCGGCGGGCTTACCGCCGTCGGTCAGCAGCTTGCGCAGTTGCCGGTGGATCCGCGCCTGGGCCGCATGATCGTCGAAGCAGGAAAACGCGGCTGCGTCCGCGAAGTCATGGTCCTGGCGGCCGCGCTGACCATCCAGGACCCGCGCGAGCGCCCCCAGGGGGACGGCTCAGGCAAGCAGCAGCTCGCCGCGGAAAAGCACGCCCGCTTCCGTGATGAGAATTCCGACTTCACCGGCTTCCTGAACCTATGGAACTACATCCAGGAAAAGCAGCAGGAACTGTCCTCCACTCAGTTCCGCCGCCTGTGCCGGAACGAGTTCATCAACTACCTGCGGGTCCGTGAGTGGCAGGATCTGTTCGCCCAGCTCCGGCAGCTTGCCCGCCCCCTGGGCATCAGCCTGGATAACAAGCGGCTGGCAGACCCGGTGGGAACCAACGAGGGCATCCACATCAGTCTCCTCTCCGGCCTGCTCAGCCACATAGGCATCCTGGACGAGCGCAAGCGGGAGTATGCCGGCGCACGCGGCAGCCGCTTCGCGATCTTCCCCGGCTCCGCCCTGTTCAAGAAGTCCCCCACCTTTGTCATGGCCGCGGAGCTCGTGGAAACCAGCAGGCTCTGGGCCAGGGTGGCCGCCAAGTTTGAGCCGTCGTGGGCCGAGCAGGTGGCTCCGGACCTCGTCAAGCGCACCTACAGTGAACCGCACTGGTCCACGAAAATGGGCGCCGTCATGGCCTACGAGAAGGTCACCCTTTATGGCGTGCCCATCATCGCCCAGCGGCGTATCAACTACGGCAAGGTCGATCCCGTCCTCGCCCGCGAGCTGTTCATCCGGCACGCGCTGGTCGAGGGTGACTGGAAGACGCACCACAAGTTCTTCCACCGCAACCGCGCCCTCCTTCAGGAAGTGGAGGAACTCGAAGCGAGGATGCGCCGCCGCGACCTGCTGGTGGACGACGAAACACTCTTCGAGTTCTACGACGCCAGGGTGGGCAAGGACGTTGTCTCGGAGCGGCACTTCGACAAGTGGTGGAAGGAGGCCCGGCAGCAGGACGCGGCGCTCCTGGACTTTGACCAGTCGCTGCTCCTCAGCGAGGATGCCGAGGCACTGGACGACTCTGCCTACCCCAAGACATTGCTGCACAAGGGATTCGAGCTGCCCCTGAGCTACGAGTTCCACCCGGTGGCGCCAGGATCGCCGCCCAATCCCTCCGACGGCGTTACCGCGGAAGTGCCGGTCCTTTTCCTGAACCAGCTCGACGACGCCGCCTTCCGCTGGCTGATCCCGGGCCAGCGCGTGGAACTGGTCACTGCGCTCATCAAATCGCTGCCCAAGCAGATCCGCAAAAACTTCGTTCCTGCTCCGGACGTGGCCCGGCAGGCAGTTGCTGCGCTGGAGGCCGAATTTGATCCCGCCGGGGACGAACTCGAGTCATCGCTGGAGTTGGTGCTGCGGCGGATCCGCGGGCACATCATTCCGCCCGGGTCCTGGAACTGGGACGCCGTTCCCCAGCACCTTCGCGTGAGCTTCAAGGTGGTGGACAGCCGCGGCAAGGTGCTGGATGAAGGCAAGGATCTTGAAGCACTGCAGGAGCGGCTTGCGCCTGCCACCCGGCGGGCCATCGCGGAATCGCTGGGCGCCACACCGGCCACCGCCGCGCCGCGCGCCGCCAAGAAGGGAGCACCCACTGCCGCCGTGCCGACACATGGAGACCGGCAGCAGGTACACCGGGGCTTCGCTGACCAAAATTCGGCTGGCCAGGGCTTCACGGAACAGGCCGGCCTGACCGAGTGGTCCTTCGGCACAATTCAGCGCGAAATCAGCGTTACCGTCAAGGGTCATACTGTGACTGGCTACCCGGGGCTCGTGGATGAAGGGAAGTCGGTGGCGCTGCGCGTCTTCCAGTCGGCCTCGGAGCAGCAGGAGGCCATGCGCGGCGGAGTGATCCGGCTCCTGGCGTTGCGGGTTCCCGCGCCCGACCGTTATGTCCTGGAGCACCTGAACAACACGGAGAAACTGACCTTCAGCCAGAATCCGCACGGGTCTGTCGCGGCCCTGATTGCCGATTGTGCCCTCGCGGCTATCGACAAGCTCACTCCGGCGGGGCTGCCTTGGGACAGGGCTTCATTCGATGCCCTGTTCGAACAGGTCCGCGCGGAATTGATCGACACCGTCTTTAGCGTGACGGCCGTTGTGGAGCGCATTCTTGCCAGCACCCGGCGGATCGAAAAACAGCTCAAGGGCACCACCAGCCTGGCGCTCATCAGCGCGCTCAACGACATCAAGAGCCAGCTGGAGCAGCTGGTTTTCCCCGGGTTCGTCGCCCGGACGGGCTACGCCCAGCTGAGCCAGCTGCCGCGCTACCTCGCTGCCATCGAAAAGCGCCTCGAAAAGCTGCCGGGTAACGTGCAGCGCGATGCGCTTAATATGGCCGCGGTGCAGCGGCTGGAGGATGAGTATGACGACGCTGTGTCAGCCCTGCTGCCCGGCCGCCGGACGGGAGCCGAGCTGACGCAGGTGCGGTGGATGATCGAGGAGCTGAGGGTGAGCCTGTTCGCCGTCGAACTTGGAACCGCCTACTCCGTCTCGGAGAAGCGGATTCGGGCAGTGCTCAACAAGGCCCTCGCGGCCTAGTTCTCAGGCGTCGGGAACGAACTCCCCATGGCCGGCGTCGCGGAGCCCGGCGCGGAGCTTTTCCGCGTTGGCGTCCAGCGTGGCAGGGTCCGGGTTATGGTCCGCGGAGGCGAAATCGAAGTCGGCCATGCTGTTGGACGGCCAGACATGGACGTGCAGGTGGTTGATCTCGTAGCCGGCCACGATGAGGCCTGCGCGGGCTGCACCGAAGGTCTCGACCTGGACCGCGCCGATGCGGCGGGCCACCTCCATGACCCTGGCCAGCGTCTCCGGGGAAGCGTCCGTCCAGCGGTCCACTTCCTCGGTGGGAACCACCAGTGTGTGGCCGTCCGCCAGCGGGCCCATGGTCAGGAACGCGGCGACGTCCGGTTCGCGCCAGACAAACCGGCCCGGGATCTCCCCGTTGAGAATTTTGGTAAACAGCGTGCTCATGCGTCTGCCCTTTCCGCCGGTGCCTGCAGGGTGGTTGTGTCCAAAACGAAACGGTACTTGACGTCGCCCGCCACCATCCGGTCGTAGGCGTCGTTCAGCTGGTCCGCCCCGACGATCTCAACGTCGGAAACCACGCCGTGTTCGGCGCAGAAGTCCAGCATCTCCTGGGTTTCCGCGATGCCCCCGATCAGGGATCCGGCGTAGGCGATCCGGCGCCTGATCAGTGCGCCCGGGTTCACGGGCGGCATGGCGTCGGAAGGAAGCCCCAGCTGGAACAGGGCCCCGTCCCGGCGCAGTGTGCGGAAGAACGGGTTCAGGTCGTGCGGTGCTGCCACGGTGTCAATGATGAGGTCGATGCTCCGGTTCGCGGCGGCCATCGCGTCCTCGTCGCGGGAGAGGATGACGGCGTCGGCGCCGAGTTCCAGGGCCGCAGAGACCTTCGATTCGGACGTGGTGAAGACCCTAACCTCTGCACCCATGGCCTTGGCCAGCTTGACCGCCATGTGTCCCAGGCCGCCGAGGCCCACGACGCCCACAACGTCGCCTTCCTCGACGCCGAAGTGGCTCAGCGGCGAGAACGTGGTGATGCCTGCGCACAGCAGCGGCGCCACGGCGGCGGGGTCCAGGTTTTCCGGTACACGCAAGACGTAGCGGCGGTCGACCACCACGGACGACGCGTAGCCGCCCTGCGTGATGGAATCGCTGTTCCGGGCGTCCTTGGCACCGTAGGTTCCGGTCATGCCCCGTTCGCAGTACTGCTCCAGTCCCTCACGGCAGCTTTCACATTCGCGGCAGGAATCCACGATGCAGCCCACGCCCACGAGGTCCCCGGGGGCGAAATCGTCCACGTCCGAACCCACGCGGCTGACCCGGCCCACAATCTCGTGCCCGGGCACCAGCGGATAGTTCTGTGTGCCCCATTCCCCGCGCGTGGCATGCACATCCGAGTGGCACAGCCCGCAAAACTCAATGGCGATTTCGACGTCGTCGGCCTTCGGAGCCCGCCGGGCGACGGTCAACGGAACCAGTCCCCCGGTGCTGGACACGGCGCCGCGAGCGGCAGCCAGGCGCCCCTCCAGGGGCGATGCCGTTCCAGCGTCTTCGGCGAGCGGGATCTGCAGGGCAAGCGGCGGTGGTACGGGGCGTCCAGGAGTCATACTGCGACGCTACCCTCCGCGGCCGGAACAATGCCAGCCGACGCACGCCCACCGGACTGTGCCGGACGGAACGTGCCGCCGGATCGTTCCGGTCGGAACGTTCCGGTCGCCAGGTCGGGCAGGCCGGGCACGCAGACTCCTCAGCCTGGCCCGGCAACTCCGGGCTCTGCACCGGTTGCCACGGGCCGTGAGGCATCGTTGGACCATTGGGAGAAGGAGCCGGGGAAAAGCGCCGCAGGAATGCCGGCGATCTCAAGTGCCGCGATCTCATGGGCGGCGGTGACGCCCGAGCCGCAGTAGACCGCAGTCTGCGTTGCTTCGTCCACTCCCAGCCGCGAGAAGCGGAGCCGGAGGTCCTGCGCCGGCAGGAAGCGGCCGTCGTCGCCCAGGTTCCCGGTGGTAGGCGCGCTGACAGCCCCGGGAATGTGGCCGGCGCGCGGGTCCACGGGTTCGATCTCGCCGCGGTACCGCTCCCCGGCACGGGCATCAAGCAGCACGCCGCGCGTTGCCCATTCCGCCGCCTGAGCAGCGTCGATAACGCGCATGCCGCCGTCGGCAAGCGTCACGTCGCCGGGGGCGGTCTCCTCCGGCCCGCCACGAAGCGGCAACCCTGCCCGGCGCCAGGCGGCCAGGCCGCCGTCGAGCAGGTAGACGCTGCCGAAGCCGGCGTTGCGGAGCATCCACCAGAGGCGGGCCGCCGAGGTGTTGCCGGCATCGTCGTAGGCGACCACCACATCGCCCGTGCTGATCCCCCAGCGCCGGGCGGCGTCCTGGAGCTTGTGCCGCGGCGGCAGCGGATGGCGGCCACGGGCGGGCTCCGCAGGCTCCGCCAATTCGGTGAGAAGGTCCACGTAGACGGCACCGGGGATGTGATCCTTGAGGTAGTGCCCGTGGCCGTGGGGATCACCCAGCGCCCAGCGGATATCCAGCAGCACGGTGCGCTGCCCGGAGGTCATCCTGCTGTTCAGCGCGGACACGTCTATGAGGGTATCCATCGAATCTCCTGTGGCTTGGATGAATTTGGCTTGGATGAACTTGGCTTGGATGAACTGCACCCGGACGAACAGGGGCTGGTGGCACCGGGGCCGGCAGCACAACTCTAGCGGTGCCCGCCCGCTTCACCGGTAGGCTGAATCGGTGAGCAGAGCACGCAGCGCGGACCGGGCATGGGCAGACGAGGCCATCCGCAAGATCAACGCGGAAAACAACAGGTCGGCGGACACACACCTGTATTCCGTGCCGCTGCCCGAGCACTGGGGCGTACAGCTCTACCTCAAAGACGAGTCCACGCACCGCTCCGGAAGCTTGAAGCACCGGCTGGCCCGCTCCCTGTTCCTGTTCGGTTTGGTGAACGGCTGGATTAAGGAGGGCACCACCATAGTAGAGGCGTCCAGCGGCAGCACGGCGGTCTCCGAAGCGTACTTTGCGCAGCTGTTGGGGCTGCCGTTCATTGCCGTCATGACCCGCACTACGAGTCCTGAGAAGATCGCCCTGATCGAGCAGTTCGGCGGCGCGTGCCTGCTCGTGGACCACGCTTCGGAGGTCTACGCGGCAGCCGCCGAGGTGGCGGACACCAGCAACGGCCATTACATGGACCAGTTCACCTATGCGGAACGCGCCACTGACTGGCGCGGCAACAACAACATCGCAGAGTCCATCTTCCAGCAGCTCGCCCTGGAGGAGCACCCTGTCCCCCGGTGGATCGTAGTGGGTGCGGGCACGGGCGGGACCAGCGCCACGATCGGCCGGTACCTCCGCTATCACCGGCATGAGACGGAACTGGCTGTGGTTGATCCGGAAAATTCGGCCTTTTATCCGGGCTGGCGCAGCGGTGCCGCTGACTTCAGCACGGGCCTTCCCTCACGGATCGAGGGCATCGGCCGGCCCCGGATGGAGCCAAGCTTCGTCCCTGCCGTCATCGACCGCATGATCCAGGTTCCGGATGCCGCCTCGGTCGCCGCCATGCGGCACCTCCATACCCTGGCGGGACTGCACGCCGGGCCCTCCACCGGCACCAACCTTTGGGGCGTGTGGCAGCTCGTGGCGGAGATGGTCGCCGAGGGGCAGCGGGGCAGCATCGTTTCGCTGATGTGCGACGGCGGTGACCGCTATGCGGGCAACTATTACAACGCTGCGTGGCTGGCAGCACAGGGGCTCGATCCCGAGCCCCATGAAGGCACCCTCAGGGCATTTTTCGATTCCGGCGTCTGGAAGCCATAGCCGCCCGGCGGCCCTTCGACGGACCCAAACGGCAACGGAGTCAGACGTCGACGGATTCGCCGCTGGACAGGTGGGTGTACTCCGTGCCGTACCTGGCGCCCAGCCTCTTAACGTGGCCCTCCACCAGCTCCATTCCGGTCCCGTTGAGGAGTGCGTCATGGATGGGAAACGCCCGCGGCGCGCGCACGCCAATCACGAAATCCACCACCTCGCTGACCTTGTTCCAGGGCGCGTGAACCGGCACCAGGAGCGTCTGCACGCTGATGCCATCCGGAATGATGAACGAGTCGCCGGGGTGGTAGACGTTTTCATCCACGAGATAGCCGATGTTGGCCACCATGGGAACGTGGGGGTGGATCAGCGCATGCTGCCCGCCGAAGCTCCGGATCCCGAATCCGGCAGCGTCAAAACTTGTTCCGGGGTCCACAGCATGGACGCGTGACGCGGCGTCAGGTGCTTCGCTGCGGAGGTCCTCCGCTACCCCTGCCGGTGCGAAGAGCTGCAGGTCCCCGTTGTCCGTGAGGGCAGATTTCACGGCCGCCACGTCGATGTGGTCCTTGTGTTCGTGCGTGATGAGGACGGCGTGCGCGCCGTCCAGCGCTTCGGCGGCCTCGGAGAAGGTTCCCGGATCGAGCACCAGCACCTGCCCGTCTTTTTCGAGGCGCACGCACGCGTGGGTGTATTTTGTCAGCTTCATCCGGCCAGCCTAGGGAACCGGCCCCGTCAGTGTCCACGGACGTCCGGCTGGTAATCTAGGACCTTGCCAGTATCCCTTAGCGAAGCGAGTCCATTCATGCCACACGGCGCCAGCGCTGACGGCAGTCCGCTGACCCCTTTGGCGGCAGCCGGCGGAAAAGAGCAGCGCGTCACCAAGCAGCGACTGGCCGTAAGTGCCGCGCTGGACGAGCTTGATGATTTCGTGAGCACGCAGGAGCTGTACCGTATCCTCCAGAACCAGGGGGTCTCGGTCTCGCTGGCCACGGCCTACCGGATTTTGCAGTCCCTTGCGGACGACGGACTCGTGGACGTGCTGCGGAACGCCGACGGCGAGGCTGTCTACCGCCGGTGTGCAGTGACCGGGCACCATCACCACCTCCTGTGCCGTAGCTGCGGCAAGGCAGTGGAAGTCGAAGCCCCGGCGGTGGAAACCTGGGCCGCCCGGACAGCCCAGGAGCACGGGTACTCAGAGGTGGCACATACGGTGGAGATCTTTGGGCTCTGCCCCGACTGCACCGCCCGCAAGGCCGGCGCTAAATAGCCTGCACTGGCGGCGCCGCCCAGACGGCATTATGCCTTCCGAACCCTGCCACCGGCGTTACGCAGGCCGGCGCTGCACCGTCCGCATGACGCGTCCGTTGAGGCCGCGCTTGGCCCGGACGCTTCCGATCACCCTGCAGACCACGTAGATCAGGAAAGACAGTGTGGTCACGTAGGGGCTGATCGGGATGCGGCCGCCGAGGGCCAGGAGGATGCCGCCCACCGTCGCGGCGACGGCAAACAGCACGCTCAGGAGCACCACCAGGCGCGGAGACGACGTGATCCTCAGCGCGGCCGCGGCCGGGGTGATCAGCAGGGCGAGCACCAGCAGCGCACCCACGATCTGGATGGACAGCGCCACGCTCACGCCCAGCAGCACCATGAAGGCCAGTGCCAGCGCACGCACGGGAACACCGCGGGCTTCGGCGAGTTCGGGATCGACGCTCGCGAAGCTCAACGGACGCCAAATGGCGCACAGTGCAGCCATGACCACCACCGCGGTTCCGGCCAGTACCTGCAGCTGCACGGTGTCCACGGAGACGATCTGTCCTGTCAGGAGCCCGAACTTATTGGCCGCCCGCCCTTCATAGAGTGACAGGAACAGGATGCCCAGCCCGAGGCCGAACGGCATGATGACGCCGATAATGGAGTTCTTGTCCCGTGCCCGCACTCCCATGAGTCCCAGCAGGAGGGCGGCCGCCACCGAGCCGATCAGTGACCCGAACACAACGTCCGCGCCTATGAGCAGCGCAAAGGCTGCGCCGGCGAACGAGAGTTCGGAGATGCCGTGCACGGCGAAGGCCAGATCGCGCTTCATGACGAAGGTGCCTACGAGGCCGCCCAGGAGGCCGAGGACGGCTCCGGCCCAGAGGGAGTTCTGCACCAGGACCAGCAGCTCACCGTAATTTTCGAAGTTGAAAATCGACTGCAGGATGCCTTCCGGATCCATCAGGCGCCCTCCCCCGCCGTTGCGTGCGCATCGTCGTGATGGTGGGTGGTGGCGTCCGGGAGTCCGACGACGACGATTCTTCCGTTCGCGTGGATCACTTCCACGTGGCTGTCGTACAGCTCCGAGAGGACGTCCGTGGTCATGACCTCGTGCGGCGTCCCCACACTGAAGCGCCCGCCGGCTAGGTACAGGATCCGGTCGACATAGTCGATGATCGGATTGATTTCGTGGGTCACAAAGACCACTGCGCTTTCCTGCTCATGGCATTGCTTGTTGATGAGTGCGCTGACTGCCTGCTGGTGGTGCAGGTCGAGTGACAGCAGCGGCTCGTCGCAGAGGAGCACCCTGGGGTCGGAGGCGAGCGCCTGGGCCACGCGCAGCCTTTGCTGTTCGCCGCCCGAGAGCTGCCCCACCGGTACCTTGGCGTAGTCGCTGGCCCCGACCAAATCGAGCAGTTCGTCAATCCTGCGGTTGGCTTTGGCGTTTCCCAGCCGGACGCCCCAGCGGTGGCCGTCAACGCCGAGCCCCACCAGATCACGGGCCCGCATGGGCGTGTCCGGCGGGAACGGCTTTTGCTGCGGGATGTATCCAATCAGCCGGCTCCCGCGTTCAACAGGATGGCCGCCAAGACTGGCCTTGCCCGAATGCAGTTCCTGCAGGCCCAGCAGCACCTTAAGGAAGCTGGTCTTTCCGCTGCCGTTGGGGCCGAGGACCGCAAAGAACTCCCCGGGTTTGATGTCGAGGTCCAGGTCTTCCCAGAGCGCCCGCTTGCCAAACTTCAGGGATGCCTTGCGCAGGCTAATGACGGGGTTCAACTTTTTCGCTCCAGGGAGTTGCTGATGTTCCCCACATTGTCCGCCATCCACTGCAGGTAGGTCTTGCCCTCGGGCAGTGTCTCGCTGAAGTTCAGGACCGGCTTACCGGCCGCGTTGGCCGCGTTCTTCAGCGCCTCGGTCTGGGGACCCTCCGTCTGCTCGTTGTAGGCGAGGAAACGGATGTCGGATGAGGCAGCGAGTGCGGTGGCGGCCCTCAGGACGGCGGGAGGCACGTCCGTGCCTTCTTCAATCGCCGTCGTGTACTCAGCAGGGGTGCGGTTGACGAGCCCTGCCGATTCCAGGAGGTAGAGGGGTACGGGTTCGGTCACGGCCACCTGCGACCCGCCGTGGGCGGTCTTGACGGTGGCAAGCCTGGTTTCGATTTTGGTCAGCCCTGCCTTGAAGGAAGCGGCGTTGGCACGGAAGTCTGCCGCGGACCCGGAGTCGATCGATTCCAGTTTGGCTGCCACTGAGTCCGCGAGGCGGGACATGGCCCGGAGGCTGTACCAGACGTGTTCGTTGAATTCACCGTGGTCATGGGCATGGCCGCTCTCGGCATGCGCCGATGCCGGGCTCTCCGCTGCAGGGGCCAGCCCCGATACTTCCACGGCGTTGATGATGTTCTCGTGAGGGATGCCGCTGTCGTCGGCCATGGTGTGGATGAAGTCGTCGTAGCCGCCGCCGTTTTCCAGCACCAGCTTCGCCTTGGAAATCGCCAGCCGGTCCTGGGCGCTGGCCTCGTAGGAGTGCGGGTCCTGGCTGGGACGGGAAATGATGGCCGTGACTTTGACTTTGTCCCCGCCGATCGCCCGGACGATATCCCCGTACACATTAGTCGAGGCGACCACGGCGATGCCGTTGCCGTCCGCCTTGGCGGGGACACCCGCCGTCGGACCGCACGCCGTAAGCAGCAGCCCGAGGCCCGCCACGGCGGCGGTCAGGGACGATCGGACGATTCTGCGCACGGAAAGACCTCGGTTCTGGAAGCGGCATTTTGCGGGATCTGCAACCCTACAAAGTGTAGTCCTAAATGGGAATGATTCCTATTTAGGACTGGTCGGGCCGGGATTGGCAAGGGCCGCGGGGTTCGTTTCCCGCGGCCCTTGCTCCACATGCAGTTCTGTTATTCCCCGTCCGGCTGGCCCAGCCGGCGGATCCCCTTCGCCTGGGTTGCATCCCGGATTTCGCCCACGAGCTGCTCAATCACGTCCTCCAGGAACAGCACGCCCTCCGTTCGGCCGTCCGGCCCGATCACGCGTGCCAGGTGCGAGCCAGTGCGCTGCATGACGGACATCGCGTTTTCAATCTCGTCGTCCCGTGAGAGGTTCGCCAGCGATCTGATGCGACTTTCGGCAATAGGGTGCTGGTACCCGGATTCGGGGATGGAGAGCACGTCCTTGATGTGGAGATAGCCGGACAGCATGCCGTCGTCGTCGAGCATCGGGAAGCGTGAGAACCCGGTGCGGCTGACGGCTTTTTCGAATTCCAAGGGCGTGGTGGCGGCCTTCATCATGACCAGCTTGTCCAGCGGAACCATGACGTGGGCTGCCGCATGTTCGGAGAATTCGAGGGCGCCCGTGATGAGCCCGGCGTCGTCGTCCACGAGGCCGTGCCGGGTGGATTCCTGCACGATGGACTGGACTTCCTCCAGCGTAAACGACGAGTTGACCTCGTCCTTGGGCTCGATCCGCATCAGCCTCAAAATGTGGTTCGCGGACCAGTTCAGCGCAACGATGGCAGGGTTAACGATCCGTGCGATGAACATGAGCGGCGGAGCCAGCAGCAGGGCCGCCTTGTCCGCAACGGAGACGGAGATGTTCTTCGGCACCATCTCGCCGAACGTCACGTGCAGGAATGTCACCACCATCAGTGCCACGCCGAAGGCCGCGACGTCGGCAATTTCCACCGGCACGCCGAATGCTTCAAGGGGCACGGCAAGCAAGTGGTGGATTGCCGGTTCCGCGACCTGCAGGATGAGCAGGGAGCAGACGGTGATGCCCAGCTGCGCGCAGGCGAGCATCAGGGAGACGTTCTCCATGGCGCGCAGTGTGGTCTGGGCGCGCATGGAACCTGCGTCCGCCAGCGGCTCGATCTGGCTGCGGCGCGCCGACATGACCGCGAACTCGGCCGCCACGAAGAACGCGTTGCCGATGAGGAGCACTACCAGCCAGAGAATTCCGGCCCAGTCACTCATGCCGCACCGCCGTTTCCGGAGGTCGCGTTCTGTGAATTCACGTTCTCTGACTTCGCATTCTGCGACGTAGTGTTCCCCGAGTTCTCGTCGTGATGCTCGTGGTCGGGCTTGAAACAGATCCGGTCAATGCGGCGACCGTCCATCCGGGTAACGCTCAGTGTTCCGCCGCCGACCTTTACGGTGTCCCCCACCACGGCTATGCGCCCGAGCTCGCTCATGACGTAGCCGCCTACCGTTTCATAGGCAGCTTCGTCCGGAACGCTGAGCCCGGGAATCTGTTCGGACAGTTCATCCGGCCGCAGCAGGCCGGGGAAATACCAGTCACCCGAGGCGCTTTGCAGCAGGCCCGGCCGCACCTTGTCGTGTTCATCGGCTACTTCGCCCACGATTTCCTCAACGAGGTCCTCCAGCGTGGCGATGCCTGCGGTTCCGCCGTACTCGTCCAGCACCACAGCAAGCTGCAGGTTGCCTTCCCGGAGTTCCGCCAGCAGGGCATCGAGGTGGATGGTCTCCGGTACGCGGAGAACCTCCGTCATGATTGCTCCTGCTTCCAGGTTGGGCCTCCTGCCCGCCGGAACCGCAATCGCCTTCTTGACGTGGACCAGTCCGCGGATATCGTCAGCGGAATCGCCGATCACGGGAAAGCGCGAATATCCGGTGCGGCGGGCGGCGTCAAGAATGTCCGAGACCGGCTGGTCGGCGTCGATGGTTTCCACGCGGATGCGTGGCGTCATGACGTCCGCGGCGGTACGGCCCGAGAAATTCAGGGTCCGGGCGATGAAGTTCGCGGTGCCGGCGTCAAGGGTCCCCATGGCGGCAGACCTGCGCACCAGGGACGCCAGTTCCGCAGGCGTACGCGCCCCGGAGATCTCCTCTTTCGCTTCCAGCCCGAAAGCATTGAGGACCTTGTTCGAGAAGCCGTTAAGCAGAACGATGGCGGGCTTGAAGATCGCCGTGAACATCAGCTGGGGCCGCGCCACCGCCCGCCCGATGCGGAAGGACAGCGCGATCGCCATGTTCTTGGGGACCAGCTCGCCCAGCAGCATGGACAGAAGGGTAGCCACCGCCATGGCGATCACAAGGGAGACGGATCCGGCAACTGCTTCGGGTGTCCCGAAGGCGGTAAGCGGCCCCTCGACCAGCGCCCCGACCGATGGTTCCATGACGTAGCCGGTGAGCAGGGTCGTCATGGTGATGCCCAGCTGGCAACTGGACAGCTGTGTGGACAGCGACTTAAGGCATCTAAGCAGCGGAATTGCCGCCGTGTCGCCGTTGTCCACCGCGCGCTGCACGGTGGGCTGGTCAAGCGCTATAAGGGAAAATTCGACGGCGACGAAGAAGCCGGTGCCGAGAATAAGCAGAAACCCGGCTGCGAGGAGAAGCCACTCCATCTAGCAGCCTGCCTGGATACGCAGAGTGATGCTGTCCCTGCAAGCGGGGCGGCTACAAAGCCTTGGAGAAGGGCCAGGCGGAGGATGGTCGGCCGAGGCCTGCGCTGCTTCCTGGGAGATTCCAGCAAAGTGGAGCGACGGACATTGACGGGATCGTGAACGGGGTTTGCCGGCTCTGCGGGTGGGCTGCGCGGCGGTGCTGATTCTGCTCCGCTGACAGCCCCCAGGCCGGCACCTAGATTTACTGTCCATAAGACTTGCAGTCTACAGGAGCGGGGACGGGACAGGCGGTGCGTGCGCCGCCGCGCGAACTCTCCCGGAGGGGGCTCAGGTGTGCGGCCGAAGCACGCTTCCACCCGGTTTTCAGCCAGGCCCGCGCCACAATTCGGCGGCGACATGATTTGAGTCACCCTTATTGGCAGTTAAGCCGGGATCGTAACTAGACTGGCAGAGGTCTGGGTTCATAGGACACAGAAACTGGTTCGATTGTTGTGCCGTGGCACCGTGGCGACCAGAGGAATTCAAACTCATGGAAGAGGCGTATTTCAAGTGCCAGAGCAGCCTAGCCACCGTCTACCAGAGGAATTTGGCGGAAATGAGTGGCTCGTTGACGAACTGTACGAGCGTTACCAGCAGGACAAGAATACGGTCGACGCTAAATGGTGGCCCTTGTTCGAATCTTTTGATAGCGGCAACGGCCCATCTTCCAACGGCGCCCCGGGCGCGGCGTCCGCGCCGGCCCATCCGGCTACCCGCGAAATGCCCGTGGTAGCGCCTCCGGCTCCGGCCAAGGCCCCCGCAGCCGCCGCGGCTCCCGCGCCACAGCCCCCCGCAGCCCCGCCGGCATCGTCGCCGGCACAGGCCGCACCCGTAAAGAAGGCTCCGGCAACAGTCGCCCGCGACGGCGCAAAGAAGACTGAGGCGGGCACCGGCGCCCAGCCCATTCCGGCCCAGCTCCCCAAAAACGTGAAGGCACCCACCGCGCCCGAGGAAGACGTCGTCTCCGTTCTTCGCGGTCCTGCCAAGGCCATCGCCTCCAACATGGTCACAAGCCTCGAAGTGCCCACGGCCACCTCCGTCCGGGCAATTCCGGCCAAGCTTCTGATCGACAACCGCGTTGTCATCAACTCCAACCTTGCCCGAGCACGCGGCGGCAAAGTCTCCTTCACCCACCTGATCGGCTACGCGGTCATCCGGGCGCTCTCGCAGTTCCCCTCCATGAACGTGTACTACGACGAAGTCGACGGCAAGCCCGTCGCCGTCCAGCCGGCCCACGTGAACTTCGGCATCGCCATCGACATGCCGAAGCCTGACGGCACACGCCTGCTCATGGTTCCGAACATCAAGAAGGCTGAGACCCTCAACTTCTCGGAGTTCTGGCACACGTACGAGGACCTCATTAAGAGGGCCCGTTCCGGCAAGCTGACGGCCGACGACCACGCCGGCACCACGGTGTCGCTGACCAACCCCGGCGGCATCGGCACCGTCCACTCCGTGCCCCGCCTCTCCAAGGGCCAGGCTGCCATCATCGGCGTCGGCGCCCTGGATTACCCTGCTGAATTCCAGGGTGCCAGCGAGAAGATCATTGCGCACAACGCCATCAGCAAGGTCCTCACGCTGACGTCCACCTATGACCACCGCGTCATCCAGGGTGCAGGCAGCGGCGAGTTCCTCAAGCTCGTTCACCAGCTCCTGCTCGGCGCCCAGGACTTCTACGACGAAATCTTCGAATCCCTGCGCATCCCCTACGAGCCGGTGCGCTGGAGCCCGGACCTTCAGGTGGATCCCTCCGACCAGATCAACAAGGTCGCCAGGATCCAGCAGCTGATCCACTCCTACCGTGTCCGCGGACACCTCATGGCGGACACCGATCCGCTGGAGTATGTCCAGCGCAAGCACCCCGACCTCGACGTCCTTACCTACGGCCTGACGCTGTGGGACCTGGACCGTGAATGGCCGACTGGCGGCTTCGGCGGCAAACCCATGCTGGCCTTCCGCGACATCCTCGGCGTGCTTCGTGACGCGTACTGCCGCACCACCGGCATCGAGTACATGCACATCCAGGAGCCCGCCGAGCGCAAGTGGTTCCAGGACCAGCTGGAACACCCGTACTCCAAGCCGAGCCGCGAAGAGCAGCTGCGCATCGTCTCCAAGCTCAACGCCGCAGAGGCCTTCGAGACCTTCCTGCAGACCAAGTTCGTCGGCCAGAAGCGCTTCTCCCTTGAGGGTGGCGAGTCCCTGATTCCGCTGCTTGACGCCATCATCTCCGATGCCGCCGACGACGGACTGGACGAAGTGGCCATCGGCATGGCCCACCGCGGACGGCTCAATGTGCTCACCAACATCGCCGGCAAGACCTACGCCCAGGTTTTCCGCGAATTCGAGGGCACCCAGGATCCCCGCTCCGTGCAGGGCTCCGGCGACGTCAAGTACCACCTGGGCACCGAGGGCACGTTCACGTCGGACAGCGGCAACGAGACCAAGGTCTACCTGGCCGCCAACCCCTCGCACCTCGAGGCTGTGGACTCCGTGCTTGAGGGCATCGTCCGCGCCAAGCAGGACCGCCTGGACCAGGGCGAGGCCTTCCCCGTGCTGCCCATCATGGTCCACGGTGACGCAGCCTTCGCCGGCCAGGGTGTGGTTGCTGAGACCCTCAACCTCTCCCAGCTGCGCGGCTACCGCACCGGCGGCACCATCCACGTCGTGGTCAACAACCAGGTCGGCTTCACCACCGCACCGTCCTCTTCGCGTTCCTCCACCTACTCCACGGATGTCGCCAAGATGATCCAGGCACCGGTGTTCCACGTGAACGGCGACGATCCGGAGGCAGTGGTCCGCATCGGCCAGCTCGCCTACGAATTCCGCCAGAAGTTCCACAAGGACGTTGTCATCGACATGGTCTGCTACCGGCGCCGCGGCCACAACGAGGGCGATGACCCCTCGATGACCCAGCCGCTCATGTACAACCTCATCGAGGCCAAGCGTTCGGTCCGCAAGCTCTACACCGAATCACTGATCGGCCGCGGCGACATCACCGAGGACGAAGCCGAGCAGCTGCTGCGCGACTACCAGGAACGCCTTGAGCGCGTGTTCGCCGAAACCCACGCGGCGCAGACCTCGCCGATCCCGATCATCACTGCGGACTCCGCGGCGGTTTCGGACATCGAGCGGCCCCAGGCTCAGCAGTCGGACTTCGGTACCAACGCCCCGGCATCCACCGCAGTCTCGGCAGATACGCTGGCCCGGATCGGCAAGGCCCACCTCGAGATTCCGGAGGGCTTCACCGTCCATGCGAAGCTCAAGCAGCTGCTTGAGAAGCGTGAGCAGATGTCCCGCGAAGGCGGCATCGACTGGGGCTTCGGCGAGATCGCGGCCTTCGGTTCGCTCATCATGGAGGGCGTACCCGTGCGCCTCGCCGGCCAGGACTCCCGCCGCGGCACGTTCGTGCAGCGCCACGCAGTCTTCCACGACCGCGCCAACGGCAACGAGTGGCTGCCCCTGGGCAATCTCTCGGACAACCAGGCCAAGCTGTGGATCTACGACTCCCTGCTGTCCGAATACGCCGCCATGGGCTTCGAATACGGCTACTCGGTGGAGCGTCCGGATGCCCTGGTGCTCTGGGAAGCGCAGTTCGGCGACTTCGTCAACGGTGCGCAGACCATCATCGACGAATTCATCTCCTCCGCCGAACAGAAGTGGGGCCAGCGCTCGTCGCTCGTGCTGATGCTTCCGCACGGCTACGAGGGCCAGGGCCCGGATCACTCCTCCGCCCGCATCGAGCGGTTCCTGCTGATGTGTGCCGAGGAAAACATGATCGTAGCCAATCCCACGACGGCGGCCTCGCACTTCCACCTGCTGCGCCGCCAGGCGTACAGCCGCCCGCGCAAGCCGCTCATCATCTTCACGCCGAAGCAGCTGCTGCGCCTTAAGGCTGCGGCTTCTGCCGTGGAAGACTTCACCACAGGCGGCTTCCGGCCGGTCATCGGTGAGCATGAGCAGCTGCAGGCGGACGCCGTCGAACGCGTTCTCCTCGTCTCCGGCCGCCTCTACTACGATCTGCTGTCCACCCGGCAGAAGACGGGCGACACCTCGACGGCGATCGTCCGTGTGGAGCAGCTCTACCCGCTGCCGCAGGCGGAAATCGAAGCTGAACTGGCCAAGTACCCCAACGCCGAAGTGGTATGGGCCCAGGACGAACCCGCGAACCAGGGCCCCTGGCCGTTCATGGGCCTGAACCTGCCGCAGGCACTGGACCGCCAGGTTCGCCTGATCTCGCGGCCGGCCTCGGCGTCCACGGCGGCAGGTTCCATGAAGCGCCACGCCGCAGAGCAGGATTCCCTCCTCAAGCAGGCATTCGCCCGTAAGTAGCAGAGCAGCTGCCCGGCCGGACGGTGACATACCGATTCCAGCCGGGCAGTTCTGTTTAATCGGCGTGAGTTAATGGACACAGCCAGTAGCGCCGGCACAGTCTCGGGATTGTGCCGCCGTGCAGTACGGTCCAGCACTCAGGGCACGCCCTCAAAAAAGTGAAGAGGTAGTAGTGGAAGACAGGAAGCTGCGTATTGCGGCGGTTGGAGATGAACTGCTGGCCGGGCTCGGAGACCCTCGGGCACTGGGCTGGCTGGGCCGTGTCCTGGCCCGCACTCCGCAGGACGGCATGACGCTTGAAAGCTACGCCCTTCCCTGCCCCCAGGAGGGCACCGAAGGCCTTGCCGCCCGCTGGCTCGAGGAAGCCGGCCGTCGGTTCAGTGACGGGCACGATAACCGGCTCGTGATCGGCCTCTCGGGTCGTGACGTTGAATTCGGGCTGTCGACCGCCCGGAGCAGGCTCAACCTCGCCAACATTCTTGACTCAGCCACTCAGAAGAGGCTTGAGGTATTTGTCGTGGGACCGCCCCCGACGCTCGACCCGGCGCAGAACGGCCGTCTCGGTGAGCTGAACACCGCGTTTGCCGATGTCACCACGCGTCGCAAGCACCTCTATGTGGACACGTTTTCACCCTTGCTTAACCACGAGCAGTGGCGCCAGGACCTCGCAGCCAATGGAGGCACCCCTGGCCAGGCCGGCTACGGACTGATGGCATGGCTGGTTCTCCACCGCGGCTGGTTCCAGTGGCTGGGCATGGACACTCCCGAGTAAGCGAGACTACTCGCGATATATCTTGATCTTCCGGCAGTTGCGATATATCGTGATCTTACAGTCACGATATATCGCAACCGGAGGAATCATGACAGAGAACTCGTGGACCGTCACCGGTCCGCAGACCATTGACGTCGACGGCGTCTCATTGCTAAGGCTCGGCATTGTCCGCGGTCGGTTCGACATCGTGACCCACGACGAGGACGTGGCCAGGATCGAGGTCTCGGAGGTCCACGGCGACCCGCTGGCTGTCACGGTGGTAGGCGGACGGCTGGAGGTCAGGCACCAGCTGCACGGCCCCCAGGGCTGGTTCAAGAACCTCATGGGTTCGGTCAACAACAGCAGCAACAACTCGGCGGTGATCAGCATTGCCGTACCGGCCGGCGTCGAGGTTGAAGCGGGAACCGTCAGCGGCGACGGACTCGTCTCAGGAATCACCGGGCACACCAGGCTCAACACCGTATCCGGCTCCGTCATGTCGGACAGGACGTCGGGTGATCTTCATGTAAATACCGTCAGCGGCGAGGTCATCGCCAGGAACCACAGCGGCGTACTGACGGCAAAAAGTGTCTCTGGCGAGGTCACGGCGTCGGGCAAATTCAGCAACATCCGGGCCAACACCGTCAGCGGCGACCTGAGCTTTGACCTTCAGGGCTTCACCCACGACTTCGGAGCCAACTCGGTTTCCGGCGACGTGACCATCAGGCTCCCCCACGACGTGGGCGTGGACATAGTAGCCAATACTGCCAGCGGCGCTGTGGTGATCGATGACCAGAGATACGCCCAGCCCGGCGGCAGGGTGCAAACCATTGCAGGCCCGGACGCCAAGCTGATGCTGGTCCGGACCAATTCACTGTCGGGCAAGACGTCCATCTTCCACAGCCAGGCCCCCGCGGACGTCGGAACGGGCCTCTGATGCCTCCGGTCTTTGCCCACGGCGCACTCCGCCTCTACCTGCTGGCGCTCCTCGAGTCTGGCCCCAAACACGGCTACGAACTGATCAAGGCGTTGAGCGAACGGTTCGGCGGCACGTACTCCCCCAGCGCCGGCACCATCTATCCGCGGCTCGGCAAACTGGAAGAAGATGGTCTGGTGGCCACCGAATCGGAGGGCCGGCGCACCAATTACCGCATCACCGACGCCGGCCTGGCCGAGCTGAACGGCCGCAGGGATGAGCTCGCCGGCGTGGAGAACGACATTTCGGCTTCCGTGCGCCGGCTGGCTGACGACCTCCGCGCGGACATCCGGAGCAACATGCGGGGACTCCGGGCCGACCTCGCGGCCACGGCGGAAGCCGCACGGTTCGCTGCCACGTCAGGCGACTACCGCGGCTCCTCGTCCCGGTCCTCCCCTGACGCGCAACGCATGCTCAAGGAAGCCGAGATGCTGCTCCAGGCTTTCCGGGACGATCTGCGGGTGGAGCTCCGCACCCGGGCGGGCGCACATCCCATCACCCCCGTCACAGTGGAGACTGTAAGGACAGTCCTTGAGCAGGCGCGCATTTCGATCAGGAATTCACTAAAGGCCTAAGCCGTGAATACTCCCCAATGTGCCGCCAATGCCGCCGGTTCGCGGCCTGTCCCGTGATGTGGGAGACTTGAGGGCAGCTCTTTTGAGTACCGATATTAAGGAGGCCAGCTATGAGCAAACGTGCACGTAAACGTCGTGACCGTAAGCGTGGCGGCGCTAACCACGGGAAGCGCCCCAACACCTAAGCCACGGCTTGAACCGAAGCTTAAACGAAGTGCCCCGGAACCTGTCGGTTCCGGGGCACTTCGCTTTGTGGTGGGGGGCCGGCGTCAGGCGTCCACTGGCCGGATGCTGTGGATTCTGTCCAAGATTGCGTTCTTCAGGTTCTCCGGAGCGGCTTCGGTGCAGGACCGCTTGACCATGTTGCGGATGACGCACTCGAGGTCATACTGCTGCGTGCATTCCGGGCACTCGTCCAGGTGATGTTTGATCTCCGCAATATCACTGCGGGTCAGGGCACCATCCAGATACTCGTAGATACGTTGCATCCGGGCGTCGTCGCAATCGCCCAATCCCTGGCAGTCGCTCATTTCCTGTTCTCCTGTTTGTTGCTTTCCGCTGCTGCGTTGGGTTCAGCAGCCTTGAATCCCCGTTCAGCGGCGTAATCCGCGAGCATGTCCCGCAGCATCTTTCGGCCGCGGTGAAGCCGGGACATGACGGTGCCGATGGGGGTGTTCATGATGTCTGAAATTTCTTTGTACGCGAAGCCTTCGACGTCGGCGAAGTAGACAGCCAGCCGGAATTCCTCCGGAATCGCCTGCAGCGCGCGCTTGACGTCCGAATCCGGCAGGTGGTCGAGGGCCTCTGCCTCCGCCGAACGGAGCCCGCTGGACGTATGCGACTCAGCCCTGGCGAGCTGCCAGTCCTCGATGGTGTCCGAGTTGGACTGCAGCGGCTCACGCTGCCGCTTCCGATAGAGATTGATGTAGGTGTTCGTCAGGATCCGGTACAGCCAGGCCTTCAGGTTGGTCCCTGGCTTGTACTGATGGAATGCCGAAAACGCCTTGGTGTAGGCCTCCTGGACAAGATCCTCCGCGTCCGACGGGTTCCGGGCCATGCGCATTGCGGCCGAGTACAACTGGTCCACGTACTGCATGGCGTCGCGCTCAAACCGGGCCCGCCGCGCCTCCGGACTTTCAGTGGCGACGTCGATTTCCTCCGCCAGCTCCGCGGCCTGCGGCGCGCTGATCTCCGGCGCGCTAATGTCGTCGGCGGCGTTCCCTGCGTCCTCTTGCGTGGCCTCTAGGGCCGGATCCACGGTGCTCATTGCCTTCAAGTCTACTGTCACCCGCGGAACTGCCCTTGGGCCAGGGTTGGCGCCATAGGGAAGTTCGGCGGACTCCTCCAGCGGCACGTCAAATGCCGACACGTCAATAGGTCCCCGCAGCTCTACAGCGTCTTTCACCAAAGTCAAAGCTCCATCTCCACTCCACTTTCCCGCATGTCGGGCACTCGACACCCCGGGTGCTCGGTGCGCCCCAGGCCGCCAAAGCCCTGTCCGGCGGCACGTCTCCCGCGGACCGGTCCCTTGCGCAGGCTTCTGCGGCAAAAGGCCGTCCGGGACGCCGCCCAACCATGTTTCGATGCCGGCAACGGTCCAGGACTGCTGTCCCGGGGTGTTCCGGACCTGCAGTGCACAACGACGCCAAGCGGGCAAATATTCCGCAAAAGTGCAAGACTAGAACCGACTCCGCCGCAGTCACCGCGGCTCGTCCATCCAGGAGGAAATTCATGTCCTTTGTCCGTTTTCTCGCCCGGCCGATGCTGGCTTCAAGTTTCGTCCTCGCCGGCGTGGACAAGCTCAGGAATGCGGACGACACTGTGGAACAGTTGTCCCCCCTCCTGCGCCGCGCCGCGGAAACGCTTCCGTTCCAGACCAACGAGAAGGTCCTGGCCCGGGTGATCGGCGGAACCCAGGTGGGCGCCGGCGTCCTGTTCGCCGTAGGCAAGTTCGCGCGGTTGTCCGCTACCCTCCTGGCCATCATCTCAGCGCTGAACGCGTTCGTTGAATGGCGCAGTGCGGACATCAGCAGCAAGGAAGGCCGGGACGCACGCCGCAACCAGCTGCTCAAGAACGTCACCCTTACCGGCGGCGTGCTGCTGGCCTCCGTTGATACCGCGGGCAAGCCAAGCCTTGCCTGGCGCGCGGAGCACCTCGCAGCTGACGCCCGGAAAACGGCAAGCCACCTCGCCGCGGACGCCCGCAAGACCACCGGAAAGAAGCTGCACAAGGCCGACAAGGCAGTCCGCAAGGCCGTAGACCACGCGGTAGGGGCATAGGCACGAATGACAGGATCCATCACGGACGCGCCCGCTGACCACACCGGCGCCGCTCCGCACTGGCCCGCGCCGTTTGCGGAGCAGCCGGTGGACGCCACCGTGCGCGTCCCCGGTTCGAAGTCACTGACCAACAGGTATCTCGTGCTTGCGGCGCTGGCCGACGGGCCCTCCCGCCTGCGTGCCCCGCTGCACTCCCGGGATTCCGCGCTGATGATCGGTGCGCTCCGGCAACTCGGCGCCGACGTCCGCGAGGTGCCGGGCGACAGTACCTTCGGCCCCGACCTCGAGGTGACGCCCATCCCGTCCGGTTCCGGCGCCCTGGACGTCGCCATCGACTGCGGCCTGGCCGGCACTGTCATGCGCTTCGTTCCGCCCCTGGCAGCCCTGCGCCACGGTGTCGCTGTGTTCGACGGCGACCCGCACGCCCGGGAGCGGCCGATGGGAACCATCATCCAGGCGCTGGCGGCCCTCGGCGTCACCGTTCGCGGCGACGCCGGCGGGACACCCTCTTCCCTGCCCTTCCGCGTTGACGGGACGGGAGAGGTCCGCGGCGGCCATCTCGTCATCGACGCGAGCGCGTCATCCCAGTTTGTGTCCGCGCTGCTGCTCGTCGGCGCACGCTTCACCGAAGGCCTGCATCTCGAACACTCCGGAGACGCTGTCCCAAGCCTTGACCACATCAACATGACCGTGGCCGTGCTGCGCGGCGTGGGTGTGGAAGTGGACGACTCCACTCCGAACCACTGGATCGTCAGCCCCGGGCCGATCCGTGCCTTTGATGAGAAAATCGAACAGGACCTGTCCAACGCCGGGCCGTTCCTGGCCGCGGCCCTCGCCTCGGGCGGCACTGTGCGGATCCCGGACTGGCCCGAACACACCACCCAGGTGGGCGATCTCTGGCGGAGCATCCTGACGGATATGGGCGCGTCCGTGACGCTGCAGGACGGAACGCTGACCGTCACCGGAGGCAGCGAGATCACGGGCGCCGACTTCGCGGAAACGAGCGAGCTCGCCCCCACTGTCGCTGCGCTCTGCGCCCTTGCCACCGGCCCGTCACGGCTTAGCGGCATCGCACACCTCCGCGGGCACGAGACAGACCGCCTTGCCGCACTCGTCACGGAAATCAACCGGCTGGGCGGAGACGCCGAAGAGACGGGCGACGGGCTGATCATCCGGCCCGCAAAGCTTCATGGCGGTGTGGTCCGCAGCTACGCTGACCACCGGATGGCCACTGCAGGCGCCATCCTCGGACTGGCCGTGAAGGGCGTCGAAGTCCAGGACATCGGCACAACGGCCAAGACCATGCCGGACTTCCCGCAGCTGTGGGCGGACATGCTCACACAGCGGACCGGCCGCACCCAGGGGAACGACGCAGGGACCAGCGGTGGCACGCAGCACTGAGTCCTGGGACGAATCCGACGTCCGGATCCGCCCGAACAAGAAGGGCTCCCGTCCGCGCACCAAAGACCGTCCCAGCCATGACGATGCCGTCACCGGACGCATCATCACCGTTGACCGTGGCCGGTACACGGCAGTGGTGGGTGAGGACTCCGGCGACGAGCGGACGATCATCGCCGCCCGTGCCCGCGAGCTCCGCCGCTCCCCCGTGGTTGCCGGCGACTTCGTATCTCTCGTGGGTGACGTGTCAGGTGCTCCGGACACGCTCGCCCGGCTCGTAAAGATCCAGGCCCGGAAAACGCTCCTGCGCCGGAGCGCGGACGACACTGACCCGATTGAACGCGCTGTGGTGGCCAACGCGGACCAGCTGGTCGTCGTGGTGGCCGCCGCCAATCCGGAGCCCCGCACCGGTTTCATCGACCGCGCGCTGGTGGCCGCCTACGACGCCGGCATCGAGCCGCTGCTGCTCGTGACGAAGGCAGACGTCAAGGACCCCACCGAGCTGCTGGACAACTACCGCCATCTCGACTTCCCCGTCATCATCAGCCGCACGGCGGACTCTGCGGCGTCGGGCATCGACGCCCGCTCCGATGATGGCCTGTCCGCACGCCTCGACCTTGACGCCGTCTCCCAGCTGCGCGCCCACCTGGACGGCAAGGTGACTGTCATGCTGGGCCACTCCGGCGTCGGCAAGTCCACCATGGTGAATGCGCTGACCGGCGCGGAGCGGGCAACCGGCGGCGTTAACGCCGTGACGGGACGCGGCCGGCACACGTCGTCGTCGGCCCTCGCGCTCAAGCTCGCGGACGCGCCCACCGGGAGCTGGATCATCGACACCCCGGGGATCCGCTCGTTTGGCCTCGCGCATGTGGACCCGGACCGAATCCTGCATTCCTTCCCTGACCTGGAGCCCGGCACCGAAGCCTGCGAACGCGGCTGCAAGCACGATGCAACCGCCGTCAACTGCGGCGTGGATGCCTGGGTGGAAGCCGGCCATGCAGGCCCTTCCGGGCCTGCGAGGCTAGCGTCCCTGCGCCGCCTGCTGGGCACCGATCCGCGCATGGAGGCCCAGGAAGCCAAGGAACTGGGAAGCGTCAGCTAGTCTCCCCGGCGGCTCCGGCATGCGGACATCCCCGCCCCGCCGGTCCTTTGACGGTAGTTTGGAACCATGACCCAACCCGCTTCGAGCTACAACGATGACCTGCGACTGGCCCATGTACTGGCGGATTCCGTGGATGACCAGACCATGAGCCGGTTCAAGGCGCTGGACCTTAAGATCGAAACCAAGCCCGACCTGACGCCGGTCACGGATGCCGACAAAGCCGCCGAGGAGTCCATCCGGGGCCAGCTCTCCCGCTCCCGCCCCCGCGATGCCGTCCTCGGCGAGGAGTTCGGCAGTTCGGGCCACGGTTCCCGGCGCTGGATCATTGACCCCATCGACGGCACCAAGAACTTCGTCCGCGGGGTGCCGGTGTGGGCCACGCTGATTGCGCTCGTCGATGAAGGCGAGCCCGTGGTGGGTGTCGTCAGCGCCCCGGCACTCGGCAAACGCTGGTGGGCAGCCAAGGGCGCGGGCGCGTACATGGGGCGCTCCCTTGCCGCAGCCACCCGGCTGAAAGTCTCGAATGTCTCAAATCTTTCGGACGCTTCGCTGTCCTACTCGAGCCTCGGCGGCTGGAAAGAACGCGGGAACCTGGACGAGTTCCTCGCCCTCACCGAAGACGTCTGGCGTACCCGCGCCTTCGGGGATTTCTGGTCCTACTGCATGGTGGCGGAAGGGTCCGTGGACATTGCCTGCGAGCCGGAACTGAACCTGTATGACATGGCTGCGCTGGTGCCCATCGTCACCGAAGCCGGCGGCCGCTTCACCTCGCTTGAGGGAACCGACGGCCCGTTCGGTGGCAACGCACTGGCCACAAACTCCATCCTTCATTCGGAGGTCCTCAAGCGGCTCAACCCGCAGCTGGACGACCTGCTGTAGTTCGGTCCAGCAAACTTTCGAAGAATTTTCGACGGCGGGCGTCCCCTCAGGAGGGCGTCCGCCGGCGTATCTTCGGCATTCCGGCCAGATGAAGCGGGGCTGTAACAAACCGCTTAACATTCACGTTGGCCTTTTCCATCGCCCGCCGGGATGTCCTACGCTCTTTACAGGTCACGAGTGCCAGCGCGAAACCCCGGTTTGCTGGCCGGCAACCCTCCATTCGCGGTGGGGTGCCCCGGGTGACGACCAGGCCGGTCCGGAACGGACCCGGCAAGCGCGGATCCCCGTCACAAAGGGGTCCTTTCACAGCGAGGTCCCATGACTACTGCAACGTTCTCCTCCAACACCGGCGCCGGCCTGCTCGACGATCGCATTGCCGCTGCCGGACGGCCGCTGGCCGCAGTTACCGGCGCCGAGATCCAGGCTCCGCTGATCCAGGGCGGCCACGTGCGTTACGCCAACCTCGATTACGGCGCGTCGGCACCTGCGCTGTCCGTGGTGTCGGCTTACCTCAACGAGATCCTGCCGTTCTACGCCAGCGTGCACCGCGGCGCGGGTTACGCATCGCAGATCAGCACGTCGGTCTATGAGAACGCCCGGAACATCGTCCGCGACTTTGTCGGCGGCCGCCCGGATGACTCCGTAATCTTCACGCGCAACACCACGGACTCCCTCAACCTGCTGGCAGGCTGCCTCCCGGTGGAGGACCACCACCACACGGGGGAAGTCCTGTACCTCGACATCGAGCACCACGCCAACCTGTTGCCCTGGCAGGGCGTGCCGCACCGCAGCGTGGTGGCATCCGCCACCCTCGAGGCCACCATCGCCAGCCTCCGGGCTGAACTGGAGCACGGCGACGTCAGCCTCCTCGCCGTGACCGGCGCCTCCAACGTCACCGGCGAAATCCTGCCGATCCGCCGCCTCGCCGCGCTGGCGCACGAGTTCGGCGCCCGGATCGTTGTGGACGCGGCACAGCTCGCTCCGCACCGCCGCATCAACATCGCCGCGGACGACGTCGACTATCTCGCCTTTTCCGGCCACAAGCTCTACGCGCCGTTCGGTTCCGGCGTCCTGGTGGGACGCCCTGACTGGCTCGACGCCGGCACGCCGCACCTTGCGGGCGGGGGCGCTGTCAGTGAAGCCCGGCTCGACGGCGTCAGCTGGACCACCGGCCCCGCCCGGCATGAAGGCGGTTCGCCCAACGTCCTGGGCGCTGCCACCCTGGCCCGCGCAACGCAGGTGGTCGCTGCCCTGGACCAGGAGCGCTGGCACGCCCACGAGGCGGCCATCCGGTCCTTCCTCGTCGAGGGGCTGCGGAGGATCGAAGGCGTCACCGTGCACCAGATCTTCTCGGACACCGACGCGGACAACGACACGATCGGCGTAGTGAACTTCTCCGTGGAAGGCTACGACGCCGGCCTGGTGGCGGCCTACCTTTCCGCCGAACACGGCGTCGGACTCCGCGACGGCCGCTTCTGCGCCCACCCGCTGCTCAAGCGCCTGGGACTTCCGTCCGGCTCCCTGCGCGCCAGCTTTGGCGTAGGTTCGCGGCTCGAGGACGCCCAGCGGCTCCTCGCCGGCATCGAGGAACTGCGCCGCACCGGCCTTGGCTGGGACTATGTGGTGGACTCGGGACGCTGGGTTCCGGCCAACGACACCCGCAGCTACCCGGACTGGGCACCCAACACGCCCGGCACCGCCGGCGCGGCCCCCTGCGCGCTGGACTGATCCCGGCACTCCGCCAGGGCGCTCCATGCGGTAAATTCGAAGGGTAAATTTTCAGCCTGCCCTAAGGAGACGGCGCGTGGCACGCGGTGGCCCCAAACTCGACCAGTGGCGGCGTCAGGAACTCGGGCAGAGTTTCCAGGACGGCGGCGAACACTACCACCGCGTCCGTCCCGGCTACCCTGCCGAGTCCGCGGACTGGATCATTCCTGCCGGCGCCCGGACAGCTGCTGACATAGGCGCCGGTACCGGCAAGTTCACCGCCTTGCTCGTGGAACGCGGCCTGGCGGTCAGCGCCGTGGATCCCTCGCCGGACATGCTTGATCAGCTCCGCGTTGCCTATCCGGCTGTGGCGGCGGGTGAGGGCACCGCTGAGGAAACGGGACTGCCCGGCTCGGCCTTCGACGTCGTGACGGTGGCACAGGCATGGCACTGGTGCGAGCCGCTGCGGGCCAGCAGTGAAATCGCCCGGATACTGAGACCTGACGGAGTGCTCGGCCTGATCTGGAACCAGCTGGATACGTCGGTGCCATGGGTCCATAGACTCTCGCGCATCATGCACGCCGGTGATGTCCACAAGCCGGACTTCCGTCCGCCCATAGGCCCCGAATTCACGGGCCTGGAAAGCCACCTGACCCGGTGGGAGGACCCGGTCACCACGGCCGACATCCTCGAGCTGACCAAGTCGCGCAGCTACTATCTCGCCGCCAACGGGGCCACCCGCGCCAAGGTCACCGGAAACCTCGACTGGTACCTCCACGACCATCTGGGTCACGCCCGCGGCGAACTGTTGAGCCTCCCCTACCTCACCCAGACATGGCGGGCCGTCAGGGCGTGATGCCGCATCCGCAACGGGTAGGCTTGGATCTGTGAAGACCAGCACGCCATCCTCCTCGATCGAGGACTACGTCAAGGTCATCTACTCTTTCACGGAGTGGCAGGACAAACCCATTACGTCGACGCAGCTGGCCCAGCGCCTTGGCGTAGCCAATTCCTCGGTGTCCGAGATGGTGCGCAAACTGAAGGACCAGGGCCTGGTCCTTCACAAGCCCTACAGCGCCATCACCCTGACCCAGGAGGGCATGCGCCTGGCCCTTTCCATGGTCCGGCGGCACAGGCTCATCGAGACGTACCTGGTGCAGGACCTGGGGTACAGCTGGGATGAGGTGCACGACGAAGCCGAGCTGCTCGAGCATGCCGTCTCCGATACATTCATCGAACGGATGGCGGCCAGGCTCGGCAACCCGACCCGGGACCCCCACGGCGACCCCATCCCTTCCGCTGACGGCACGGTACAGATGCCGTTGGCCTACCGGATGAGCGAACTCGACGAGGGCCATACTGGCAGGATCACCCGAATCAGCGACGAAAATCCGGAGCTGCTGCGCTACTTGGCCGCCGAAGAGATCGACCTGGACTCCGACGTCGAGGTCATGGGGCGCAAACCGTTCGGCGGCGCCCTCGTGGTGCGTATCGCTTCGGCGGGCAGAAGCCGCGACTTTGATCTCGCCGACGAGGTCACCTCGGCACTGTGGGTGCAGAGCGAAGCAGGCCACCCGGGCTGCAGGATGGCCGGCTCCGGATGAACGGCCACGCCATCGCCGGGCGCCCCATGACTGCGGCAGCATGAAGGCTGCGTCGGCTGATAAGGGAACCGCAGTGACGGCGGCCGGCAGCCACGGCTGGCGGACCTGGGCCGCCGTCGCCGCGGGAGGGCTGGCGGGCACAGAGCTGCGGTACGGTCTCGGCGTGCTGTTTCCGGAGTCCGCCGGCGCCGTCCCGTGGACCACGCTGGCCATCAACGTCGCCGGAAGCTTCGTCCTTGGCATGCTGACCACCATCTGGATCGCGCGGCCGCGCACTGCCTTCTGGCTCCGTGCCGCCATTGGGCCAGGTCTGCTCGGATCCTTCACCACCTTCTCAGCGGTGGTTGCTTCAGTGGACCAGCTGGCTCGCGGTGGGCTCCACGCAGTATGGGTTCTCTACCTGTCCCTGTCCGTCCTGCTGGGCCTTGGCGCCGCGGCAGTCGGCTGGAAAGCCGGGAAAGCGTTCGGTGCAGGATACTGGGGCAGTCCATGACGGCCGGGGTCCTGGCTACGCCGCTGCTGGTGGGACTGTTCGGCATTGCCGGCGCCCTCATCAGGTTTGCCGCGGACACCTGGCTGGCCGGCAAGCCAACGCCCCGCCGCCACTGGCCCTGGGCCACGTTGCTGGTCAATGTCGCCGGGTCCCTTGTCATCGGACTTTCCATCGGTCTCAGCAGCCGCTTCGGACCGGAATGGCATGCAGCGCTGGCCACCGGACTGGCCGGCGGCCTGACCACCTTCAGCTCCTGGACCACGGCCACTGTCCGGCTGGTCAGCGAGGATCGGTACCCTGCCGCAGCGCTCAATGTCGGGATCAACCTCGTGGCTGGGCTGGCGGCCGCGGCGGCAGGCATCGCCCTCAGCGGCGGGTAGTCCCCCGGAGGCGGGCCGGCCGCCCAAGCGGCGCCGGCACCGCCGTCGTGCTCCGCTTTCAGGCTTGCTGCTGCGGGACAGGGTTGCGGATTCCGACGGCGGAGGCGGCCGCCCCGAGCAACAGCAGCACCGCCGTGGCAATCAGGGCCCGGTGCAGGCCTTCTGTCGTCAGGACCGGGCCGATGATGAACCCGGCAAAGGCGATGCACACGAGACCGGCAATCCTCGAGACGGCGTTGTTGACGGCCGAACCGACGCCGGCCTGGTCCTGCGGAACGGCACCGAGGATCGCCGTCGTGAGGGGCGCAACGGTCATTGCCAGGCCCAGACCGAAAACCAGCTGCCCGGGCAGCACCTGGGTCCAGTAGCTCAGCGGCGTGCCCACCGTCAGGGTGAGCAGGAAGCCCGCTGCGCACAGTGCCGGCCCGCATGCCATGAACCAGCGGGGACCGTGTTTGCCTGCCAAGCGGCCAAAAAATGACGCCGATACCATGAGGATCACGGTAGACGGCAAGAGCGCAAAGCCTGCCGTGGTCGCCTTCATGCCGCCGATCTGCTGGATGTAGATGCCCAACGCAAAGAAGCCGAGGGAGAATCCGCCGTAGATGGCTGCAGTGGCAACGTTGCCCCAGCCGAAGTTCCGGACGGTGAACATCCCCAGCGGCAGGATTGGTGAGTCCGTCCTGGATTCGTGTACAAGAAACAGAATCAGGCACACGATGCCCGCGGCGAGGGGAAGCCAGACCTGCGGGCTGGCCCAGCCCGCCGTCCCCTGCTCGATCAGGGCATAGACCGGCCCGCCCAGTGCCCCGACTGCCAGCAGCGCTCCCGTAACGTCGATGCTGCTCGCCGGATCGGGCGCAGCGTCCGAACTGCGCAGCTTCGCCAGCACCGGCCAGATGGCGGCAGCAGGGAGGACGTTGATGAAAAAGATGACGCGCCACGAGAGGAGATCCACGGACACTCCCCCGATCAGCGGGGCGACAATGGCGGCGGCGCTGGTCCAGGCAGACCACTTGCCGATCGCCGCACCCTGCGCGCTGTCGGAAAAGTGGTTGACGATCAGGGCCAGGGAGCTGGGAACCAGCAGCGCACCGGCGACTCCCTGCAGGCCGCGGCTTATTACCAGGACCTCCGCGGTCCACGCCGCACCGCAGAGAACTGACGTTGCGGCGAACCCGGCCAGACCCCATTGCAGCACCCTGGCACGGCCGAAGTGATCCGAGAGTGAGCCGGCGGCGAGGATCAGGGCACCCAGCGTCAGGAGGTACGCGTCCACTACCCACTGCTGGATGGGCAGCCCGCCGCCGAGTTCCCGGCCTATTGCGGGGAGTGCAATGCTGACCACAAAGCTGTCCAGGATGGCCATGAACGACGCCACGATGGCCACCATGAGGACCTGGCGCTGCAGTCTGGTAGGAACAGCGCGGGAGGCTGCATCGGTCATGCTTTACCGTATCGTGGACTGTGATGATTAGCAGACGCGATGCGGCAATTGCCCTTGATGTACCTATGGAAATGGCCCAGCGCCACGGCATTCCCAGCCGGCTGACGGAAGCCGAGCTGGGTGAGATCCTGGACAATCCCCCACAGTGGCTACTCCAGTCGCGGGCCAACCGCACGGGAAAGCGCCCGGTGTGGGTTCATCTGCGCTGCGACGTCTGTGGCTACGAGGAGGCCGCGAGGCCCAAAAAATGGTGGCCGGAGTTTACCTACGTCAGCTGCAGCCACCACAGCCCGGCTGACATTCCGGCACCGGCTGCGGGGTTCGTCAGAAGCGAATTCGACGGCGTGGGCAGCCGCTTCGTGGGCATCTCGGACGTTTCCGTCTGAGCCGCAGGTGGCTTCGCCGGGCAGTTACATTCGGCGCGAAACAGGCGTAATTTACGTAGGGAGGGGCACTCTCCTGCTCCTCGGACGAGGGAGCACGCCATGCCGGACAAGTCACCGCACACGCATCAGCTGAAAAAAGCGGGCAAGACCATAAAACAAAAACGCGCGGACAAGAAAGCGAAGGGGCCCCTTGAGGGAGCACCGGATCCCGTCGCGCATCTGAAGAAACGTTCATAGCCGCACGTAAATGCACTGAAGAGCGGGGCCGGTTCCGGCCCCGCTCTTCATGTTTGGCGGTCCCGCTCCCTTGAGCGGTCCTGGTGCCGTCCTAGCCGGGCTCCGCCATTTCCGCCGGGACGGCCACAATCTCCAGCTCGTGCCCGTCCCGCAGGACCACGATGACCATGGGTTCGCCGATGGCGTCGGCGAAAAGCAGCTTTTGCAGGCTTTCGGCGTTGCTCACCGGGCGCGATGCCGCCCTCAGCAGCACGTCGCCCACCTTCAGGCCCGCGTGCTCGGCAGGGGAACCCGAGAGCACTTCAACCACGCGCAGGCCGTCGCGCTGGCCGGTGCGGATGACCGCGCTGGGGCCGAGCCTGATGGGTGTGCTGATCACGCCCAGGTAGGCGCGGCGTACCCGCCCGTCAGCCAAGAGCGCGGCGATGATCCGTCGGGTGGTTTTATTGATCGGCACCGCCAGGCCCAGGCCCGCGCCGGCCACGGCGGTGTTGATCCCCACGATCCTGCTGCGGGCATCCGCCAGGGCACCGCCTGAACTGCCGGCGTTCAGGGCGGCGTCCGTCTGGATGACATCCTCGATGACCCTGCGGTTGCGCCCGGCCCAGACGGGGATGGCCCGGCCCAGGCCGCTGACCACGCCCGCCGTCACAGAACCTGCGAGGCCGAGCGGGTTGCCGACCGCAATGACCAGCTGACCCACACGGAGGGATTCGGCATCGCCGAATTCCGCGGGCGCCACGTGCGGCGCCCGGCCGCGGACCACGGCGAGGTCTGAAAGGGGATCCGCCCCCACCATTTCAAGGTCAGTCGCGGAGCCGTCTGCGAACACGGCACGGCCCTTCTGCGTTCCGGCGACCACATGGGCGTTGGTCAACAGGTAACCGTCTTCCGTAAACAGCACGGCGGAGCCGGCTCCCACCCGGAACCGTCCGTTGCGCCCGTTGCCTGTCATTTCGATCGCGGCGACGTGCGGCGTGACCGTGCTGGCCACCCGGATCACCGTCTCGGAGTAGGAATCGAGGGGCCCGTCGTCTCTGTCAGGACCCGGTGAAGTTGCAGGCGCCGTGGACATGGCGCGCCTCCCTTGGCCGTTTCGTGCTTGGCGAAAATTGATTGGTATCTGGAACAACCCCTGCCGCGGCCCGGCTAGTCCCTGGCGGGCTACGCCGTCGGTGAACACCGACGTAGGTCACATCGCGGCCTGAAAACAGAGCTTAAACACGTACAGCCCGGACGCGGGTCCGGGCTGTACGTGTTCGGCTTTTATACCGTGGAGATGGGGGGAATTGAACCCCCGTCCGATGTCGTGTTGTCAGGGCTTCTCCGGGCGCAGTTTGCGTCGGATTTTCTCGGCCCCAGCCGTCCTGCAAACAGGCGGCTGATCCGGGCCCAGTCATCTAAGAGTCCCGTTTACCCCGATGACGGGGGCAAACAGCAGTGGCTATCTAAATGACGCCAGGATCCGGGGCGATAGCAGCCTCGGGCTGACGGACTGTCTTACTGCTTAGGCAGCAAGAGCGAAGTCAGTGCGCTTAGATTCGGCACTTATTGGTTTGCAGACAGCGTTTACGAGATAATTCTGCATCCTCGGCCCGCTTCACCTGTCGCGACTAACATCGTCGAAACCGATCATCCCCGTATTTTGTTACCAAACCGGCTGGAACCATAAGTTCCTGCCGGACTATTTATCATAACGCATCCGTCGGGCGAGAAATTCCTAGCCGCGGTTGCGTTCCCGCATCACGCGGAGCGCCTCGCGCTTGTCCTGCTGTTCCCGCAGGGTCTGGCGCTTGTCATATTCCTTCTTGCCTCGGGCGATCCCGATCTCCACTTTGGCACGGCCGTCCAGGAAGTACAGCTGGAGCGGCACGATCGTAAAGCCGGACTCCCTGATCTTGTGCGAGATCTTGATCAGCTCCTCGCGGTGCAGCAGCAGTTTGCGGCGCCGGCGGGCGGCGTGGTTGGTCCAGCTCCCCTGATTGTACTCGGGGATATGGATACCCTCCATCCACAGCTCGTCGTTGTAGAACGTGCAGAAGCCGTCAACCATGGAGGCGTGGCCTTCCCGGAGGGACTTTACCTCGGTGCCCATCAGGGCGATGCCGGCCTCGTAGGTGTCCAGGACATGGTAGTCATGCCGGGCCTTCCGGTTGGTGGCCACTACCTTACGGCCACTTTCTTTCGGCACGGTAGAACTCCTCAGATCTTTGAAAGTTGGGTGCTTCGGCTGTCGCGGAGCAAAGTCATTCCAGTGTACGGCAGTCGTTCGGCCGGTTGCGGCGGGGTCCGGCCATCACAGCAGGCGCATGGGGTCGACTGCTTCGCCGTTCAGCCACGTCTCAAAGTGCGAGTGGCAGCCGGTGGAGTTACCGGTGGTACCCGAGTACGCGATCAGCTGCCCCTGGCTGACCTGCTGCCCCACGGAAACCACGACGCTCGTGTTGTGGTAGAAAATCGTTGTCAGAGAATTGCCCTGGACCACGCCGTGGGAGATCTTGACGTTGTTGCCGCCGCCGTCATCTGCCCAGCCGGCCGAGATCACGGTGCCGGCCGCGGGCGCATAGACGGGTGTGCCGCAGGCGGCACCGAAGTCGATGCCGGTGTGCATGTAGCCGCCGGCGCCGTAGAAGTCGATCGTGCCCGGCGGCGTTGCCCGCCAGCCAAAACCGGAGGTGATCGGGATGCCGGCGTCGAACGGGTGGCGGAGACCGAAGGCCGACGGCGGACCCGCCGCCGGCGGCACGTAAGGCTGCACGATCCGGGCCCGGGCAGCGGCTTCCTCGTCACCACGGGCGCGGGCAGCAGCCTCGGACTGGGCGCGCGCCGCCGCTGCGGCGGCCTCAGCGATGCGCCGCTGCTCCGCCAGCCAGGCTTCGCGCAGCTTCCGGTCCCGTTCAACGATCTCGGCAGCAACTTTGTCCTGGCGCGCTTTGACTGCGGCAAGTTTGCTCTGGATGCCGGGTTTGGCGGCTTCCAGCTGCTTGTTCAGGCGTGCGGTGTCCGCGATGAGCTTGTCCACCTTGGCCTTCTTGGCAGCTGCCTCGTCGCGGGCGGCTTTTTCCTTCTCCAGGGCGGCGTCGGCCTTGGCCTTCAGGTCCTGGATCTCCGCCTCAACAGCTTCCAGCCGGGCCTGCGAATTCACGTTGGTGGCATTTTGCTGGCTCAGCTTGTCCATGGCGGAGTTCTGGCTGCGCATGGCCTGGTCTGCAAGGTCGATGGTGTCGGTGAGGCTGCCGGTGTTGTTCGAGCCAAAGAAAAGCGTCAGGTTCGAAGGTACACCGCCGGACTTGTACGCCTGGGTGGCGATCTGGCCGATCAGCTTCTTGGTGCTGGCAATTTTCTGTTTGTCGGAATCAAGCTGCTGGGTGATCTTCGCCTTGTTTTGCTGGGCCAGATCCACGCGGGCAGCAAGGGCTTCCACCTCTTTCACCGCACTCGCCACCCGGCCCTGGGCCTCGAGCAGCGCCTGCTGGGCGCCGGGGAGCTGGCCACGGAAAATGACCAGGTCTCCCGCGGCTTTGGAGATCTTCGCATCAACGAACTCCAGGGATTGCTGGACGCGGGCCGCTTCGTCCTTGAGCGCGGCCTGCTGGTCTTCCAGGTCGCCGGCAAATGCGGGGGCTGACGATCCGAGCCCGGCGGCCAGCACCACCGCAAGTGCGGTGCTGATGATCCTGCGCTGGCGTCCCGAAGGGACGCCCGGCAGCTGCCGGCCGGGCTTTGCAATCATGGGCGTTCCTTCGATATGCATGGCCTATACCCTCAAGTATCGGCGGAGGGTCAACAGAGATGAAGTACCGGCCAGAACTACGCCCAGGCCGATGAGCGCCGGCGCCAGCAGCAGGGTCTGCGCTGGGGAGATAAATGCCGTGTCCGGGTACTGCTTGGACATGTATTCGCCGAGGAAGAAGTGCGCCACCGCCCAGAGGGTGCCTGACGCCAGCGCTGCACCGATCACGGCTGCGATAACGCCCTCCAGGATGAACGGCAGCTGGATCACCGTCTTTGACGCGCCCACGAGCCTCATGATCCCGGTCTCGCGGCGCCGGCTGAAGGCCGACAGCCTGATGGTGGTGGCAATGAGCAGGATTGCGCAGACCGTCATGACCCCGGCGATACTCACAGCCACCAGGGATGCTGCATTCATGACGGAAAACAGCCGCTCCAGGACCTGCCGCTGGTCGATGACCGTTTCCACCCCGGGCTGCGAGGAGAAGGTTTCACTGATGATCTGGTACTTTTCCGGATCCTTCATGTTGATCCGGAAGGACGCAGGAAGCTGGTCCGGGGTGACGGAGTCCACGATGGGAGAGTTCGAGAACTGCTCCTTGAAATGCTTGTAGGCGTCGTCCTTGGACTCGAACTGGAAGTCGTTGATGTACTGGGAAACGGCCGGTGACTCAAGGAGCGTCCGCAAGTTGTCCTGCTGCTCAGGCGTCGCTGAACCCGAAGCGCAACCGGCCGCCGTCGAACCTTCACCGCAGAGGAAGACCGCTACCTGGACTTTGTCGTACCAGTAGCCCTTCATCTGGTTGATCTGCAGCTGGAGCATGCCGGCGGCGCCAACGAACGTGAGTGACACGAAGGTGACCAGGATGACCGAAACCACCATGGACATGTTCCGGCGCAGGCCGCTGCCGATTTCCCCGAGGATGAACTGTAGCCTCACAGCCGGCCCTCCCCTGAACGGTTGGATGTATGCCTTTCCGGCGACACGTTACGCGGGTCGTCCGGCGCGGGGAATCCCCCGCCGGCCTCCTCCCGGCCGCTGGCATCGCGGAGCCTGCGGGACTGGCCGACGATCGGAATCATCGACGTGTAAAGGGCGCGGGCTTCGTCGCGGATGACCACGCCGTTCTTCAGCTCCACGACGCGCTTGCGCATTTCGTTCACGATGTCGTCATCGTGCGTGGCCATGACCACGGTGGTGCCGTTCTGGTTGATCTTGTCCAGAACGCCCATGATCCCCATGGACGTGGTGGGATCGAGGTTGCCGGTGGGCTCGTCCGCCAGCAGGATGCCGGGACGGTTCACCACGGCGCGCGCGATTGCCACGCGCTGCTGCTCGCCGCCGGAGAGCTCGTGCGGCATGCGCTTCTCTTTCCCCTCCAGCCCCACGGTCTTGAGTACTTCGGGGACGGTGTCCCGGATGACGCTGCGGCTTTTGCCGATGACCTGCATGGCGAAGGCGACGTTCGCGAACACGTTCTTTTGCGGGAGCAGGCGGAAGTCCTGGAACACGACGCCGATTCCGCGGCGCAGCCTCGGAACGCGCCAGCTTGAGATGTTGGCGACGTTTTGCCCTGCGACATAGACGGTGCCGGACGTGGCGCGGTCTTCCTTGAGCACCAGGCGCAGGAACGTCGACTTGCCGGATCCGGATGCGCCGACAAGGAAGGCAAATTCACCACGGTCGATTTCAAGGGTGACAGAGTCCAGCGCGGGCCGGGTTGTCTGGTCGTAGACCTTGGTGACATTTTCGAATCGGATCATGACCCTATGTACCCTGCAGGACACGGCCCTGTGGGCCTGGTCTGCAACCGGTGCGGGGGCTTTCTCTTGGGGGAAGGAGAGCTCCGGCTTCTCGACTATACCTACGGGGGCAGGAACTCCCGGGTGAGTCAGAGGGGCGTGTCGCAGTATAGAAAGTCGCAGTATTGAAACCGGAGGCCGGGCGGCTGGTGGCCGGCCTCCCGTCCGTCGCGCGGCCGCGCCCGCGTTGCGGGCCGGCCGGCTCGCCTACTTGTCGGCGTTGCGGTTGTCGGTGCGCCAACGGATGCCGGCCTCGATGAAGTCGTCGATTGCGCCGTCGAACACTGCTGACGTGTTGCCCACTTCGTGTTCGGTCCGGAGGTCCTTGACCATCTGGTACGGGTTCAGGACATAGGAGCGCATCTGGTCGCCCCAGGATGCTTTGACGTCACCGGCGAACGCCTTCTTCTCGGCGTCCTCCTGTTCTTTCTTCAGCAAAAGGAGGCGGGACTGGAGCACGCGCAATGCAGCGGCGCGGTTCTGCAGCTGTGACTTTTCATTCTGCATCGACACCACCGTGCCGGTGGGGATGTGGGTCAGCCGGACGGCGGAGTCGGTCGTGTTGACCGACTGGCCGCCGGGGCCGGAGGACCTGAAGACGTCCACCCGGATCTCATTGTCCGGAATGTCGATGGAGTCGGTCTGCTCGATGAGCGGAATGACTTCCACCGCCGCGAAGGACGTCTGGCGGCGGCCCTGGTTGTCAAAGGGGCTGATCCGGACCAGCCGGTGTGTGCCGGCCTCGACGCTCAGCGTGCCGAAGGCGTACGGGGCATTGACCTCGAAGGTGGCGGACTTAAGCCCGGCTTCCTCTGCATAGGAAGTGTCCATGACGGTGGTGGGGTATCCATGCCGCTCGGCCCAGCGCAGGTACATCCGGAGGAGCATTTCCGCGAAGTCGGCAGCATCGACGCCGCCGGCACCCGAGCGAATGGTTACCACGGCCTCGCGCTCGTCGTATTCGCCTGCGAGGAGCGTGACGACTTCAAGCTCCTTGAGGGACTTCCTGATCGACTCGAGCTCCGCGGCGGCCTCGCCCATCGAATCGGCGTCGTCCTCGTCCTGGCCCAGCTCCACGAGGACCTCAAGGTCGTCGATGCGGGAGACAAGCGTGTTCAGCCGCTCAAGTTCTGACTGGCGGTGCGACAGCCGTGAGGTGATCACCTGAGCGGCGGCGGGGTCGTCCCACAGATTCGGTTCGCCCGCGCGCTCGCTCAGTTCTGCGATGTCTTCCTTCAGCGCCTCCACGTTGGTGACGTTCTCAATGGAGGTGTAGGTGGCGCGCAAGGCGCGGATCTCTGCAGAAAAATCTATTTGAGCCATGGTGGTTTAAGCCTACGCTATTCGCCTCCTTCGGCCGGACGGTGGGATGGGCGGTAGGGGTGCGCACGTCAGCGAGTGAGCCTGGACCGCGCGGTGGAGGCCGCTTCAATCCGTATGCCGTCCGGCACGAGGAAGTTGACCACCGGAGGATGCACTGCCGCGCTGAGAACCACGACGGCGGTGGCACCGTCAGGCGTGCCGGTCGCCGGAGCGACGGCCAGCCCGTCGAAGCGCCCGAACGCGCCGTTCCGCCTGAGGTAGTCAGAGGCGACGTTTCTGATGCGGTCCCCGCTCAGCACGGCCGAGGGGGTGCCGCCGGCCGATTCCACCTGGCCCAGGGTGTAGCTTCCTGCGGCGGCAACGGACGCACCGTCCGCCAGGGACAGGAGTTTCTTGTGCTCGATGTAGAGGCTGGACGCGGCCATCACCACGGTGCTGACCAGGAGTGCCAGCATGACGAATCCAATGATGAGCACGGTCATCTGCCCGTCTTCGGGCCCGGCGGCTACGCTGCCCTTAGCCGCGGCAGCGGACGGTCGGCGCAGTACGGGGACACTCAACGGAACCTGCCCACAACTTGGGTCGCCGAGGCGTTCAGCTGGCTGGCGTTGAGGTGGAATGCTTCGCTGAAGGGTACAAAAGGCAGAGACACGCTGAGATGGACCGTCACGGTGACCGCAGATCCCGCGGCCATGCAGTCCCCACGATCACAGCTCACTTCCACGCGGGCGTTTTCGGCAGGATGGCCGTAGTCCGCGATGGCCAGGGCGGCTGCCTGCTCTGCTGCTGCCCGGCCGGCCGGTTCGTCGGGTTGGGCCACGAAAACCTTGGCCGCCTGGTCTGCCGCGCCGACCACCGCGAATGAGCCGCCCTGGATCTGTGCCACGGTGATGATGAAGTACACCACCGGCACCATGAGGAGCAGGCCCAGGAACGTGAACTCGACGACAGCACTCCCCCGGTCCTCCACGTCGGGCCCGCAGGAAGGCTGGCGCGTTGCAGTGCCAGGCCCTGCATCCAGGATGGATTGCGCCCGCAGATGCGGGTCGGCGCCGTTCCCGCTTTGTTCCGGGACCCGACGGTCAAGGCACAGCGCTTCGCGGAGGCGGCGCACGATTGGCCTTGTTAGGGGGCCAGTCAGAGGACCAGGCCGTGACCGGCGCCCGGACGGCGGGGACAATTCCCGCCTGGACCGTTCGGCTGCGGATGGCCGCTCAGTTATTGATGGCCGCATGGCCCCTGACCTCCAGCAGGTCCCGCGGGCCGATCAGACCGATCACCGGCATCGGCGCCCGTACCGTTACTTCCAGTGTGCGCAGGCCCTGAAACGTGACTTCGCTTGTCTGTATGTCCTGGGCGAAGTCGGCGTTAAGCGCAGTCCCGATGAGTTCGCCCGTGCGTTGCCGTGCATCAATGGCGCTGCGGTCCGCCAAGGTCCCGTACCGCGCGCCCGAGGCCGCGGCGTCGATCAACGTATTACGGACGTGCAGCACCAGTGCGAGCTGAATGATGGCCAGAAAGAACATTGTGAGCAGCCCGCCCACCAGGACGAAGTCGACAACAGCAGAACCACGCTCGCGCTCGGAGCCGTCCGCGGCACCCAGGATCACGAGCTATTTTCCGACCGTGTCCATGGCCTGGTTGAACATTGCTTCAAGTGCCGGTCCGGCGAGCGCAAGCAGCGCAGCCACGAGCACCGCCGACATGAGGGTAATCATGACCCAGCCTGGAACGTCGCCCCGCTCCGCGTCATCGCCGTGGACCGTTTGGTCGCCGTGGGTCGGGAGCCTCGAGGCCGTCGATCTCCTGACGCGAGCCATCAGCGCGCCGAAAAGTGCGATTCCGTGCTTGGCTATGGATGTCATTTACTTCCCGTTTCTTTGCGATAGCGGTTGCTGGATAGAGGAATTCGGTCTTCTGCAGGGAGGTCGGGTAGGGGCGGCATCAAAGGCTCAGGCTCAGCGCAGCGAGGCCGGGGAACACGGCGAAGACAACCGTGAGCGGCAACACTCCAAAGACCAGGGGAACCATCATGGCGATTTCTTTCTTTCCGGCGGACTCCATCAATTCGCGCTTGGCGGTGTCCCTGACGTCCTGCGCCTGGGCCCGCAGGACGTCGGCCAGGGGTGTGCCCCTCTCCACCGCGACGATGATGCCGTCGACAAAGCGGATCAGCGGTCCGAGGTCCGTCCGGGCGGAGAACTCTTGAAGCGCTTCCACCAAAGGCTTGCCGGCACGGGTTTCTGCAAGCACTTTTTCGAACTCCTTGGACAGCTCCCCTCGGGCGCTTCTGCAGACCCGGTCCAGAGCACCGGTGGCACTTTCTCCCGCGCCCACAGCGAGCGCCATCAGCTCGGCAAGGCTCGGAAATTCAGCCATCATCCTGGTTTCCCGTTTTTTGATCTGGACACCCAGCCAATAGTCACGGAAGAGGATTCCGCCCAGCGCGCTTCCGGCCGAAGCCACGACGGCCAGCACCGGACTAAATCTGCCGGCCGCGGCGCCCAAGGCGATGATGCCGACAGCCGCCACGAACCCGGACACAGCCCAGAGCAGTTGTTCGGCACGGAAATGAACAGGCGATTTGCTGATCCCGGCCTGCGCCAGTTTCAGGGTAAGCGCGGAGGTTCCAAGGTTGAACCTGGCCAGCTTCGCCATCCCGTCCCTGATAAGCGGACGCACAATACGTTCGAGCGGTCCGAAGGGCGTGAGGTTGTGGTCGGCAGCCCTCAGCAGGCGGGACTCCATGTTCTGGGATTTGAGCTGCGGTTCGATGCGTTCGACAAAGGTGGTGGGCCGCATGAACGGGAGCCGGACTAGCAGGAGCCACAGTCCGGCGCCAAGAACTATGCCGCACACGACAGCGGCGGCCGGGACGGTCGTCATCGCAGAACCCTCTCTTCCTCGGGCAGAGCACCGATCCGCAGCATGATGGAGTAGCAGACCAAGGAGACCACCAGCCCGCCGAGCAGGACCCCGGCCCCCATGGGGGTGTTGTAGGCGGCAACCGCTTCCGGGCGGCTCGCCAGCAACACCATCACGATCCACGGGGCGGCTACTGCGAGGCGGGCCGCGTTGACGGTCCAGGACTGCCGGGCTTCCAGTTCACTCCGGGTCCTGGCACTTTCGCGGAGAAATTCGGCCAGGGTCCCGAGCAGCTTGCCGAGATCCGAGCCTCCGACTTCCCTCGTGAGCCTGAGCGCCTCGATGATGCGATCGGCGACCGGATCGGCCAGGCGCTCCTTTAGTTTGTTCAGCGAGGCATCGAACTGGCCGCCCGCCCGATAGTCGGAGCCGAAGTCGCGGAACACGTGGCGGAGTTCCTCCGGCCCTTTCTCCCCCAGCTGAATAAGAGCTTCGGGCAGTGACAGCCCTGCCCTGATGGCGGATCTGAGGTGATCCACCACGTCTGGCCACAACCGCCGCAAAACTGCCGTCCGGCGTCGGGCCCTCCATCTGACCACCACCACCGGAAGCCAGGCCCCGAACAGACCGAAGCAGAAGGAAATCGGCCACGATTTACTCAGGACGAAGAACACCAGGGTTACGAATAATCCGAGCCCCAGGCAACTGCCGACGAGACCTGCCCCCGTGACCCTTTCAATGCCGGCGGCAAGCAGCAAATCCTGCAGGCGGCTGGTCCGGGGGTCGCGCTTGGCGGCCGCAGGCTGCTCCCAAGCCGACCACCAGATCAGGAACAGTCCCGCCCCGGTCAGCACGCCAAGCAGCGGCGCCGTCAACGGGACTCCAAGAGGGCCGCGACGTCGTAACCTGCCCTCGCGAACTTTTCGGCTGCGGGCATCGAGCTGGCTTTTGGCTGAAGCTGGCCGTCGGTCACGGAGAAAACCATGGACGACTCAATGATGCCGTTCTCGACGCGCCTGCCGAGGGAGAGGATCTCCGTCACCTGCCTGCGACCGTTCGCCTGCCGGCTGCAATGGACCACGAGGTCAATGCACGAGGCCACAGTCGGGACAACAAAGGCGCTAGATATGTTGTCGCCTGCCAGCAGCGGAAGCGTGCAGATCTTGGTCACCGCATCGTGCGCAGAGTTCGCGTGGACCGTGCACATGCCAGGCAGCCCCGAATTCAAGGCTATGAGCATGTCGAGGCTTTCTGCTTCCCGGACCTCTCCGACCACCAGGCGGTCCGGCCGCATTCGGAGGGCCTCTTTGACCAGCCGCCGTAGAGGTATTTCGCCCTCACCCTCGAGGTTGGGCTGGCGGCACTGAAGTCCCACGACGTCGCGCAGCGGAAACTGGAGTTCAAAGATTTCCTCCACCGTGATGACCCGCTCACGGCTGCCGATGCTGGCGGCCAGGCAGTTCAGCATGGTCGTTTTACCCGCCTGAGTGGATCCTGACACGAGAATGTTGAGGCCGCTGGCCACCGCTGCACCAAGAAACCGAGCAGACTGAGGCGTCAGTGTCCCCAGCTCAACCAGGTGCTCAAGGCGGCTCGCCTTGACCACGAACTTACGGATATTGATGGCCCAATGGCGTCTGGTCACGTCCGGGATGACCACGTGGAGCCGAGACCCGTCTGGCAGCGCTGCATCCACGAACGGTGAGGACATGTCGAGGCGCCGGCCTGAGCTTTTCAGCATGCGCTCCACGAGGTCGCGCACCTGCTGGTCCGTGAGGCTGAGCGACGTCAGCTCGGACTCACCGTTCCGGGCCACGTAAATTTCGGTGGGGGCGTTCAGCCAGATTTCCTCGATGCTCGGATCATCCAGAAGAGGCTGCAGGGCACCGAAGCCGGCCACCGCGTCGAAAACGAACCTGCGGGCCGGCTCCAAAGGGCCGAGGGGCGGAAGCGGTCCCATCAGGGCACGCTCGTCGTAATCGCTCACTGCCGCGTCCACCAGTCGCCTGACCTCACCGGTCTGCCGCAGTGGGTCAAGACCACGTCTGCGAATCAGCTCCCGGACTTCGTCCTCGACTATCCGTACAGCATCCATGCGTTCCCCCGAACGACTGCCGCCCCCAGCGGAGACAGTCCAATTGGGTTAAAGCTAAAGGATGGCGACCCCCGAATGAAGTCATATGGGGAAGTTGTGGATAAACAGGAAGGTCCGGCCGAGAGGCGGACAGCCAACTGGAGGTCTGCATTCGCGGCGGCACGCAGCTTCGCAATAAAATTGCTCATTGTGTCAGCAATCCGGATCCTGGAAACGCCAGAAAAGCGCCCGCTCGCAGACCGCGGGCCGCTGACGCCGAGTCCATATCAACCTGAAATCCAAGGACTGCGGGCTATCGCGGTCGTCATTGTCGTGCTGTACCACCTCTGGCCACAGCGGTTGACCGGCGGCTATGTCGGCGTCGACGTCTTCTTCGTCATTTCCGGTTTCCTGATCACTGCGCACATGTATCGCGAAGTCCGGGACGGTTCAAAAGTAGGACTCACTCGGTTCTGGGCCCGGAGGATCCGTCGGCTGCTCCCCGCTTCGATACTGGTCCTGCTCGTGTCGCTGCTCGGAGTCTTCTTGTGGGTCCCCTCCACTCTCTGGGAAGTTGCTGCCCGTCAAATCGGCGCCAGTGTCCTGTATGTCCAGAACTGGATCCTTGCCGGCGACTCCGTTGATTACTCGGCACAGCATAACGACGCCTCAGCCGTCCAGCACTACTGGTCGCTCTCGGTGGAGGAGCAGTTCTACTTCGTCTGGCCCCTCCTGGTGGCGGCGCTGCTGTTCGTTGCCAGACGGCCCGCGGTCGCCAGGCGTTTGGGCCGTCTTGGCTCACCCAGAGCAATGATGATTGCAGGTATCACGGCAGTCGGCACCGCATCGCTGGTCTATTCAATCGTTCTGACGGCACTAAATCCCTCGGTCGCCTACTTTGCAACCCCCACCCGCGTCTGGGAATTCGCCGCCGGCGGCCTGATGGCCCTCGTCTTCAATGGAAGGCAATACTCCGGACGGCTGTCCTCGGCTCTCGCCTGGGCCGGACTGCTCCTGATCGCCTTTTCGGCGCTCACGTACGACGGCGGCACCCCCTTCCCCGGGTGGACGGCCGTGGTTCCCGTGGCCGGAACAGCCCTCGTACTGGTCTGCAGCGGGAACACTGCGGTCATGAACGCGCGTTGGTGGCTCTCCCGGAAGCCCATGACGTTCCTGGGCGATGTGTCCTACGGCCTATATCTCTGGCACTGGCCGCTGATCGTCATTGTCCCGTTCGTCCTTGGCCACGCGATGACCACACCAGAAAGAATTCTGCTTTTGCTGGCATCGATCCTTCTGGCATGGATCACCAAGCTGACCGTTGAGGATCCGTTGCGCCGCGGCCGGGCACTCAAGACTTCCCCGCGGGCCTACGCCTTCACGGCAGGCGGCATGATCCTCACCGTCGCGTTGTGTTTTGGCCTGACGGCATCCGCCTACTCGACGCCGAGCGCTGACCGTGCGGCTGAGCTTGGAGACTGCTACGGACCTGGAGCACTGGTTCCGGCTAATGGCTGCGGTCCGGTCGTAGGCAAGGAGTCACCGAGCCCCGCACCCGCGCTTGTGGCCAAGCAGAATACGCAGCCCCTTCACCCGGGGTGTCAGGCCGACGCCGTCGGGACTGACATCGTGAGTTGCGACTTGGGGGTGGACGCCGAACAGGCGCGGGAAACAGTGGCCGTGGTCGGTGACTCCCACGCGACAGCCTGGTTCCCCGCCCTTGAGACGCTGGCAAAAGACCGCGGCTGGCACATCAAGACCTACACCAAGAGCTCCTGCCCCGTCACGGCCGCACTTCGCGTCCAGCCGGGGGAGAAGACCGATTCAAATCAACGTGACTGTTTCGCTTGGGGACAAAAAGTGACTGACGAACTGGTGGCGGACAAGAAGATCACCACCGTCTTCGCCGCTTCCTACTCCACTGCCTTTGCGTTCATGTCCCCAGACAGCAAGAAGCTGCAGAACCCCGCCGTCGACGGATTCGCCGAAGTGTGGCGTCACTGGATGACCGCAGGCAAGCGTGTAGTGGTATTCGATGACGTTCCGCGGACCAACGGCGAGTACGTTCCTACCTGCCTCGCACGCCATCAAAATGCTCTGGATTGCGCCGTTCCAGTCGGCAAGGCGTATCCCGCCGGTATCGCCATCACCAACGCCGCAAAGGCCATGGCTTCCGAGGGCGTGCACCGCATAAACCTTCGTGACCAGTTTTGCGACAAGGCCCTTTGCTACCCTGTTGTGGGCTCCATGATTGTCTACAGGGACTTCTCCCACATCAGCGCTGAGTATGCACGGGCACTCGCTCCGTACATGGCCAAGCAACTCCCCAAGCCCTAGCCGCCCGGGGCATCCTGCCCGGCAAGCAACGGAACAATCAGGCTTTTCCTGCGTAGCCGAACGGGTTTGAACTCTGCCAGCGCCAGTGATCCTCGCACATCTGTGTCAGGTCCCGGTGTGCAGACCAGCCCAGATCGGCCAGAGCCGCCGAGGCGTCGGCGTAACTTACAGCCGCATCGCCGGGCCGCCGAGGTGCGAACTCGTACGGAATGGGATGCCCGGCCGCGGCGCCGAAAGCCTCGATGACTTCCAGCACGGAAGACCCCCTTCCCGTCCCGAGGTTCCACCGGAAAGCGCCGGTCTTGGTCTCCAGGTAGTGCAGGGCGGCCAGGTGGCCGGCCGCGAGGTCCATGACGTGGATGTAGTCCCGCACTCCTGTGCCGTCGGGCGTGGGATAGTCGTTGCCGAACACCATGACCTTCTCCCGGCGGCCCACCGCCACCTGGGCCACGAACGGCAGCAGGTTGTTGGGAATGCCGTGGGGGTCTTCACCGATCCGCCCGGAGTCGTGCGCGCCCACCGGGTTGAAGTACCGGAGCAACGCGATGCTCCAGCGCGGATCCGCCGCGCTCAGGTCGGAGAGGATGTCCTCGATCTGTTCTTTGGTCCTGCCATATGGATTGGTCGCGTCCAGCGGCGACTTTTCGATCAGCGGTACGTGCTCCGAGGCGCCGTACACCGTAGCAGACGAGCTGAAGACCAGCCGCCGCACGCCCGCCTTCTCCATGCTCTCCAGCAGGTTCAGCGTGCCCACAACGTTGTTCTTGTAGTACCAGAGGGGCTTCTCGACCGACTCCCCCACCGCCTTGAGGCCGGCAAAGTGGATGACGGCGTCGAAACCGCCTTCGGCAAACACGCCGTCGACGGCCCCATAGTCCAGGAGGTCGCCCTCCCGGAAATCGATCCTCCCGCCAGTGAGCTCCTCGACCCGCCGCACGGCATCGACACTGGAGTTCATCAAGTTATCCAGCACCACGACCTCATGCCCGTCCTCAAGCAGGCAAAGTGCAGTGTGTGATCCGATATAGCCGGCGCCCCCAGTGACCAAAACTTTCATGGCCACAAGTCTAGGGCAGCTGACTACTACTTCTTCATCGGCTCGGGCTTTCCTGCCTTCCGCGGTAAAGTGGCGCGTTGTGTCGCCAACCCAAACCGTAGAATCGCCTGAAGTGCACCAACGCGCGACCAGCCGTCAAGCGAAGAGCAGCCAGTTTCGGCCGGAGATTCAGGGCCTGCGCGCCGTCGCTGTCCTCTGTGTTGTGCTCTACCACTTCTGGCCGCGTGCCCTGACCGGTGGCTACGTCGGTGTCGATGTCTTCTTCGTCATTTCGGGGTATTTGATCACCTCCCACATTTACCGAGACGTTCGCGATGGATCTCCCGTAGAGCTGCTCAAGTTTTGGGCCCGACGGATCCGCCGGTTGCTGCCTGCATCAATGCTTGTGCTGCTGGCGTCTTTACTGGCAGTTTTCCTGTGGGTTCCTTCGCCCCTTTGGGAAGTGTCTGCGCGGCAGATAGGGGCCAGCGCACTTTATGTACAAAACTGGATTCTCGCCGGGGACTCCGTCGACTATTCCGCTCAGCACAACGACGCCACGGCCGTCCAGCATTACTGGTCGCTCTCGGTCGAGGAGCAGTTCTATTTCTTCTGGCCGCTCCTACTGATGGCCCTCCTGTACATCTCTCGAAGGCCCGCCTTCGCCGTCGGCATGAGGCGGCTTGCAGCCACCCGTACAACAATGGTTGCAGGGATTGGTGCATTGGGCGTGGCCTCGCTCACCTACTCCGTCGTCCTCACTGCACAGTCGCCGTCAGTCGCCTACTTTGTAACACCAACGCGTGTGTGGGAGTTTGTCGCCGGAGCGCTGGCAGCCCTCCTCCTCTACGGGCGGCAATCCTCCGGGCGGCGGGCTTCCGGCCTGGCGTGGACGGGCCTCGCGCTGATCGCGTTTTCCGCCGTCAATTTCGACGGCGGCACGCCCTTTCCGGGGTGGACGGCACTTGTCCCGGTGGCTGGCACGGTACTTGTTCTGCTCTGCAGCGGCAACACCGGGGCTCTTCACCCTCGTTGGTGGTTGTCCCGCAAACCCATGACCTTCCTGGGGGACGTGTCCTACGGTCTCTATCTCTGGCACTGGCCATTAGTCGTGGTGGCGCCCTTTCTCCTTGGCCATACACCAGCGCTGCACGAAAAGATCGCGATACTTCTGGCATCCGTGGGACTGGCTTGGGGCACAAAGATAGCAATCGAGGATCCCGTGCGCCGCGGACCGCTTTTGGCCAACTCGCGAAGATCATTCTCATTCAGCGCCATCGGCATGGCGCTGACGGTGGCGCTATGCTTCGGATTAACCGCGTCCGCCTACACGTCGCAGAACGGCGACCTCGCCGCGGAACTCGGCGTCTGCTACGGACCAGGCGCGCTGAATCCGGCCAACGGTTGCGGGCCTGTGCCAGGAAAGCAACCTCCCAGTCCCACGCCCGCGCAAGTGGCAAAGGAGAACAGTGAGCCTCTTCATCCGGAATGCCAGGCAGGTCTTGCCGGAGCGGACGTCGTAAGTTGCGAGCTGGGCGTCAGCCCTGCCAAGGCCCGCGAGACAGTTGCAATTGTGGGCGACTCACACGCAACGGCCTGGATCCCGGCGATTGAAGCGCTTGCCCAGAACCGCGGTTGGCACATCAAGGCCTATACAAAGAGTTCCTGTCCCGCCACGGCAGCGCGTCGCGTGTTGGCCTCCGAAAAAAACGACGCGAACCAGCGCGACTGTCTCGCCTGGGGCCGAAAGCTCAATGACCAGCTCCTCGCCGACAAGACGATAACAACGGTTATCACTGCCGCCTATTCCACCGCGTATACATACATGTCCCCGGAAGGCCTGAAGCTCCAAGATCCGGGCCCTGACGGATTTTCCCAGGAATGGCGACGATGGATGACCGGGGGCAAACGCGTCGTCGTCTTTGATGACGTTCCGCGAACTAGTGGGCAATCCGTTCCCACCTGTCTGGCGAAGAATACCGGCAATACCACAGCGTGTGCCGTTCCGGTGGGGCAGGCACTTCCCCCTGGTGCGGCTATAACACGGGCCGCACAATCCATGGTTCGGCAAGGCGTCAAACGGCTCTCTCTGCGCGACCTCTTTTGCGACAACTCCACGTGCTATCCCGTAATAGGTTCCATGATCGTCTACAGGGATTACTCCCATCTGAGCGCCGAGTATGCGCGGGCGCTGGCTCCTTACATAGCGCGGCAACTCCCAAAGAGTTGAAAGTGCTCCCCTACGACCGTGAGTTGACAAGAGTCACAGCAGTCACATTCGTCACTTCTATACCGTGAATGCTAGGATGAGCCGCGAACACCGCCGCAGGTGTGAAGGGGGACTCAACTCGGGGATAGCAGTCCAGCACCCGAGGCCACTTCAGCTGGCAGTTCTAGGCTACGGAGTACTACATGGATCGTTCCTCTAATTGCAGACTGTCCTTCGCCTTCGCGGTGAAGGCCAGGCGACTGGGTCTTCTGGGGAGCTCCGCCCTGCTGTCCGCAATGCTGTGCACCGGAGGTGTACTTCCTGCCCAGGCTGCCCCCGCACCGCCCGCAGCCCCAGGCTCTGGCGACATCGCTCAAGCCCCCGCGCCGAAGGTGACTCCTGGGGTGGACAGCGCTCCGCCCGCTGCCGAGAGCGCACCGGCCACTTCAGCCGCCAAGGTCACCGGGGTCACAGCACCGGCTGAGGAGCCGACCCCGCAGCCGGTAGACATGGAAGCTCTTCGTGCGGAGATCGGAAAAAACGGCTCCTTCATGGGCCAAGGCGCCAAGAGCCATGCCACCTCACTAGCCAGGCAGCCTGGAAGAGCATCGACCTATGCGCTAACCCCGGAAGCCGCCAACACCTGGATGGCCCCCGGCATCCAGGGCCTCGATGTCAGCAGCCATCAGCCCACGGTCAACTGGGCGTCCCAGTACAACCTCGGCGCCAGATTTGCCTACGTTAAGGCGACGGAGGGTACGTCGTATAAGAGCGAGACCTTCGGAGCCCAGTATGACGGCGCCGTCGGGGCGGGCCTGATTCGCGGCGCCTACCACTTCGCACTCCCAAACGTATCCACCGCTTCCGCTCAGGCCGACTATTTTGTCAATAATGGCGGCGGATGGACCGGTGACGGGAAAACTATGCCGCCCCTTCTCGACATCGAGTACAACCCGTACACGACACTGGGCAACACGTGCTACAACATGAGCCCAACCGCCATGGTCAACTGGATCGCTGCCTTTTCCAACAGGGTTCTGGCCAGGACCGGGCGGCTGCCCATGATTTACACGACCACGGACTGGTGGACTACGTGCACCGGGAACTCCGGCGCTTTTGGCAACCAGCCCTTGCACATTGCGTCCTATTCAACGTACGTAGGCAATATGCCAAACGGCTGGGGCACTTACAGTGTTTGGCAGTACAGCAGCTCAGGCCCATTTGCCGGCGACTCCAACGCCTGGAACGGCGACTTCGCGGGCCTGCAGAAGTTTGCGTCCCAACCCGACGGCGCTGTCCCCAGCCCATCCATCACGTCCCTTGGGGACGTAGTCGCGGCGGACGCCGCCGGCGTCCTGTGGGATTATCCCGCAACCGGCAGCGGATCGCTCCGCACGCGGAAGCAAATTGGCCAAGAGTGGCGAGGCCTGCGTTCAATCAACGCCATCGACTGGAATGCGGACGGCGTCCTGGATCTTGTTGCCCAATGGACGTCCGGCCGCGTAAACGTATATTTAGGAGTCGCAGCCGGCGGCTTTACGGCCGGTCCCGTCCTTGCAGCTGCCGGCTGGGCCAATTACCAGCTAACTATCGGATATTGGCTCAACAGCAGCTACTATCCCCAGATCATCACCCGTGACGATTCTTCTGGGGCTCTAAGTCTTTGGCGCAACAGTGGGGGCTCCACCCTTAGCCAAGGCACCTCGCTGGGGCAGGGATGGGGCGGGATTAACCTGACCATGTTGGACTTCGACGGCGATGGCAGCCAAGATGTCCTCGCTCAGGATCCCGCCGGCGTCTTGCGCCTCTACCGCTCAAACGGCAGCGGCGCCTTTGTTGCCGAAGGCCGTCCCACCGTGGGAAGCGGGTGGCAGCGCATGACGAGCGTGACGGTCACCACTAACTTTAAGGGCGCCGGCACGGGTGGTCTAATGGCCAGAGACGGCGACGGCCAGCTCAGCTATTACCCGGTGCCCGGCAATTCGGCCTGGGGCCAGGTGTCCCCAATCGGTGTCGGCTGGAACGGCTACCTCATCGCCGGCGGTGAGAACATCAACACCGCTGCTCCATCTCCCGCACCGAAGCCGACGCCGTCAATCACCACTGCCGCAGACATCCTAACCATTGATGCGGCGGGAGACCTCTATCGCCATGCCTCGGGCACAGGGTATATAGGAACGGCCGTCAAGATCGGCACTGGGTTCACCGGCTTCGCCTCGGTCCACGTCACTGACTGGAATGCCGATGGCCTCCAGGATTTAGCCACTTTAAGCACGGCCGGAGCACTCAGCATCCGCTTAGGGCTGTCCGCCGGCGGCTTTGCCGCCCCGTCGGTTCTGGCATCCGGCCTTTCCGGCGCCGAAGTCGCAATTGGACCGTGGTTGAAGACCTCTAAGTATCCAGGCGTCGTTGTACGCAAAAACGACGGGTCCCTCCAGTTCTATGCCAATGCTTCGGGCGGTGCTCTCTCGCCTGCAGCTGCCATCGGCTCAGGATTCGTCCGCATTCACATCGCCATCATTGATGCAGACGGGGACGGCAACCAGGACATCACCGGTGTCGACTATCTGGGCTCGATGAAGCTGTTCCGATCCAACGGCTCAGGCTCGTTTATTAGCGAACCGCGGAAGGTCATCGGCACTGGGTGGAACGCCATGAACAGCATCAGTTCGGCAAAGGGATTCACGGCGCCTACATCGAACGGAATCCTTGCCCGCGACGGCGCCGGCACGCTGAACTATTACCCCCTCGCGCAGAGTGCCTTCGGCAAGAAGTCTGTACTTACCTCAGGCTGGTCAAACACCCTCATTTCGGGGAGCCCCTTCCTCGCTTCCGGACGGGCGATCACAAGCACGGCCGATGTGCTCACAGTTGATTCGACAGGCGGACTGTGGAACCGCCCGGCAGGCGGCTCCGCGGGCGTCGGCGGCGCCTACCAGATTGGCATCGGCTGGTCAGGAATGAAATCCCTCAACGTTGTGGACTGGAACAGCGATGGCGTGCCGGACGTCCTGGCCCAAAAGTTCACGGGCGGGCTGTCTGCGTACCTGGGTTCAAAGACAGGCGGCTTCAGCGGACAGATTGCGGTCGCCACAGCAGGCTTTGACCGAAGCACGATTGTTCCCGGCAAATGGGTTTCCGGGTCCACATATCCGGGCCTGGTCGGCTATGGCGCCAACGGTGAATTGAACTACTGGGCCAATGGTTCCGGAGGCGCCGTCAGCGCTCCTGTCAGGATCGGCACCGGCTGGGGTGGCCTCAGGCTGGCCATGGTCGACTTCGACTCCGATGGAAAGCAGGACCTTCTGGCTGTCAATACAGTGGGCTCCATGAAGCTCTACCGCTCCACCGGACTCAACAAATTCATCCCGGAAACCAGAAAGGTAGTCGGCTCCGGGTGGCAAAACTTCCGCCAGTTCTCCGCCACCGCCGGTTTTGCGGGCGCTGCCAGCAAGGGTGTCCTGGCCGTGCGGACCTCGGGAGAACTGCGCTATTACGCGGTGCTCGCCGGCCGCAGGTGGGGAACGGCGTGGACGGCAGGGTCGGTGGGCGCGGCGGCACTCGTTTCGGCGTCGTCCGCCGCGGGCTAGACGCCGGCTGCAGGCAAGAACGGCGGCTCCCATTCGGGAGCCGCCGTTCGTTAATGGCGTCGGCAGGCTTCTAACAGGCTAGGCGCGGGCGTGCCGGGACCCCACGATGTCCTCGACCGCTTTCTGCCAGGCCATCACCTGGGATTCGGCTGAGAGCGGCCGGGCTGCAGCATCCGCAGCCCTCTTCCACATTGATATCTTTTCGGCGGTTAGGCTATGGAGTGTTTCGCGCAAAGAGCCGGCAGAAAAATCCAGTGTCACGGCGCCCAATCCGTACTGCTCCACGATCGACACCATGGCCGGTGATGGGCCTACGATCAGGCCGATGCGCGCCTGGACGGCTTCGAAGAACTTATTCGGCAACGCGTTCTTGAGATTGAAGTTGGTGGGCGGCAGGAATACGAGTGAGACGTCATATTCGCTCAGGGTGGACACCAGCTGGCTGTACGGCACAGGGTCGCGGAAGCGGATCGCCGGCACTGCTGCAGCCTTCTCTTTGAGCTCATTGACGTATTCCGGCTCGTTGGGCATGACGATCATGTCAAGGGTGAGCCAATCCGGCGCGTCCCGCATTGCCTCGATGAAGTTTTCAAGCTTCCGGTAGCGCTGCCCGGCAGCGCTGTGGATCAGGCGCACCGGCGAACTGACAGGGCGCACGTCCCGCTCGGAGTATGGTGCCGCGTTAGTCACGACTCCGGCCGCCACGCCGTAATCCTTGGTGTACTCGTCCGCGATGCCTTGCGAGACGGTGGTGACCGAGGCGGCGAGGGACAAGTAGCGGCGGCAAAGCCATCGCATAAACGGTGCAACGAACAGGCGCCATTTCAGATCGTCCTCTTTTTCGCGCGGTGCGAACTCGTGGAGGTCTGCATGGACGCCGAGCCGTGGCTGGAGCTCCAGCGCCAGCGGCAACGTGTTCAGGTCATTCGCCAGAATGACGTCAAATTCGCCGCGCGGCAAGATCTTCCGTGCAGCCGACACGGCAGTCAGTCCGTCATAAACGCGGGAATAGCGGCGGGACACGAGGCCCAGCTTGTCCGACGGCCAGCCGCGCGAATCATCGGGCAAAGGGAAATGACCTTCGGTTCCCTCCGGGGCCCCACCGTAGGCACACGTGAACACCCTGTACTTGTCCTTGAACAGCTCGACCTGCTTGAGGACCCTCGGATCCGAGCGTATGGGTGAGAAGGTCAGGATCAGCAGCGAGGGGAGCTCAGTCATATGACTCATTATCCCAGACGCCCGCGCGCCTGTTAGCCGGAGACCTGACCTGCCGGCCTCCCCTGGGGCGAATGCACGGGGGACGGCCGGAAGGACTAGAAGATGCTTCTGAGCAGAGGAACGCGCCGCGCGGCCAGCGAAACGGCAAAACTGCCAACCACTGTCACGGCATAGGCAGCGAAGATGGCGGCCAGAGATTTACCGGCGGCAACTTCCGGAAATTGAAGCCGGATGACTTCAAAGATGACGAGGTGTACCAGGAAGACGCCAAAAGTTGCATTCGACAGAGCCACGATTGCCCTGCCCGCCCGCTTCACGGTGAGATTGGCTGTGAGGGAAAGCGTCACGACGAACACGCCCAGCGCTGCTAGGGCCACGAGCACGCCAACGTAGGAAACGGAGGAAACCGCATCGAGGAGCGGAAAGACGCCCTTATGGCTGTAATGCCAAATGGCTGCCGCAATGAGGCAACCCGTCGCCACAGCGGCAAGCGCCAGCTTGAACCCCTTGAGCCGGATATCCTTCAGAGCATAGCCGGCCAGGAAGTAACCCACGTAGGGCATCCAGTGGGTGAGGAAGTTGAGATGAATCGGGCGCGAAATGCCAAAGAGGACCAGGATTCCAGGAATCATGTAGAAGACCAGCGCAGCGGCAAGAAACGATGCGGCGGCAGTCGCAGCCCTTACTCGGCCGCCGCCCCGCAGGAACGACGCCAAGAATGGCGCCACGGCGTACAGCCCGGCGATCAGCCAGAGAAAGTAGAGCTGGGTGAACACCGACCCGTCAACCAGCAGCTGCATAATCCGCGGCAGCGGGATAACTTCGCCGCGCATCCAGAACCGCACGCCAACCAGGTAAATGAGGTTCCAGGCGATCAGTGCGGGTACCAGGCGGGCCGCTCGACGTCGATAGAAAATCCCAGGGCTCTCCGTGAGTTGCTTGGACCCAAGCATCAGCGCGCCGGAAATCATGACGAACACAGGCACAACCCAGATCCAGCCCACGTCGATCGCCATCGCAATCCACCACGCACGGCTGTCGCGCGGCGCGCGTCCAACCATGTGGCCGAAAACGTGGATCGCCACAACTCCGCAGATACTGGCGATCCGCAGTATGTCGAGGCCAAAGTCCCGTGTACGGGGCCGCTCGGACATGCGGGTCCCGCTCAGTTGCGTGCCGGCCTGAACCGAACTCATTGTCCCCCGGTGGCCGGCGGTGTCAGACGCCGGTGGTCCTGCGTGCCCTCGCTCTGGGGCTGCTCCGCCTTGCCGGGGAGTCCCACCTCATCCAAGGCTATCCTGCGCGACAGCTTCGTAAGCGTCGCCTCCATATGACGGAACCGCTGGTACGTGGTGGCCATGAACACCAGGAAACTCACCACAAGGCCGTAAAGGACCAGGTCCGTTCCACGGCCGATGCCCAGAAGCCTCGCGACCCGCGTCAACAACTCAGGGAAGAAAATGGAAAACGCAGCCACCAGGGCAAAGAGCACCAGCATGATGCGCCGGATGGCGAGGTGCCGGGCGTTGGACCCTCCGCGCATTAGTGCCAGCGACATGACCACAACGGCCAGGACAAGAACTATCTGGACAATAATCTGCACAATTTCACCTAAAAAAGAGATCAGCGACGATATTGACCGAGTTCAACAAGGACTGGCCCTTCGATTTGGAATAGTCCGTATAGACGATTTCAACCGGTTGCTCGACCCAGCGCGGGTTCATCTCCGCCAGCTGGTGGACAAGTTCAGAAGCGTGCGCCATCCGGTTTTGCTGCAGATTGATGCCCCGGGCAACGCCTGGGCTGAACGCCCGCAGGCCGTTGTGCGCGTCGGTGAGGGCCATGCCCGTCGCCATGCGCGACTGTACGGCGGCCGTCCTCAGGACAAGTCGCTTCAGCGGCGTCAGCTTCGTCCTGTCATCGAGGAACCTCGACCCAAGAACGACGTCGGCTTCGCCCGACAGGATGCGGTCCGCCATGGCACGGGCGTCGACTACGCGGTGCTGGCCGTCGGCGTCAAAAGTGATGATGCAATCCAACTCCGGGTCCTGCAGTGAATACTCAATGCCCGTCTGGAGCGCGGCCCCCTGGCCCAGATTAACCGGATGCTGAACGACGACGGCGCCTGCTTCCCTGGCGACCTCCTGGGAGCCGTCGGTGCTGCCATCGTCGACACACACAACGTTGGGGAATTCTTTCCTCAGCCCCTCAATGACGGTACCGACGACAGACGCTTCGTTGTACATGGGGATGACTATCCAGGTTCGACTCACCCGTCAAGTATTCCATAGGGCATGCAGCCGTCGGGTACTTGGAGCCCACGGCACAGACGTGCGGACGGAACGTGTGGGGGTGTGGAACGCAGCCATGAACGGCTGGAGCGGTGACCGGCCGTTGGCGGCCCGCACCGGTCCGGCCGCACTTAGACGGTAAAATTTCCTGTTGTGTCTGCAACTAACCTCGTGATTGACCCGGCTTCAGGACTCCGCACGGCAGAGCAGCGGCCCGTTCAGGCCCCGTTCCGCCCGGAGATCCAAGGCTTGCGTGCCATCGCCGTGGCGGCCGTCGTGCTGTACCACTTCTGGCCGAACCGGCTAACGGGAGGGTACGTGGGCGTGGACATTTTCTTTGTCATCTCGGGATACCTCATCACGTCCCACATGTACCGGGAGATCCTGCGGACATCTTCGATCGGCCTGCTGAAGTTCTGGGCCAGGCGCGTAAGACGGCTGCTTCCGGCTTCATTCCTTGTCCTGTTCGCTTCGCTGCTCTCAGCATTCCTGTGGATGCCGTCAACGGTCTGGGAAGTTACGGCACGGCAGCTGGCAGCCAGCGGGTTCTACGTTCAAAACTGGGTACTGGCCGGCGACTCGGTGGATTACTCGGCGCAGCACAATGACGCGACGGTCGCCCAGCACTACTGGTCCCTCTCCGTCGAGGAGCAATTCTACGTCGTCTGGCCCCTGCTGGTGCTCGGCCTGCTGTACATCGTTCCGAAGCTTGCCCGCTCAAAGGGCAGGGCGACGTCTCCACGGTCGATTCTCATCGGCGGCCTGTCGGTCATCGGGATAGCCTCCCTGGCCTACTCAATGGCTGTGACGGCGCTCGCCCCGTCCATGGCGTACTTCGTCACCCCGGCCCGTGTCTGGGAATTTGCGGCCGGCGCGCTCGTTGCCCTCGTCCTAATGGAGCGGACCCTCGATGGCTGGATCGCCACCGTCCTGGGCTGGGCGGGCATTGGCCTGATTGCCGGTTCGGCCCTCATGTTCGCGGCCCAGACGCCGTTTCCCGGCTGGACCGCGGCCATTCCTGTCGGCGGAACCGTGATGATCCTGATAGTATCCGGGACGGCGACACCGGCCGGAGCCCGTTGGTGGCTGTCATCCAAGGCCATGACGTTTGTGGGGGGCATCTCCTACTCCCTTTACCTATGGCACTGGCCGATCCTGATCGTGGCCCCGTACGTAATGGGCAGGCCAGCCGGCCTGCTGGACAAGTGCCTCCTCCTGTGCCTGGTGGTCCTGCTGTCCTGGATCACGAAAATCACGGTGGAAGACCCGCTGCGGACCGGCCGCCTCTTGTCGACGAACGTTCGCGCGTATTTGGTCGCCGCATCCGGAATGGCCATCGTGCTGGGCCTCTCGGTCGCGCTGACGTCATTTGCCTTCGTCGGAAGCGACGGCAAGTCGGCGCAGGTGAACAGCCCTTGTTATGGCCCGGGGGCGCTCAACCCCGCCAACAACTGTGATTCCGTCACCGGGGCCGGACTTCCGGATCCTGCTCCGGCGGTGGTTGCCCGCCAAAATACGGCACCCCTGTACAAGGGCTGCCAGGGCGACTTCTCCGGCACGGACCTGGTTTCCTGCGACTTTGGCGTCGAAGAAAGCCAAGCCACGGCCACTGTCGCCCTCGTAGGTGATTCCCATGCAACAGCCTGGTTGCCGGCTATCGAGGTTCTCGCCGAACGGCACAAATGGCATGTCAAGACGTATACAAAGGGATCGTGTCCGCTCACGGCGGCGTTGCGCGTCCTGCCCTCGGAAGCGACTGACCGAAACCAGGCAGACTGTTGGGCGTGGGGCAAGAAACTTCAGGAAAAGCTGGCGGCGTCCAAAGAAGTCAGTATGATTTTCACGGCCTCCTATTCGTCGGCCTACACCTACAAACCGGCGCCTGGCGTTGAACTCAGGGACCCTGCGGTGGAGGGCTTCACCACGGTATGGAAGGGCTTGCTCGCTTCAGGTAAGCGGGTGGTCGCTTTCGACGACGTTCCGCGCACCAACGGCCAGTCTGTTCCAACCTGCCTCGCGGCCAACAGCCGGGATCCGCTCGCCTGTGCCACCACTGTGGAAAAGGCCTTCCCCAGGGGAACGGCGATAACGCATGCAGCGGCGAACTTTAAAGCCGCCGGATTCACCCGCATTCCGCTCAGAAACGAGTTCTGCGATGCAAAGCTCTGCTATCCGCAGCTCGGCGCTGTGATTGTCTACCGGGACTACTCGCACATTAGCGCTGAGTTTTCGCGGGCGCTGGCCCCCTTTCTTGACTGTCACATCTCCTGAGGCGGGTTGGCGACCGTCCCCCGCCCACCATGGGCGCCGACGGCGGCCGGGCTGCTGGAGCTCGGCATCCTCCCCCGCCGCCCGTACCGCTTCATTTGCACGTCACCCGGTCTCCGGAAACAATGGCTCGAGCCGTCCACCCGCGATCGGATCCAACGCACCACCCCTAAGTGCTGGCTATCTGCCGCAGCACATGCATCATGGCAATAGGTCCGTGAACCAGTTGGGCGGGGGTTCGTTTTCGTAACTGCCATACTGAGCGGTCCGCAATGAGGTCAGCGGCAACAACAATGTCTGAGTTACAGAACGTTGCGGCGACATCTGGCCATTTTCCAAAAGTCTTAGCCAGTCGTCGGGATGCAAGATTATCTCTTACAAGGCGTCCTGCAGCCCCCGTAGGACCGCCCTTTTCCGCGAGGGCGGACCAAATCTGAGCGCATAACCCTCCCCGCGACACTTTCAAAGCAATTACGTTCAGCCCCGGCCCTGACGCCGTCACTTCCGACCGGCCGTCGTCAACATAGACGACCGTCCCCGAAAGCCTGCGGCCCTCTTGAGTCACATGATTACTGGCACGCATCCACAAGTCGTCGATGACGGCCTGGGCGTGTGTACTGCGTCCAATCAAGATACTGACGTCTAAGAGCTTCGGCTCGTTCACGACTAGCTCCTCTCCTCATCCAGAAGAGCCGCATCTGACTCGGCGTAACCGGCTATTAGCCGCAGTTCAGAGATGATGGGCTTCAAAATTAGTCTCCTGTCAAACCTCTGGCCATATTCCCACGCTGCGTTCCAACGGACTGGATCCGGATCCTTAAGGGCCTCAGCGCACGCACGTAAAGCTTCAGCAATGCCCTGAGGAGTCAGCTCCTTCGCCGGAAACCACAGCGGATAATCACGAAGCTGGTCCGTGGCTGCTATGTCCAGGTCGTGGGCGGAAACAATAGGGAGACCGGTGGCCAAGTATTCGGCCGTTTTCCCCCCAGTCACGTACTTCCCGCTGGGTAGAAGCAAGATAAGCGCGTCCAGCGATAGATAGAATCCAGCGACGTCACGCTTGGAGATGGGCCCGAAGTGATTGAGCCCATCCGCTTTTACTTTAGTAAAAGCTCCCAGCATTTCAGGCGAAACGGCGCCGGAGGAGCTGAGCTTTCCTTTGAAGACTGCTGTTGTACCGCCAGTGGGTCCTCCGCCAGGGAAGGCGAGGTGCCAACCATCGAGCAAGCACTGGGTCGGCATTTTCTCGTACAGCAACGTGCCTAGGTAGCCAAATGTAGGATCTAACGTTTTCCGTGGCTGCGGTTTTGCATGTCCGGGCTGTGGATCGAACCCGTTCGCTACGACGCGCATTTTAGTGCCAGCCGAGGGGTATCTGCGCTCGTACTCACTTTTGATCTGATCGTTTACGAACCACACTTGGGACGCGCCGTCCAAGTATCGCGCCTCAAGCTGTCCGACTTTCGAATCCGGCTCGTGTTTCGAAACTTCCGTGAACGTATTGAAGGCCCAAGCGTCGCGGTAGTCGAGCACATAAGGGACTCCCTCGAGAGTGCGGGCCACTTCAAATGAAACATACGGAACTGCAGACGCCATGACCAAGTCAACGGGTTTTTGCTCGTGAATTCGACGGGCTTCGCTTGCCGCAGGCTTCAACCAAAATCCGTGCAAGTCTTCAGGGAAGTGGCGGCGGCTAAGCCGTCTCCTAAATTCCTTCCACACATACGGTGCCTCGATCCGGAAACGGGAATACCTGCGAAGGTCACCACGGGCGGGCTCTTCCGATCCCCCATCATCTACGGGAACGACTGTAATTCCAGGGTCAACGGTTTCGGCGAGCTTTTGGTCCACTCCCGATATTTGCGACCAGACTTCAGGATCAACGGTCAGAACGGTCACGTCCCAGCCTTCACTCGAAAATGCATTCGCAACGGACGTACACCGGTAGACCGACGAGGCTGTGCTCGGCGGAAAGGCAAAAGCTATGTACAAGAGATGGGGCTTGGTCATTGCGCATCTCCTAGAACTTTGGCATAACCAGCTAATAATCGTGGCAACAGAACGGAGGCACTGTGGTTGTTCCGGACAAAAGATGGCCCATCCAGCCGCCGTGATAATACTGCCGGATCCGCGAGCGACTCCCTGACCGCCTGGCCGACCTCGGACTTTTCAACGCTTACTGTCGCCAAGTCTCCAGGATATCCATCCACTTGATCGACAAAGATTGTGGGCACTCCTATGCCGATCGCTTGTAGCTCGCTGAGTCCGAGGACCCCCGTGACCTGACCAACAGCCACGTGCGCCGTAGACAGTTCCCTGAGGAATTGGCGCTTGGGCATCTTTGGCAGAAGTGTGACTCCCAGCCGGGCAGCTTCGGCCGCGCGATTTCCCCAATCAAGGCCGACGAAATCGACGTTGGACCGGGCACCGACTGCCGAAATCACATCCGAGGCGGTTTGCAGCAACGCGTCGCCTCCTTTGGAGGCATCCCATCGGGACGGGAAGAACACGCGCGGCTTGGGGGCCGGGACCCAGCCAGGTAGCTCATCCGTATTCACAGGCGCCGGGAGGTACTCCGCGTCTACCCTTGCTCGCTCTGCCTTCTCGCGGAGGTCGGGAGTCGTGTACCAGACGTGCCCCGCCCCCTCGATATCCGCTTTAATGACGGCATGATGCTGGTCCTGCCAGTAACTTTCCCGAATATCAGTGCCGTGGAGCGTTAGAACGTAAGGGCGGGCAAAGGCGCCCCTCGCCCATTTGGCCCGGCCGCCCATGTTCACATGCCAGATCTGGGTGCGAGGATATGCCAAGGCCTGCTCCAGGCGGAACCGGTAGTACGCAGCCTTCGTTCCGCCCCGGCTCCATGGCCCCTGGACCAACTTCCAGGGCTTTCCCTGCCGACGGGCCTCTCCAACAAAGGTCTTGGCAACGTCTGCACAATCAAACAGTTGTGTGACCCGAATTTGCTGACTCATGCCCAACATCATCTCATCCGCAACCGTACAATCCCGCGGCTGCCTGTCACCGCCTGCGTTCAGTTCCGCCTGGTTGCACCAGCACGCCTGCCTGCGTCTTCAAGGGCGGCGCGTAGTATTGGGAGGGATTCTGTCCCTTGCCGTTCTGGAGTAATTCTTGAAACACCTGCGCCGCACCATGCGCGAGCTGCTGCCGCTTCTGCCGTCCAACGCAAGACGGTTCCTCCTTCTCTTCGGCGTACTATCGGCCGTGCTGGCGCTTCTCGACTCCGCTGCTTTGGGCGTATTCGCGCTCGTGCTGAACCAGATCCTTAAAGGTGGAAGCATGAGCCTTCCTGTCTTCGGATCTGTGAGCCAGGAGTTCGGTCTACTCCTGCTGGTCTCGTCCGCGATGGTCATGATCCTCAAGTCTGTGCTCAACATCTGGCTGCAATGGATCTCCACCCGCAAGTTCGCAGACTATGAACTTGAAATCGGCACGGTTCTCTTTCAAAGCTACATCCGCGCGCCGTGGACGGAACGAATGAAGCGCTCCACTACGGAACTCGTGCGCATGATCGACGTCGGAATCGCTAATACGGTTGCGGGCGTCCTGTTTCCTGCTGTGACTCTTCCGGCGCAAGTGTTGACGTTCGCCTCCGTGCTGGTGGTGCTTATCGGCGCTTCGTGGCAGACCGCGCTCGTTACGGTCATTTATCTCGGCGCCATAGCTGCATTCCTCTATCTCTGGCTTTCGAAAAAATCCTACGAAGCCGGCAAGGTAAACCGGGACGCTGCCATGCGCATGTCCAAACTGGTCTCCGAGATGCTTGGCGCGCTCAAGGAAATCACCCTGCGTGGCAAGGCAGACGAAGTCGGCGCCGTTGTCATGCAGAGCCGCGAGAGGGCCGCACGTTCCCGTTCCAACATCAGATTCATGGCGTCCGTGCCAAAGTTCGTGATCGACATGGCGTTGATTGGCGGCTTTCTCCTCATAGGCACTGTCGGTTATCTGATCGGAGGTATTCAGGCCGCAATGTCATCTGTGGCGATCTTCGGTCTAGCCGGTTTCAAGATGGTCCCGGCCCTGACGACGGTCCAGTCTCAGCTGACACTGGTGCAGTCGACACTGCCCTACACCGAAACGGTCATGGGCGACATCCGCGACGCCGCGGAGTACCGCAAAAACGCAGAGAAGCTCGGCAAGACCCCCATCAAGCATGAGCCGAAGATGCTCGAACTGAAGAACGTGGAGTTTACCTATCCAGGGGCCGGTGGGCCTGCCGTTCAGAACATCAACCTTCGGTTGCCGATTGGTTCCTCGGTGGGCGTCGTGGGACAGTCCGGGGCTGGCAAGTCCACGCTCATCGACATCTTCCTTGGCCTACTGACCCCGTCCAAAGGCACCATGACGCTGGACGGCGTTCCGCTGGAGGAAGTCCTTTCCGACTGGCGCAAACGCGTTGGCTATGTTCCGCAGGAAGTCGCTATCTTTGACGGATCGGTGGCCCAGAACGTGGCCCTAACATGGGGCAAAGACATCGACGAGGAAAAAGTTCTCAAGGCCTTGGAACGGGCCCAACTCCTGGAAACCATCGAATCGCGCAAGGACGGCATCCACGGCCGCGTCGGTGAGCGCGGGCTCGCTCTTTCGGGTGGCCAGCGCCAACGACTCGGCATCGCGCGCGCCCTGTACATGAATCCCCTCATACTCGTGCTTGATGAGGCCACGAGTGCCCTGGACACCGGAACAGAAGCTGCCGTTGCCAAGGCGATCAGCGAACTGCACGGCGAGATGACCGTGATCTCCGTAGCGCACCGCCTCTCGACTATCCGAAACAACGATCTGGTCTGCTTCATGAAAGAAGGAAGCATCGTCTCCCAGGGATCGTTTGACGAAGTCGTGCAACAAAACCCTGACTTCGCCGAGCACGCTGCACTTGCGGGCCTGCACAACCGCGATGGTGACGACTCCGGCGACGACTCTGGCGAGGAAGACGCCGGTGACGCCGGACAGAACGCGGCTCAGGAGTTCGTTGCCAAGCAGCCCCTGAGTACGCGCGGCGCTGGGTCCTAAGCACCGGATCAGAAGTACCCAGAAGGCCCGGACTCAGCGTCCGGGCCTTCTTGGTTCAGCGGTTAGCGGGGAATCCGGCGGTAGAGCGCATCCAGCATGTGCACGTATCTGCCGGCATCGTATCTGGGCACAGCCCACCCGCGGCCACCCAGCCGCGCTGACTGGGCGTGCGGGTCGGCGAGCGTTCCGACGATCTGCTCGACAACTTCGTCGACGTTCCCCTCCATCACGGGGGGAACCGTGCCGTCGTCGGGTCGCGGCAGGCGGCTTCCGAGGGCAGCCACCGGCAGGCCGATGCACAGGGCTTCGAATTCGCTGGTGGAGAAGTAATTTGAAGCCTGCCCCACTCCCACCCAGGCGCGGCTGAGCTTCTCGTAATACTCCTGCTGCGGCAGCTTGTCCAACATGGTGACGCCGAGCCGCTGAGCCTGCGATGCACCGGGGCCCCAATTAAGGCCAACGACCTCAGCCTTGCCTTGAAGGGCCCGGCAAAGCTCCTCCGCCAGGCCCAGCTGCTGGGTCACACCTTTGTCGTCGTCCCATCGTGAGATAAACAGCACTGTGGGTGGTCCCACAGGCGACCACGACGGCAATCCGGCCACATCAACCAGGGACGGAAGGAATTCCGAATCCGGACGGGCCGCGCGTGCGTCGTGCTCGTTGTCGGCATTCGCGTAAAAGACGTGTGCCGCGCCATCGATGGCCCGCTGGATCTCATCGTGGAAGCTTGGATCCTTCCACTGCCTTCTGATGTCGGTTCCATGCAGGGTGAGGACGTACGGGCGCCGCGGCATTCCGCGTTCCTTAATCAGCCTGACGCTCGTGCCGTAGTGCACGTGCACGACGTCGGCTGCCCGGAGCTTGACGGCCCGCCGTGCAACGTACGGGATGAACCGCGCCTTGGCCAGCAGCGGATTCTTCGGCGCCACTGTCATCGGACGGACCTGCTCCGGCGGCAGGTAGTCCCAGCTGATGCCCGCGCGCGCCGCAGCGCGGACCATGTTCCGCGCCACAAAGGCGCAGTCATTGAACTGAAGAACCTTGGGTTCGGACTTCACAGTTCCCCTCCGAGAGTGTGTGCAATGATGCCTGTAACGCCCGTGGCCTCAGGCACGGGCCAGAGCAGCCGTATATGCGCGGTCGAAGAGCTCCCCCACTGCCTCCGGCGAAAACCGTTCGCGGATGGGACCGGCAATGTCTCCGGCAGGAACATCCTTGAATGCGTCCCGGGCATCCAGGACCGCTCCTCCCAGCGTCTCAGGGGACACGTCGTCGACCAGTCTGCTGTTGGAGCCGTCGGCGTAGTCGCTGAAGCCGCCCACCCGGGTGGCCACGACAGCGCGGCCCGCCGCCAGTGCCTCTGCGGCCGAAGTGAAGAAGTTTTCCTGGGCAGTGGGAAGAAAGAAGAGGTCGGCGTCAGCCAGTTGGCCGGCAACTTCTGCGGGCTTCACCGAGCCTGTCAACGTCACCTGGTCCTCAAGCCCGAGCCTCGCAATCAGGGCCTCACATTCCCCGCGAAGCGGGCCTTCACCCACCCACGTCAGGTGCGCGTCCGTGCCGTGGTCGCGCAGCCAGGCAATGGCCCGCACCGCTTCCAGCGGCCGCTTGCGGGCAATGAGTCCGCCCACGGCAGCGAGGCGGAGCGGGGTACCGAAGGAGGAAGGGACGACGGCGCCGCGGGCCTTGACCACGCACGGCACCACGACGGCGGCGTGCGGGCGCGCAAACCGCTGCATTTCCCGCGTGAGCTGCCCGGTCACACCGGTGACGACGTGGGGCAAACGCAGGACGCCGCGCACCCAGGACAGCTTGGCCCAGAGGGGTGAGACACTGGCCGGGTTCACGACGCCGTTCCAATGCTCTGTATGGACCCATGCTGGCCGGCGGCCCGTCAGCGCGCGTGCGGCCCACGGCATCATCGTGACGAGGATCGAGGAGAACGCCATGGTGTGGACCACGTCAGCCCAGGCCATTTCCTTGGCCAGCGTCCGGCTGGCAGCCAGGACGGTAGACGGCCGTTTCGGGTCCGCGGCCACCCGCCGCACGGGCGTGCCCTCCCACAGGCCGGAAGACTGCCGCGGCAAGGCGAGGGTGGTGCCGAGCCGGACGTGGATCACGCGGACCTCGTGTCCGCGTCCCCGGATGGCTTCCACGTGCTCGGAGTTAAACGGCGCCTCGGTGGGATTTTCGTCATGCGGATACCACGTTGCGACTACAAGGATCTTCATGTGTTCTTTCGACGGAATCGGGGAGTTTTCAGGGGGCGTCGGAGCATGGAAGCCGTGCTCATCCCGGCGTGACGCGCTAGACCAGCGCCGAGGCGCTCATGAACCTCAGTGGCGCCTCGGGATGCAGGGCGTGCGACAGGCTGCGCGGCAGCCAGGTCTGCGGGCTCGCAAACCGGCGCCGGGCCAATGCCAGCGCCTTCATCACGGCCACGTCCGCCTCTTCGCGGGCCACGGCGTCGAGCAGTCTTCTGTCCGCGAGTGAAAGCGGTCGCGCAGCGTGCGGTGCCCGGAACAGCAGTTTCTGCAATTCGCGCGCCATCTCGGCGGCATCGGCCGAACTCCATGTTCCGGCCTCGGCACGCAGCAGGACGTGCCCAAAGATGTGCACCCTGATGATCTTCGTGACAATTGCTTCCCTGGCCCGGTGAGGCAAATCCTCGAACCATCCGGACGTGACCAAGTCGGTTGCGAATGCCAAGTCCTCTGCCACGGGGCGCGGCGTGTGGGTGACACGGAGGGCAGCGTCGGCGTGCACCAGGTATCGCGGGAGGCCGCGGCCGTAGCTGATGTTCGCGCCCGAAAACCACAGCTTCGCCGAAAACGACTGGTCCTCGCCGGTGGCGTAGCGGGTCGGAAATGTGAGTCCCAGCCGGCGCACGAGCGAAAGCCGCAACAGTCCGAGCGGCGCTGTCCGGTACGTCAGGCGGTCGGCCACTGGATCGAGCCGGGCGTGGCGGGTGCGCCTCACCACAGGCGTGCGAATGGGACCACCGCCGGCGTGGCCCATGGGGGCTATCAGCACGTCGGCGTGGTCGCGCTCAGCAGCTTCAACCCATCGTGCCAGCGCGCCGGGTTCGACGGAATCATCGCTGCCCATGATGGCCACCCACGTGCCGGAGGACTCAGCGATTCCGTGGTTGAAGGGGCCCGCGGGGCTCTTGATGCCGTCCACGTAGTGGTGAAAGCGCACGAGGCCACGGTGCTCGGGAGCCACCCGCTCCCGGATCGGATCCACATCCGTGTTGTGGCAAACCACGTTGATCCGCAGCCGCCGCTGCGCACCGGGAGCCGTAGGCAGACCGCCGTCGACCAGCGACGCTACGGCGCGCCCCACGGGCCGGTCGGGGGTGTGCACGGCGATCACCAGGTCGAGCAGCACTGAGTCCTGTATTTCGTTGTCCACCCAGTAAGGTTATCGCGGGACCCATGAAACCCTGCCGAGGAGCACGCACCCCGTGATTCTAGTCACCGGTCCCCGGGCGAAATATAGACGGCCTGCCTCTAAACTTGAACCCATGCGAATTCTCAGCGTCGTTGGCGCACGTCCCCAGTTTGTGAAACTTGCACCGATAGCAGCGGCGATGGCCGGACAGGCCGAACACCTGATCGCCCACACGGGCCAGCACTATGACGAGCTCATGAGCGATGTGTTCTTCCGCGATCTCGGCATCCCGGCACCGGATTTCAATCTTGGCGTCGGCTCCGGCAAGCACGGTGCCCAGACAGGTGCCATGCTCCACGGCCTGGAAGGCATCCTTGAGGAGTCAGCCCCGGACTGTGTCCTGGTTTATGGCGACACCAACTCAACCCTCGCGGCGGCCATCGCGGCCATCAAGATGCACATCCCCGTTGCCCACCTGGAGGCCGGGCTCCGGTCCTTCAACCGCCGGATGCCGGAAGAGCACAACCGCGTCCTGACGGACCACAGCGCTGACCTCCTGCTTGCACCCACCGAGGTGGCGGTGAAGCACCTCGCCACGGAAGGCCTCGCGGAGCGGACGGTACTAGTTGGCGACGTCATGACCGACGTGCTTTTCAAGGTCCGCGACATGCTAGACGCCACCGAGCAGCCCCTGCCCGTCGATGCAGCGCCGGGCGAATACTACGTCTGCACCATCCACCGGCCCGACAACACCGATTCTCCTGAGCGACTGGGAGCCATCATCGAGTCCCTGGCCAGCCTGGAAAAGCCGGTCTTCGTGCTGGCCCACCCGCGGCTCGTCAGCCTGGCGGCCAAGCACGGCCTCGATCTGGAGCAGGGTTCCGTCCGGGTTGCTGCACCGCTGGCCTACCCGCAGCTGGTCCATGCCGTCCGGAACAGCGCCGGCGTGATCACCGATTCCGGCGGACTCCAGAAGGAAGCCTTCCTGCTCCGCACCCCCTGCACCACCATCCGTCCGGAAACCGAATGGGTGGAGACGGTCGAACTGGGCTGGAACGTCCTGGTCAGCGAGGACCTGAGCATCCTGGCAGACACTGTCCGCCGTCCCGCGCCGCCCGCAACCGACGCCACGCCCTACGGCGACGGCCATGCCGCCGAGCGTACGGTCGCGGCGCTGATCGAGGCGTTCGGCAGTTAGGTTCCCTGGGCCCCGCCCATGGAAAAGGCCTCCGGAACGGCAGCTGACAGGCTGCCTCTCCGGAGGCCTTTCGCGTGGGTTCGGGTCCCGCTTGCGGTGAAAGCTATTTGGCGGCGGTGGCCGGGTCGCAGGCCACTACTTTGAACAGCTTGGCCGCTCCCTCTTGGTCCACCAGTTCCACGGCCTTGGAGGAATCCAGGTTCTGCAGTCCCGGGAACGTGCGGCTGGACGGATGGTTCAACAGGTACTGCTTGCCGAAGTCGAGCGCGTACGAAACCTTCGTTTCCCGCACGGCATCGCACACAGCCGGCGACGAGTCCGCCTTGGAGAGCGAGTCCGCGATGACACGTTCGCTCTTTGATTCCCGCTGTCCCATGTGGAACTCAAGGACCTTCCGGTCCGCAAATGCATAGGCCAGCGCCCCGCCGTTCCAGGGGTTGACCGCGATGACAGCATCCTCCGGAACCCGGGAATCGATACGGGCCAGCAGCTTGTACTCGTCCGAGGAAAGGATCGAATCCTTGGTGTCGCGCTCATAGAAAATATGGTTGGACGCAACATAGTCGCGGACGGGGCCGGTCTGGGTGGCCCAGGCGAGAATCACGCAGGCGATGACCATGCCGGCGAGGCCGGGAAGAAAGGCTCCGCGGCCCTTCATAAGGGCGCTCCCCCGCAGCCGCGGCGTCAGGCGCTCGAAAGCTGCCGTGGCCCAGTCCGCAAGGACCAGGACACCCAGGGCAGCGAGCACGGCGCTGAAGATGGGCACGTACGCGGCCAGCCGGTACGTGTCCTGGTACCAGGTTCCCGTGAAGAATGCCCTGGCCCACCCCGCCTCGAAACCGGCGTCGACAACGTAGAGGAATCCAGCGACGAAAAAGCAGCCAAACAGCCAGAACTGGGACCGCTGGCGGACGATTCGGGCCAGTCCGATCAAAGCCAGAATGGAGATCGCGACGGTAACGTCGGTTTTCATCGGCGCATTCGCGACGACTTCACCAATGGCTCCGGCCACCGTCTGATGGGCGGTCCAGCCGTTGTAGGCTGCCGGCCTGAGTTTGTCCCAGATGACCAGTGCAAGGGCAATCCCGGCTGCCGTTGCCACTGCGGTGACGGCGAACCTCCCAGGAGAAGCCTTGGCGCGGACCATCGTCCGGACGTGCAGTGCCAGCCTCCACAGCACGATGGGGACGCTGAAGGCAAGCAGGGCGTTGATGGCGCTCATGTGGGACAGCGCCAGTCCGGGAAGTGCAAGCACGAGTACGAGCCAGTTCCGGACCGGGACGTCCTGCGACGTGGGCGCCAGCCGGCAGGCAAGGACCACGGCGGCAACACCGGCCGGCAACACAGCGACCGAGAGCAGGTTGGGGAACAGCGGTCCCCACACGAGCAGGAGGTAGGGGAAGGCCAGGAACCCGGCCGATATGACGCCGGCCGCCAGCAGGCCGATCGGCCGCGGCCCAAGAACCACCCGCGTCAGGAACACCACCGATATTGGCCAGATCACCGCCGAGGCCACCAGATTCACCGCATTGACTGATACCGGCACGGATGCGCCCGTCAGCTGGGTCACGAGTGCGGCCAGCGAGTGCCACACGGCGGGGTACACCGAGGACAGACCTCCTGTTCCCCCTGTCATGCTTCCCAGGTTCAACGTGGAGGCGTTGCCCGTGTCCAGCACGAAGCGGACAGCGTTCAAATGAAAGACGTTGTCATAGCGCTGGGAAATGTTGTCCGGAACCCCGACCAGCTGGACGTACCGGCGCGCAATCAGAAAGGCGCCGGCAGCAATACCAATCGCTGCCGTTGCCAGCACGGTCCACTTTTCCTGGGTATCATCCGTCGGCGTCCGGCGGGGTCGGGCCCAGCGCGTCCGCATGATGGCCCATGCAGCGGCGGAAGCCACCAGGGTGGTCGCAATAACAACCCAGATGCTCCAGCCCACGTGGACAAACGGGGCGAGAATGGCGCCGATGCCCGCAATGGACAGCGACAGGGCCGGTGCAAAACCGAGAAGGCTGGTCCGCCGGAAGCCCAGCGCCCATCCCAGGGCTGCGCCCGGAAGGAGCACCACTGCTACCGCGATGAACAGGGCCGGCAGCGACGTCAGCCAGGACACATTTCCTCCAAGATTGGGTTATGTAGGTACACGGTCCGTCCGAATGCGTCCGGTCCGCAGCAAAACGGTGGGTCAGTTCCCGGCCGGCCAAGCATGGGCCTCGGCCGGCGGCCTGACCCGGATCTAACGGTTCCGGAGCCTGCTGATGACTTCGTCAACGGGGCCGTCCATGACCACCGAGCCATGTTCAAGCATCACTCCGCGTTCGCAGACATGGGACACCAGATCCAGGTCATGGCTGACGACAATCAGGGTCTTCCCCGCGGCGGCCAGCTCCTTGATCTTCGCAAGGCACTTCTTCTGGAACGGCTCGTCGCCCACGGCCAGGATCTCGTCAACGAGGAACACGTCCGGGTCCGTGTGGACTGCAACGGAAAACGCCAGCCGAAGGTACATGCCGGAGGAATAGAACTTCACTTCCGTGTCGATGAATTCGCCAATCTCGGCAAACTCAACAATCGAGTCGAACTTTTCCTTGATCTGCGCTTCCGTCATGCCGAGGATCGCGCCGTTGAGGTAGACGTTGTCCCGTCCTGACAGGTCAGGGTGGAATCCCGCACCGACCTCAATCAGTCCTGCCACGCGGCCACCGGTGCGGACGGTGCCCGAATCGGGCAGCATGACGCCGGAAATGTGCTTGAGCAGCGTCGATTTGCCGGAACCGTTGAGTCCCAGGAGGGCCACTGTCTCACCGTGTTCGACGTCGATCGAAAGGTCCCGGAGGGCATGGAACTTCTTGGAGAGATCGCCCTTGCGGCCCCGGATCAGCCACACGAGTGCTTCCTTGAGTGATCTGGTGTGGCGCAGGACAAACTGCTTGTTGATGTTGCGTATTTCTATGGCGGTGGTCATGTCACAGCTCCTGCGCGAAACGGCCTTCGAGCCTGCGGAAGGTCCACTGGCCGAGGAACAGAATGAGCAGGGACACGAGCAGGCCCACCGGGATCCAGACGGTGACCAGGTTGGGCGGGCTGCCTTCCGCCCCGGCCGTGGTGGGAAGCCAGAACGCGTGGTGAAACGACTCGACGGCGATCGTGATGGGGTTGAGCTGGTACACGGAGAACCAGAAGTCCCCCGCCTTGGCCTGGACCATCCGCCAGGAATACAGCACAGGCGAAACCCAGGTGGCAACCATCAGCAGCAGGTCGACGAAATTCTCCGAGTCCCGGAAATAGACGTTCACGGCCCCGAAAAAGAGCCCCAGGCCCGTGGCGAGGAGGGCAATGATCAGGAACCCCGCAACGGCGGTGTACGCCTCGAGAAGCCCCGGCCGCCACCCGCTGAACAGGCAAGCGACCACCAGCACGCACGCCTGCGGCAGGAAATGCACCGCCGAGACCCAAACCGACGAGACCGGGAACAGCTCGCGGGGCAGGTAGATCTTGTTGATCAGGCCGCTGTTGTTGACGATCGAGCGCGTGGCAGTGCTCAGGGACTCCGTGAAAAAGTTCACCATGATGATCCCGGAGAACAGGTAGACGGCGTAATTCGGCAAGCCGCCCCTGTTTGTCGGGCTCTGCTCAAGGCCAAGGAAAACGCCCAGCGCCAGGTAGAAGGCAACAAACTGCACGCCAGGCTTGACGTAGGTCCAGAGCAGTCCGAGGACGGATCCGCGGTAACGGATCCTGAGCTCCTTGCGGACCAGGAGTTTCAGAAGGAACCTGGACCGGAAAACGTCAGCAAGACCGTTCCCGGTTCCCGGAACGACCAGGGCGCGGTCGGCGCCCTGGCGTGTCGGGGATGTACGTCCGTTCGTCACTTATTGGGCTTCTGCTGTTCAGGGCTGGAGTCGGACATGGACTCAAAGGTCTTCGTCCAGGCTTCGGGTGACGTGAACTCACTGAGTCCACCCTTGTATGCCGCCGAGAGTTCGTCCCAGCGCGCCAGGACCCTTGCGTGCAGCGTCATGCTCCGCAGCAGCTGCTTGCGGAAACGGACGTTGTCCCGGCGGTACCAGGATGCGCCGGTTCCGTCGGAAGCAGAGACGATGGCCGAGTCCAGGTGCGACAGCCGCCACCAGCGCGCGTCTGCCGCAGGCACGACTGCTTCGGGGTGCTGGGAGGCCTCCGGGTTTACGCCTCGCAGCTGGCGAACAGCACCGGAAAGCGCACTGGACACTGTCTGAACGATGTTCTTGGGCCGCGTCGGGACCATGCCGAACTTGGGCAGGTGCACGCGCTTGACGGCGGGGAACTCGGTGATGTCCTTCGTGACCTGGGCGTCCGGGAAGCCGGAACGGACCTGGCGGATTTCCGGAAGCTTGCCGCCGATGGTCCGGTGCAGGTGCGAAGGCCCGTCGAGCAGGTCCTGGAGGGCGCGGTTGCGGAGCTCCACGGCCGAGTACTGCAGCGAGAGCAGGTGGCGGACGTCCTGCAGGAAGCTTTCGACCGGCAGCCGTCCGCCCTTCTCGTACTGTGAGTACAGCAAGGCCGCCACCCACCGGTTCCGCTGGTGGAAGTACGCCTGCCAGTCAATGGTGTCGTCCTTCTCCGTCCACGGCATATGCCACACGGCTGCTCCGGGCAGGCTCACGGTGGTGTATCCGTTGGCCTTGGCGCGGATGCCGTATTCGACGTCGTCCCACTTGATGAAGACGGGGAGGGCGAGCCCGATCTCCTTGATGATCGAGGTCGGGATCAGGCACATCCACCAGCCGTTGTAGTCGACGTCGATCCGCCGGTGCATCCAGGGCGTGGTCCGGAGGTTGCTGGCAGCGAAGTCGTGGGCTATCTGCCCCTCGCCGATCGGTTCGTACTGGAACCGGTACTCGTTGATGCCTTCACCAAAGTTGTGGATCACCGATCGCTCAAACAGGTTGAACATGTGGCCGCCCACAATGGTGGCGCTCCGCGTGAAGTCTGCAAAGTTGACGGCACGCAACACGCCCTCGGTCTCCACCACGACGTCATCATCCAGGAGCATCACATACTTGCTCTGGCCGTCCTGTACTGACTCGTGCATTCCGCGGGCGAACCCGCCGGAGCCTCCAAGGTTTCCCTGTTCAATGAGCTTGAACTTGTCGCCGAGTACGGCGGCGGCTTCCTCGAAGCCCTGCTCGTCCCTGACCTTCTGGTTTCCCTGGTCGGTGACGATGAGCCGGTCCATGACCGCGAGCAGGTCTTCTGATTCGGCGAACGTCCGCAGGTGCTTGACGCAGTAATCCGGACGGTTGAACGTGGTGACCGCGATGGAAAGCGTGCCAGGGCTGAAGCCTTCCGGTTCCGGAACCGCCCAGTCAGCCTGCTGCAGGGTCACGTCGTCACCGTGGGCGACGAGGTCGAACCAGTACCAGCCGCCGTCGGCGAAGGTGGTCAGCGACAGTTCACACGTCGCGGTGGCCCCTCCCGTGACATGCATGCTTTGAACGCGGTTTGAACTTCCGCGGGGGCTGGACTTGTACACAATGACGGTTGCCTCGGCATCCACCTCAATGCTGAGCCGGACTTTCTGCACGTCCGTGTGGGCCCGCCAGTAGCTGGCGGGGAATGCGTTGAAGTACGTTCCAAACGAGACCCGGCGGTGGGCCGGCAGCGACAGCCGGCGGCGGCCGAGGATGAAGTCGGAACGGACCTGGCTGCGCTGTGTGGCGATAGGCGTGGTTCCGCCGCGCTTGGAGGTCGACTCCTGGCCATCGACGACACGGCGCGCGGCATCGAAGTCAACGTACAGGGGCAGGGTGTCCGTGTCGCCGTCGACCGGGAAAACCACCCGATGGACTGTCTTCCAGACGGTATCGTCTGTGGCCGATTCGGCTCCCTGCCGGAACTCTGTCGCTACGCTCATGCGTCTACTCCTCCGCTTTCCAGCTTCGCACCGCCGCTGAAGTGCGGCTTGATCTTGTTGTCAAACATGCTCAGGGCCGATCCGATGGCCATGTGCATGTCGAGGTACTTGTACGTCCCCAGCCGTCCGCCGAACAGCACGGAATCTTCACCGCGGGCCAGGTCCCGGTAGGCCAGCAGCTTCGAACGGTCGACGGCGGTGTTCACCGGGTAATAGGGTTCGTCGCCCTTCTCCGCAAAACGGGAGAACTCCCGCATGATCACCGTGGCGTCCTTGGTGTAGTCGCGTTCGGGGTGGAAGTGCCGGAATTCGTGGATTCGTGTGTAGGGGACTTCCTCGTCCGGGTAGTTCATCACGGCGCAGCCCTGGAAGTCCTCCACGGGCAGGACCTCTTCCTCAAGGTCGATGGTGCGCCAGGAGAGGTCACCTTCGGCGTAGTTGAAGTATCGGTCCACCGGTCCCGTGTAAATGACGGGGACCTGGCCACGCACAGAAGCCTGGCCGAACTCTCCGCCGTCGAAGAAATCAGTGTTGAGGTGAACCTCGATGTTCGGGTGATCGGCCATGCGCTCGATCCACGCCGTGTAGCCGTCAACCGGGAGACCTTCATACGAGTCGTTGAAGTAGCGGTTGTCGTAGTTGTAGCGGACGGGAAGGCGGGAAATGATCTCCGCGGGCAGGTCCTTGGGGTCCGTCTGCCACTGCTTGCCGGTGTAGTACTTGATGAACGCCTCATAGAGGGGCCGGCCGATCAGCTGGATGCCCTTGTCGTTCAGGTTCTGCGGATCAGTGCCCGCAAGCTCCCCTGCCTGCTCCTGGATCAGCGCCCTGGCTTCTGCGGGTCCCATGGACGCGCGGAAAAACTGGTTGATGGTGCCAAGGTTGATGGGCATCTGGTACACCTCGCCCTTATGGCTGGTGTACACCTTGTGCTGGTAGTTGGTGAAGGCCGTGAAGCGGTTCACGTACTCCCAGACCCGTTCGTTCGAGGTGTGGAAGAGGTGGGCGCCGTAGCGGTGGACCTCAATGCCGGTCTTGGGTTCATTTTCGCTGTATGCGTTGCCACCGATATGGTGACGGCGGTCCAGGACTGCAACCTTAAGCCCAAGCTCCGTGGCGGCGCGTTCCGCGATTGTCAGGCCAAAAAAACCTGAACCGACTACGACGAGATCAGCGTTCACAACTCTCCTGTGTTCTTTGGTGGCAGGCAATTTGTCTATGTCCGCCCGGTCAAGATTACCCGATCCGCTTTGCGTGGCCGGTATCGGCCGCTGCCCCGACGTCTGGCACTCAGCGGCGGATTGAAGCGATCTTTTCGGCGCCGTAGTACCTGAAATTGCTTTCAAACCGTAGGTTGTCCCACAGCCGGGGGGTCAGGATCTGCGTCCGGTAGCCTCCCGACGGCCAGACAGTCAATGCGTTCGTAAAGGCCTCCAGGCTGGATTGGGGCGCTTCGGCGAGCCGCAGCAGCTCCAGCTCGGCGACGCTGAGCGGCCGCTCAACGGACGGAGCCAATGCCTTGATTGCATTCACCGCCGCAGCCAAGGCTGCCCGGTCATCGGCAGTCCAAGGAAAGCTGCCTCCGCGCCGGTACATAGCCGACAGGACGTGAACGCGAAGGATCTTAACAGCTATGGCGTACCGGGCGGGGCCCCGCAGTTCCCGGACCCACTCCGCCGTGACCACATGAAGAAGCGCCCGGAACTCCTCGGCCAGTGGCAGCACAAGACCCGTAACGCGCTCCACGGCGTCCTCTCCCAGGACATAGATACCGCCGGGGTGCGCCATCTCGATCTTGCCGCCGCCAAACCACATGCGAAGGCTGAATTCCATGTCCTCACCACTACGCAGACCGGCAGTAAACTGCATGCCGAGCCGCCCAACTGTGGAACGCCTCATGATGCCAAAGGGCGTAGTCCGGTAAGCAAGACGATCACGGACAGGGTGCAGCGGCCCGCTGCGCAAAAGGCGCAGTCGCGGAGAAGGGACCGGCGTGCCGCTCTGAAGGCGTACTCGGGCGACTACAGCGTCCGCCTGGCCTGCGTCCGCCTGATCAATCCACATGGAGAGAGCAGGTCCCTCCAAGTAGTCGTCGGAGTCCAAAAACGAAATATATTTGGTGCCAGCCCGGTCGATCCCCGCATTTTTCGGTCCAGCCGGAGAGGAAATACCGTCCGCGAATTCCAGCAGCTCGATATGTTCCTGCGGCAGTTCCGTGAGTCGCTTGCGGACATCGTCCCCGGAAATCTCATGGCAGACCACAAGGACTTTCACCTGCCCAGGTTTACCGGCAGCAAGCGCCGATTCCACGGCCCGGGCGATGGGACGGTTCAGCTGATGCACCGGAATAACGACGGTGACCGCATAGTCGCTGGTCATTGTTTTTCTCCTACTTTCGGCTCGCTGGCCGCAGGTTCTGAACGGACTACGGTCGCAAGGACTTCCTGCGCGGCATGCTGCCCCGAGGTTTCCAGCGAGGCGTGCTGCTGCACCCAGCCCGCTCTGGCGGCCCGGCCGCCGTCGTCATTTCCTGAGTATTCAGCGGCCAGCACGCGGAGCATGGCCCCGGCGACACTGTCGACGTCGTAACCTGGCGCTTCACCCAGTCCGTTGTCCGCAACCAGGGCAGCGCCCTCTCCGGCGCCAGCGAAGACCACGGGGGTGCCGCATCCGGCGGCGGCGTAGATTTTGGTCGGCTTCGCGAAGTCGTAGCCCTGGCCCGGCTTGATGCTGACCAGGGCTGCCGCAGCGCCGCGGATCCACTGCGCCGCATCCGCCGGAGGAATGACCCCGCCGAAGTGCACGTGTCCGGGAACGGTTTCCGCGGCGAGTTCCCTGAGATGCGGCTCATCGGAACCCTGGCCGAAGAACCGGATGCCCGCACCCGGGTGCTCAGCCAGAACGGCAGGCAGTGCCCGGATAAAGACGTCCGCGCCCTGCCACTCCGACATGGTCCCCGTGTAGACGAAATACGGTGCCTGGGTTTCCGCTGAATCCCCGGCCGGCCCGAAGACCGAAGTGTCGATGCCGTTCCCGACGACGGCCACGCGGTCGGCGTGGACGCCGAACTGCCGGACCTTTTCGGCCACGGCGTCCGAGATCGCGATCACCTTGGCGGCACGCCGCAGCGCAAAGCCCTCGGCCGCGCGCATCACCCGGATGACGACGCCCGGAACATCCGTTGCTGACAGGGCCTCGGTCCAGACATCCGCCGCGTAGTACACGAACGGACGACGTCGCAGCGCTGAACTCAGGGCAACCACCACGCCCGTCGTGGGGGGCGGTTCGGACACGACGACGTCGGCATTGGTGAAAAGCAGCCGAAAGAAGGCTGGCACGTCGAAACTCATGTACTGGACATAGCCGCGCACGTTGCCGCCGGCATCCCGCAGCACCGGCCAGCGGGAAAGCCTGTACTGCGGGCTGAAGGCCGGGGAGCCCTTGGGCGGCCTGGTGGTTACGACGCTGACTTCCGCGCCGTTTGCCCTCAGGCCATCCACCAGCGCCTGCAGCCTGAAGGATGCCGCCCCCACCTCGGGGGTAAAGAGGCGTGAGGCTACGGCGACCCTCGGGGGTTTTTTAGCAGTCACGAATTGGCAATCTTCACGATCTGCCGGCTCGTTGCGGACTCCAGGACTGCCTCGGCAACCCTGAGGGTATCCAGCCCCTCCTGCATGGTGACCACGTCACTGCGCAGGCCAAGGACGGCGTCGCGGAAGGCTTCGTGTTCGGTCCGCAGCGGCTCCGGCTTGGCGATGGCGAGGCGCGTGACGTTGCCTTCGGAGACTCCGCGGAACGCCGCCATGGACTCCCATTCCGTGGCAACCGTGCCGTTTTCGAAGAACGTCAGGTCGGCGGTGATGGTGTCAGCCACGAAGGCGCCCTTCTCACCGGTGACAATGGTCAGGCGCTCCTTCATCGGGGAGAGCCAGTTGACCAGGTGGTTGGTGATGACGCCGTTCCTGAGCTGCCCGGTGGCCGCGACCATGTCCTCATGCGGACGGCCGCTGCGGGTGGTGGTGCGGGCGAAAATCGACTCGAACCGGCTCTGCGCGAGCCAGGCTGTGAGGTCGATGTCGTGCGTGCCAAGGTCCTTGACCACGCCGACGTCGGCGATCCGGGCCGGGAACGGCCCCTGGCGTCGGGTCGCGATCTGGTAGACATCGCCGAGCTCGCCGGCTTCAATGCGCTTGCGCAGCGACTGCAGGGCAGGGTTGAACCGCTCGATGTGGCCAACAGCCCCCACGAGGCCCTTTGCCGCGAAGGCGTCGACGAGACGCTGCCCGGCCTCGGCGCTGTCGGCGATGGGCTTTTCAACGAGCGTGTGGACGCCGGCCTCGGCCAGAGCCAGCCCTACTTCCTCGTGCAGGCCGGTGGGAACGGCCACGACGGCCATGTCGATGCCGGCTGCAATGAGTTCCTCAACGGAAGAGAGCAAGTCCAGCTGGCCTGCGACACCGTGGGGATCCCCGAAGGAGTCCGCGACAGCCACGAGGTCGACGCCGTCGAGTTCCCGCACCACGCGGGCATGGTGACGGCCCATCATGCCCAGCCCGATCAGGCCAACGCGAAGGTTTGCCATCAGGCACCTGCCTGGACAAGCTTGTTGACCGCCGTGACGATGCGTTCCAGGTCACCCTGACCCAATGAGGGGTGCACCGGCAGGGAGAGTACTTCCTTGGCCGCGGTTTCAGTGTTGGGCAGGTCTTCCGTGCGGTTGAACGACGGGAGGCGGTGGTTCGGGACCGGGTAGTACACGCCGGTACCGATGTTGTACTCCTCGCGCAGGGCCTTGGCCAGTCCGTCGCGGTCCTCGGTGACCCGGATCGTGTACTGGTGGTAAACGTGGGATGCGCCCTCGGCGACCTTGGGCGTGCCAACACCCTGCAGGTTCTCGGTGAGGAAAGCAGCGTTCTGCTGGCGCTGTTCAGTCCAGCCCAGGACCTTCTTGAGCTGGACCCGTCCGATGGAGGCGTGCAGGTCAGTCATCCGGGCATTGAAGCCGATAAGTTCGTTTTCGTACTGCTTTTCCATGCCCTGGTTCCGCAGGAGGCGCAGGTTCCGTTCGACCGTTGCGTCGGGGGTGGAGACCATGCCGCCCTCACCGGAGGTCATGTTCTTGGTGGGGTAAAGGCTGAACATGGCAAATTTGCCGAACGTTCCCACCATCTGGCCGTTAAAGCTGGCGCCGTGAGCCTGGGCCGCGTCCTCGTACAGGTCGATGCCACGCTCGGCGGCAAGTTTGGTGAAGCCCTCGACGTCGAACGGGTGGCCGTACAGGTGGACGGGCATGATGCCCTTGGTCTTGTCCGTGATGAGCGAGGCAACGTGGTCAACGTCGAGCGTGTAGTGGTCCAGTTCGATGTCGGCGAACACCGGAGTGGCACCCGTGAGCGCAACAGAGTTGCCGGTCGCGGCAAAGGTGAACGAGGGAACGATGACTTCATCGCCGGCGCCAACCCCGGAGGCCAGGAGCCCCAGGTGGAGCCCGGAGGTGCCTGAGTTGACGGCTACCGAGGAACGGCCATCGAGAAGGACCTCAGAAAATTCCTTCTCAAACTCCGCGACCTGCGTGCCCTGGGCGAGCATGCCGGTGGCCAGAACAGCGTCGACGGCGGCCCGCTCGTCGTCGCCGATGATCGGCTTCGCGGCGGGGATAAAGTCGTAGCTCATGCGTTCTCCTCAGATTCTTTCAGGGAATTTCCGTCTTCAATGTACTTGGCGCCGGTGGCGGGGCAGACCCAGAAGTCGCCCTCCTGCCGCAGCGGTTGGCCGGCCTTGCCGACCCAACCGAGTCGGCGGGCCGGAACGCCCGCCACGAGGGCGAACGCGGGAACATCCTTGGTGACGACGGCACCGGCCGCCACCGTCGCCCAGCGGCCGACTGTCAGGGGGGCCACGCACACGGCGCGGGCACCGATCGAGGCGCCGTCCTCTATGGTCACGCCCACCGGCGTCCAGTCGTGGGCGCTCTTAAGCGAGCCGTCAGGGCTGACCGACCGCGGGTAGGTGTCGTTGGTCAGCACCACCGCCGGTCCGATGAAAACGCCCTTGCCCAGCCGTGCGGGTTCGTAGACCAGGGCGTAGTTCTGGATCTTCGTGTTGGCGCCGATCTGCACACCGGTGCCGACGTAGGCACCGCGCCCTACGATGCAGTTTTCACCAAGATTCGCCTGCTCGCGGACCTGGGCAAGGTGCCACACCTTCGTGCCGTCGCCGAGGATGGCCTGATCCGAAACATCAGCGCTCGGAGCAATGGTCGTCGTCATAGTTTGGTTCCTTTCAAAAGGTGCTGACGCTGAGGCCCGGCAGGGCCGCAGCAGCAAGTCAGTGTCAGGCCTTGCCAATGACGCGGTAGGTGACCCCGTCCCAGCGGTCAGCAGAGCTCACGCGGCGGCCGTCGATGAAGGCCTTGATGCCGGGCAGGTCCGCGGGTGTCAGTTCCCGGTACTCGGCGTGGTCTGCCTGGACGACGGCTGCATCAACGGGCTCGCCGACGTGGTAGGCCGCGAAGCCGAGCTTGTCCAGTTCCGCATCCGTGTACAGGGGGTCATGAACCGACACGGCAGCGCCGCGCTTCTCGAGGGAAGCCACGGCATCGAAGACACCGGAGAACGCCGTCTCCTTGACGCCGCCGCGGTAGGCCGCGCCCAAAACGACAACCCGGGCGCCTGTCAGGTCGCCGTAGGCACCTTCAAGGAGGCCCACGGTGTAGTCGGGCATGTCGGCATTGGCAGCACGGGCGGCCCGTACCACGGTGGCCTCCGGGTCGTTCCAGAGGTAAAGGCGCGGGTACACCGGGATGCAGTGGCCGCCTACCGCGATACCCGGCTGGTGGATGTGGCTGTATGGCTGGGAGTTGGATGCTTCGATGACCTGGTAGATGTCGATGCCGGCGGTGGCCGCGAAACGGGCAAACTGGTTGGCGAGCCCGATGTTGACGTCGCGGTACGTGGTCTCGGCCAGCTTCGCCAGCTCGGAGGCCTCCGCCGAACCCAGGTCCCAGACGCCGTTTGGACGGCGGAGGTCGGGACGCTCATCGAAGTCCAGGACGGCCTCGTAGAACGCGACGGCCTTGGCAGCACCCGCCGCGGACAGACCGCCGACGAGCTTGGGGTACTTGCGCAGGTCCTCGAACACGCGGCCGGTCAGAACACGCTCGGGGGAAAAGACGAGGTGGAAATCCGTGCCCTCGACGAGGCCGGAGCCCGCCTCGAGCGCAGGCTTCCACCGTGTGCGGGTGATCCCGACCGGGAGGGTTGTTTCGTAGGAGACGAGGGTGCCCGGGGTCAGGTGCTTGGCCAGTTCAGCCGTTGCGCTGTCCATCCAGCCAAAGTCAGGCTTTGCTTCCGCGTCGACGAACAGCGGCACCACGAGCACCACAGCATCGGCGCCGGGGACAGCTTCGGCGTAGTCGGTGGTGGCGCGGAGCTTGCCTGCCGGCACGAGTTCAGAGAGTTTCTCCTGCAGGTGGGCCTCACCGGGGAACGGTTCGGTTCCGGCGTTAATGAGGTCAACGACCTGCTGATTTACATCGACGCCGACAACGTCATGGCCTTTGGAAGCAAACTGGACCGCCAACGGCAGCCCGATTTTCCCCAACGCAATTACAGCAATCTTCACGATTCTGATGCCTTTTCTCTCATGACTGGCAGGGAGGAGCCACACGGCGACCCCCCGGTTTTGCCTTAACACTATCCGCTGACCTGACGGAACGCCGACTCGGCTAAGGACCGCCACAGGGGTTCAGGCGGTCGCCCGGCCAGGCGTGGCTGGTTATCCACATACGCACATTCATCCGGGCGGTTCCTGCGGCAGCCGCATTAGCGTGGTCCCAAGTTGCCCTCAAGAACGGAGAGCCGGCCGGTGACCCTGCACTGCACTCTGGTCCGCGGACCCGGATCCGGGCAAGCCGACGCACCCGTGGAACTGACGGTGTCGGCCGGGGACGGATGCCCGGGATCCGAACTGGACCATGAACTTTCCCTCGGGTTTGCGACTCGGATGTTGACAGTGGACGGCCTGCCGCTCACGGCCCTGACAGTTGGACAGGTTCCCCTTGTCAATGGCGCGGTCCTGGTCGACGGGGCCATTGAGGCCCGAAGACCACGGAGGCGGACACCCGAGGAGGTCCCAGCAGTCCTGCTGTTGGCCGTTCACAGCGGCCCGGGCGCCGGAACGGTGCTTCCCCTGCGACGGGGAAGCTACCGGATTGGGCGGACCGACACGGAGCTGACCATCCCGGATGCCGACCTGTCCCGGGAGCACGCACGGATCGATGTCTCGGACACAGCCCTGACGATTGAGGATCTCGACAGCGCGAACGGGACTGAAGTGGACGGCACACGCGTCAGGAATGCCGTCATCTCGACCGGTTCGCTCATCCGCTGCGGAAATTCCACCATGTCCATCGTGGTGGCCAGCAGTTCTGGCTCCCGGAGCCCAGGATTCAGCGCCGCTGGGCTGTCGGTGGCAGAGCCTTTGACGGTGCCGCGGCGGGCTCGGCAGGAAAACCGGACCACATTGTTTCTCAGCGCCGGGCTCCCCCTTCTTGCCGGGGTCGGACTCGCTCTGTTGACCGGTATGTGGATGTTTCTGGCGTTCACAGCAGTCTCGGCAGTGACAGTTCTGGTCCCCTTGATCACGGGCCGGAGGCACCGGCGCGAAATGCGGTCGGCCGTTGCAGCAGCGTCGGCAACGGACAAGGAACGACGATGGCGGTCAGCTCCGTCGGCTGCCCAGCTGGCTTTGGACGCCTCAGGTTCGGGAAAACACGATGAGATTCCGGACGCCGCCGGCGTCTGGCTCCGGCTCGGGCTGGCCGAACAGGTAGCAAACGTCCGCCTGGAGCCCGACGATCCGGAGTTCCGGCCGCCGCCGCTTGGACGTGTTCCACTCGTGCTGGATCCGGGGATTCCGATCGTCTCGATTCGGGGATCGGACACGGACGTCCTCGGCTTGATGCGCTCGTTTCTCATGCAGCTCAGCGGATATCCGCAGGCCCGGGGAACTCAGATTGCGGTCTGCGGGCCGGTCGCAGCCCTGCCCCTGGCGGCCAGGTATCTTCCGGCCGTCACGTTGCATGCGGCCGCCGGCGAGATCGAGGTGGTCCTTGCCGGTTCCCGCCTCGACGGAGGAGCTGCAGGAATCCTGTTGGTCACTGGGACAAAGTGCCAGGACAGGGTAGCTGAGACCGCACGGCGTCGCGGCTGGCGCGTCATCAGGTTCACGGGTTCCGGAGGCGGACCTTCAGCCACCGACATTGAACTGGGTGAACGCCAGGCCTGGTTTCGGTCCCGTGGCGCAATCCAACCCTTCGTCGCCGATCTGGTGCCCCCTGACGTCTTCGACCGATACTGCAGGCAGTTCGTACAAGGCAGGGGCGGCGCCCCGGCTGCCCGTCCCTCAGTTCCGGCGGCATGTCCGCTTAGTGACCTCCTTGACCCGTCAACCGACGCCACAGCGCGGCGCTGGGCCAGAGGAAGACTCGCGCCGGGCCTTGCCATCCCCATCGGACTTGGCGCCGGCGGTCCCCGGCTGCTGGATCTTGAGGCTGACGGTCCGCATGTGCTCGTGGCAGGCACCACCGGCTCCGGCAAGTCAGAGCTGCTGCGGAGCCTCACTGTGGCACTGGCCCTCAGCTATCCGCCGGACCGCGTCAACCTCCTCTTTTTCGACTTCAAGGGCGGGTCAGGACTGGGCCCCATGACCGCACTCCCCCACTGCGTGGGCATGCTTACGGACCTTAAGAGGAGCGAACTTGACCGCACCATGGCGTCGCTGCGCGCGGAAGTCCGCTACCGGGAGCAACTCCTCGCGAGAGTCCAGGCACCGGACCTCCGCGCTTATCGACTGTCCGGAACACCTGGCCTACCTCCTCTCCCTCAGCTGGTCCTTATCATCGATGAGTTCAGGATGCTGGTGGAAGACGCGCCGGAGAGCCTGAACGAACTGATGCGGATCGCCACCATCGGCCGGTCCTTGGGCGTCCATCTGATTATGGCTACCCAGCGTCCGCAGGGTGCGCTCAACGCTGACATCCGCGCCAACGTCACCACCAGCATTGCCCTCCGTGTCCAGTCCGCCCACGAGTCGGCTGACGTCATAGGAATCAGCGCTGCTGCCATGATTTCCGTAGAAGCACCAGGCCGGGCCTACCTTGCTCGGGGAACACAGGCCCCGGAAGAGTTCCAGGCGGCAGCGCTCTCCCTTTCCCCATCCCCGGGCCTTCGGCAGGGCAGGGTCATTGTGCGCCGCACCAGCGATGAACTCGAGAGGACGGCATCCCGTACCGCTGACCGTCGCGGCCCCGCGCCGCTCACGCCGGCAGCCGCCGTCAGGCCCCTGATCGAGTTGACAGCGTCGCTGTGGACAGCGGCGGGCGGCACCGTCCGCAGCCCGGTCGCTCCACCACTGCCGGATGCACCCACCTTCCCGCGCCGCCCGCGAACAGGAAATGACACTGCATTCGGCCCTTCCCCGGCAGACGTCCGTTCGGCCTCATCCGCGCCGCCGGCTTCCTCCGGTAGGCAAGATGATGGCTGCTGCGTGGAGCTCGGCTGGCTTGACCTGCCCCACGAACAGAGGGTCGCCACGCTCTGGTGGCGCCCTGCAAACGACGGCCACCTCGCTTTGATCGGCGGCACGTCAGGCGATGCGACCGACGCGATGACGCTGGCTCTGGGGCAGCTGGCGACGCAGCCGGCAGAATCCCACCTCTACGTCCTGGACGCCGACGGCTCCCTGTCCGGCCTGGTTTCCTCGAGCCGGGCCGGGGCCGTCGTCGGCCTCCACGAACTGCGCCGTGGAGTCCGAGTGCTGGAACGGCTGGGCAGTGAGATGTCCCGCCGGCTTAGCGGGGCGGCTGCGGCGCAGGCCACTCCCCTGGTCCTCGCGATTTCAGGGTGGGGTTCCTGGGTTTCCGCCATGCGCGCCGGTCCGCTGACGTGGGCCGAAGAGCTGGTCCAGGACATTGTGCGCGACGGACACCGCGCCGCCATCACCGTCCTCATTTCGGGAGACCGTGAACTGGTTACCTCGCGTTTCATCTCCGCCGTTCCCAACCGCGTGTACTTTCCTAGGGGTACCAGCGAAGAGAGCCGGTTCGCGTGGCCCAAAATGTCCGAAGTTCCGGCGGTCGCCGGCCGCGCCGTGGCCTTCGGGTCCTTGTCCGGCAGCCACCCTGCGGTGTGCCAGTTCCATGCCGGCGATGGCCAGGGCAGCATCGCCGGAGCGGCCCAGGCTCCGTTACGCAGCATTCCTTTCAGAGTGCAACCCTTGCCTACTCAGGTTCCGCTGGCGAATCTCCTCATGCTGATCGGTCGAACACAAGCCGTGCCTGCCCCGGACACTCTCCATCCGGCGGACGCGGCGGATGAACGTGGCCACCGAAACCGACGGCTGTACATCGGTGTGGGCGGCGATGAGCTGACCCCCGTCGCGGTCCGCCTGCCCGCCGGCGGCGTCCTCGCCGTTGTAGGCGGCGCGGGGACTGGCAAGACCTCGTTGCTGGGTGCTCTTCCCGCCCTGAACCCATCGGCGGCGGGCTGGCTGCACCCGCGCCCGGACCCGGACCCGGACCCGGACCCGGACGCCAGCGCAGCAGACTTCTGGGCACAAATCCACCGGGAAGCGGTCCAAGGACGTCTGGCCAGGGACGCGGTCCTGCTCGTCGACGACGCGGATCTGCTGTCCGTCTCCACGAACCAGCAGCTTCTCGAACTGAACACCCTCGGCTGGGCCGTCGTTCTGTCCGCGGGCTTTGGGCAGGCCCTGATGCAGCGAGTCCCCCTCGCCATGGCCGCACGCAATCATGGCAGCGGGATTCTCATCGCGCCGCGGAGCCCGATGGACGGAGACCTCTTTGGCATTAGGTTCGAGCTGGTACCCAATCCGCCCCCGGGCCGGGCAGTCCTTCTTGCGGACGGCAGGGCAATGCCCGTTCAGCTCGCTTGCAGCCAGCTGGGCGCCCTCAAAACGCAGACGCAGGATCGGCCGGCACGAGCCCGGCCGACGCCGAACGCCGATGATCCCGAGCCCGGCTGACGCGCAAAGGCGTCAGAGCGCGGGAGGCGAACCCGCGGCCCGGGACGCGAAGCGTATGACCCGTTTGTCGAAGAGCAGCACGATGGCCGCAGCGGCGGGGATCAGCATCGCCGCACCCGCCAGCGGGTAGCCACCCGTCAGCGTGGGGAATCCAATCGTGAGCACGAACAGCTGTGCCACCAGGGCACCTGCCCGCGGCCAGCGGAAGCCCCGGAACAGGAACACCGCAACGGCGTACAGCCAGGAAGCGAAGGCCAGCAGCAACGCAAGTGTGAAGACGGCACCCCAGAAGGACAGGACAGGGGCTCCGGTCAGGAGTTGGACTCCGTACCATGCGGCAGCCGCCAGCAGGGCGGTGGCCTCGGCTGCGACAATCACGGAAATGATGGCCACGGAGCGCGGGCGCGCAGTGCCGCTAGTGGAGTGCTCAGGCCTGTCGGGGCGCCGGGGAAACCCGTCATCGCTGGGCTCAGAGTCGGGGCTGGGCGGGCTGGCTGGGGGTCTTGACACACTGGCACCATACCGGACATAGTCGGAAAGACGGTGGGGGCTGTTGCCCGGTGTGATGCATCGCTCACGTTTCAGGGGGATTTCGTGGACCACTACCCCTTGTTTACACAGCGTTAACATGAAACGCTTGATCCAGATGACCAAGGGGGCCCGCTGGGCCCCTTTCCTTTGTAGGCCCTAGTGAATATTTTCACAAGTGGCAAATGACTTACCAGGAATGGAGTGACTGATCAGCATGGATTGGCGTAACCGCGCAGCGTGCCTCGACAAGGACCCGGAGCTTTTCTTCCCGGTGGGAAACACCGGCCCCGCGCTCCTTCAGATTGAGGAAGCCAAGAGCGTCTGCCGCAGGTGCCCCGTCGTCGACACCTGCCTGCAGTGGGCACTGGAGTCCGGCCAGGATGCCGGCGTCTGGGGCGGCATGAGCGAGGACGAGCGCCGGGCGCTGAAGCGCCGGGCTGCCCGCGCACGCCGCGCCTCCTGACGGACAGTTCAACAGATTCGGCGACGGCCGCGGACCCAGGGTCCGCGGCCGTCGCCTTTTCATAATTTTGCTTTGATGCCCGGGCGTTCGATGCCCGGCGGCATCAGCGGCCTGCGAGACTCAGCACGATCTGCACGGCGGTACCGCCGCCGTCCCGGGGCTTCCAATGGATGGTGCCGGCCAGCTCGCTCGTCACCAGCGTCCGGACGATCTGCAGTCCGAGGCCCTCGACGTGCGGAGTGTCCGGCAGACCTACCCCGTCGTCCGCAACGGTCACCGTGAGCAGCTCGGCCCCGTCATCGCCTTCGGATCTGTCAGCCAGCAGCCAGACAGTTCCGGTCCGCCCTTCCAAGCCGTGCTCGACGGCGTTCGTCACCAGTTCATTGATCACGAGCGCCAGCGGGGTGGCAAAGTCGCTTGGTAGCTCCCCGAACAGCCCTGATTTCTGTGTCCGCACCTGCTGGGACGGTGATGCCACCTCGGCCGAGAGCCGGAACTGGCGCCCAATGAGCTCGTCGAAGTCGACGCTCTGCGTGAGTCCCTGGGAGAGAGTCTCATGGACCAGGGCAATGGTCGCGACTCGCCGCATGGCCTGTTCCAGCCCTTGCTTCGCCTCGTCGCTCACCATCCGGCGGGACTGCATCCTCAGCAGAGCCGCGACGGTCTGAAGGTTGTTCTTGACCCGGTGGTGGATTTCCCGGATGGTGGCGTCTTTGGTAACAAGCTCCATTTCCCTGCGCCGCAGCTCGGACACATCGCGGCACAGCACGAGTGCCCCGAACCGCTGCTGCTCATCGCGGAGAGGGATCGCCCGCAGGGACAGGCTGACTCCCCTGGATTCGATCTCGCTGCGCCACGGCATGCGTCCGGTGACAACCAGCGGGAGCGTTTCGTCCACGAGGCGTCGGTCCTTCAGCAGGCCGGCGGTGACTTCCGCGAGGGAGCGCCCTTCCAGTGACTCGCCGTCGCCCAACCTTCGGAACGCGGAGACACCGTTCGGGCTCGCGTACTGCACGATCCCCTCGGCATCGAGCCGGATGAGCCCGTCGCCCACCCGCGGGGCCCCCCGGCGCGAACCCGTGGGCGAGGCAAAATCGGGCCACAGGCCCAGGGTGCCCATGCGCAGCAGGTCGTAGGCACACTGCCGGTAGGTCAGCTCAAGCCGGGACGGCATCCGCGAACTCGAAAGATCCATGTGTGACGTGACCACGGCCAGCGTCCGGCCGTTTCTGACCATCGGCACAGCCTCCACCCGCAGCGCCATGTCACTGCTCCAGTTCGTTTCACTGGAGCGCTCGATCGTGCGGCTGGCCCACGCCTTGTCCACCAGGGGCTGAAGATCGGACCGGATGCCCTCCCCGACGAAGTCGGCATGGAATACCGTGTGCGTCGTGGAGGGCCGCACGTGGGCAAGCGCCACGTAACCGTAATCCGGATGCGGAAACCAGAGGGCGAGGTCGGCAAAAGCGAGGTCGGCGACCATCTGCCAGTCACCCACCAGGAGGTGCAGCCACTCGGCATCCCCCGGCCCGAAATCAGCGTGTTCCCTGATGGGGTCCGTAAAGATTGCCACTGCACCTCCAGTTTTCGACGCCGGGCAACGCCCTAGCGTCGGACGATTGACCTCAAGAGCCTCAATGCTACCGACAGCGAGGCCATATCGTCCGCTTCAAGGGCATTGACCTCGTCGAACATGCTCTTCGCGCGGCCCAGCTGTTCGGCATTCAGCTGCTCCCAGCCCTTGAGGCGATCTCCGGCCGCTGACCCTGAGGCAGTCGACTCAAGCACCGCCGTCGTCATGTCCGAAACGGTCGAGTAGAGGTCATCACGCAGCGCAGCGCGGGCCAGAGCCTGCCACCGGTCCCTCCTCGGCAGCGAACTGATCCGTTCGAGCAGGGAGTCGGCATGGAAGCGGTTAAACACCGTGTAGTACACGTGCGCGATTTCCTCCACCGGCTCCTGGCGGGCGTGTGCAATCTTGGCAATGTCCAGCAGGACGAAGCTCTCGAAAAGCTCGGCCCAGCGGTGGGCAAGATCTTCTGGCAGACCCCACGACCGCGCCTTTTCAAGCCACGCGGCCACCCGCTCGCGGTCGTCCCCTCGCAGGTAGTCCAGGACACGCGCACGCATCGGATCGATGAGCGGCTTGAACTCGGCGACGATGTCGGCAATGGGGCGGGACGTGGTTCCCTGCCCGAGGACCCAGCGAACGGCCCGGTCCAGAAGCCGCCGGATGTCGAGGTGGACCGTGCTCCAGTGTTCGGTGGGGAATGACGCCGGAAGGTCATTGAGCTCGGACACGATGACGTCCAGCTCATACACCTCACGGAGCGCAACGAACGCCTTGGCCACGGCCACTTCGCTCGCTGACGTTTCCTCCATGGTCCGGAAGGCGAAGGTGATGCCGCCCATGTTGATCATGTCGTTGGCGACGACCGTTGCGATGATTTCCCGGCGCAGCGGATGCGTGTCCAGTTCGGCGTCGAACCGCTCCCGCAGCTGCTCGGGGAAGTATCCGCGCAGCGTCTGCCTGAACCACGGATCGTCAGCGAGATCACTGTCACGAAGAGCAGTTGCGAGCTCGATCTTGGCATAGGCGGCGAGCACCGACAGCTCCGGGGATGTCAGCCCCTGCCCCTGCTCGAGCCGTTCGCGAAGGACCGCAGTGGACGGCAACGCCTCAAGGTCCCTGTTCAGATCCGCCGACTTTTCCAGCCAGTCCATCAGCCGTTCGTAGCTTGGACTCCATTCGGCCACACGCTGACGGTCGTTGAGCAGCAGGATGTTCTGGTCGATGTTGTCTTCCAGGACAAGCCGCCCCACTTCGTCGGTCATGGAGGCTAGGAATTCGGCACGTTCGTCCGGCTCGAGTTTTCCTGCCGCGACCATCCGGTCCACGAAGATTTTGATGTTGACCTCGTGGTCCGAGCAGTCGACGCCTGCCGAGTTGTCGATGGCGTCCGTGTTGAGGATGACGCCCTGCAGGGCCGCCTCGATGCGGCCACGCTGCGTCATGCCCAGGTTTCCGCCTTCGCCCACCACCTTCACGCGAAGGTCGCGCCCGTCGACGCGGATGGCATCGTTGGCTTTGTCTCCGACCATGGCGTGGCTCTCGGTGCTCGCTTTCACATACGTGCCGATGCCCCCGTTGTACAGCAGGTCGGCCGGCGCCAGCAGGATGGCCCGCAGCAGTTCAGGCGGGCTCAGCTGGGTGGTGCTCTCGGGCAGGCCCAGTGCGGCGCGGACCTGCGCGGAGACAGGAATCGATTTGGCCTGGCGCGGGTAAACCCCACCGCCTTCGCTGATGATTCCCTTGTCGTAGTCGTCCCACGACGAGCGCGGCAGCTCGAACAGACGCTGGCGTTCAGCATAGGAGCTGGTCTCGTCCGGGTTGGGATCCAGGAAGATGTGCCGGTGGTCGAAGGCGGCCAGCAACCGGATGTGCTTGGACAGCAGCATCCCGTTTCCGAAAACGTCACCTGACATGTCGCCCACTCCGACGACGGTGAACGGCTCTGACTGCGTATCCAGGTCAAACTCACTGAAGTGGCGCTTGACTGACTCCCACGCTCCCCTGGCCGTAATGCCCATGGCCTTGTGGTCGTAGCCCACCGACCCGCCGGAGGCGAAGGCGTCACCCAGCCAGAATCCGTATTCAGCCGCAAGCCCGTTCGCGATGTCGGAGAAGGTTGCCGTGCCCTTGTCCGCCGCCACCACAAGGTATGAGTCGTCGTCGTCATGCCTGACAACATTCCCCGGGGGAACGAGCTGTTCACCCTCGGTGCCCGTAACGAGGTTGTCGGTGAGGTCGAGCAAGCCGCGGATGAATGTCTTGTAGCTTTCGATGCCTTCGGCCATCCAGGCTGCCCTGTCCGCCCCCGGATCAGGCAACCGTTTGGCGAAAAAGCCGCCCTTGGCGCCCGTCGGAACGATCACCGCGTTCTTGACGGTCTGGGCCTTGACCAACCCCAGGATCTCCGTGCGGAAGTCCTCCCGCCGGTCGGACCAGCGGAGACCGCCGCGGGCCACTTTGCCGAAGCGCAGGTGGACGCCCTCGACCCGCGGCGAGTAGACCCAGATCTCGAACCTGGGTCGCGGGTAGGGCAGGCCTTCAATGCCTGAGGGGTTCAGCTTGAAGCTCAGGTAGGGCTTGTCCTGGTAGAAGTTGGTGCGCAGCGTTGACTCGATCAGGTTGGTGAAGGTCCGGAGAACGCGGTCTGCGTCGAGGGTCGCGACACTTTCGATGGACGCGGCCAGCTCGGCACGGACCTTTTCCTGCCGTTCGGAGCGCTCCAGTTCCGTCAGAGCTGGGTCGAAGCGCGCCTCAAACAGCGCGCTGAGCCCCTTCGTGACTTCCGGATTGGCCAGCAGCGTGTCTGCCATGAACTCGAAAGAATTGGTGTTGCCCATTTGCCGCATGTACTTCGCATATGCCCGCAGCACAACAATCTGACGCCAGCTCATGCCTTCACGAAGCACGAGGCGGTCGAAGCTGTCCGATTCGACGGCGCCGGAAACCGCCGCACCGAAGGAGTCCGCCAGCAGCTGGCCCGTTGACAGCGGCTCCACGCCCGCCGGGTACTTCAGTCCGAGGTCATACAGAAAGAAATCCCGGCTGTCTGAGGTTTCGATCTCGAAGGGCCGCTCATCCAGCACCTCAAGTCCCAGGTTGTGGAAATAGGGAAGGATCTGGCTCAGGCTTTTGGGTTCCAGCATGTAGAGCTTGACGCGGGCATCCTCTTCGAGCGTTGCCCCGGCGCCTTCTGGAAGATAGACGTGGACGCCTGGGCGCTCCTGCTTCGCTCCGGCACGTCGCTCGGCAGCGGCCCCGTACTTTTCAAACCTTTCGATGTCCTCCAGGGCGTCTTCAACCTCGTAGTCCACCCGGTAGGTTGCCGGGAACGCTTCCGCCCAGATGTCGGCGAGTTCTTTGGTGCCGGCGTTGGCGCTCCTGTCGCGCAGGACTTCACTGATGCCTTCGCCCCAGGACCGCGCGGCCCGGACGAGTCGCTTCTCGAGGTCCTCGGCGTTGACGTGCCCGACGTCTGCGCCTTTTGGCAACCGGATCCTGAAGAAGAGGCGGGCAAGCGCCGACTCCGTCATCCGTGCTTCGTAGTCGATGGATTCGGCGTGGAAGGTCTCGCGAAGTTCCCTCTCGATCCGGAGGCGGACGTTCGTGGTGTACCGGTCGCGCGGCAGGTAGACGACGGCGGACATGAAGCGTCCGTAGATGTCGGGCCGCAGGAACAGGCGGGTACGGCGGCGTTCCTGCAGGCGTTGGATGCCGGTCGCCGTCGCCGCGAGGTCCGGGATTTCAATCTGGAAGAGTTCGTCGCGTGGGTACGTCTCGAGGATTCCCACCAGGTCCTTGCCTGAATGCGAATCGGGCGGGAAGCCGGCGCTGCGGAGGACAGCTTCGACTTTTTCCCGGACGATCGGAATGTTCCGCACTGAACCGGTGTAGGCACTCGTGGCGAAAAGCCCGATGAAGCGCTGTTCGCCGCTGACGTTTCCTGCGGCGTCAAAGCTCTTGACGCCGATGTAGTCGAGGTAGGCCGGCCGGTGCACTGTCGAGCGCGAGTTGGCCTTGGTGATCACCAAAGCTCTTTTTTCGCGCGCTTTCCGCCGGCCCGCATCCGTGAGGTGCTGGATGTGGGGAGTTTCGCGGCGGGCGCGGAGCAACCCCAGCCCGCTGTCCTCACGGAGTTCCAGGACATCCTCACCGGCATCGTTGACGAGATCGTACTCGCGGTAGCCGAGGAAGGTGAAGTTCCCCTGGTCCAGCCACCGAAGCAGATCCTGGGCCTGCCGCAGCTCTGCAATCTGGGCCGGATGGGCAATCTTGTCGAGCCTCTCGGCTATCTGCCGGGCCTTGTTCCGCATCTTCGGCCAGTCTTCGACGGCGGCGCGGACGTCGCCAAGCACCCGTTCCAGTCCTCCGGTCAGGCGCCCCCTGGCTTCCGCGCTGGTGCGGCCAATCTCCACTGCGATCCAGGATTCCATGTGCGAAGCATTGTCGCCCTGGGCAATCAGGCGGGACAGACTGGGCAATGCAGCGGTGTCACCGCTGGAAATACCAATATTGGACGGAACCCTGTCCACTTTGACCAGCTCATTGGTCTGACGGTTGCGCGTGACCACGAACATGGGGTGGAGCACGAGGTGAATGGCAGAGTTCTGCCGGACCAGCTCTGCGTTGACCGAATCCACGAGGAAGGGCATGTCGTCGGTGACGATGTACACCACGCTGCAGTCGGCTTCTTCAACAATCGAGATGTTGGCAGTGCCGGGCTGACGGGTCGCCGCGACCCGGCGGTGCGTCTCTGCACGTGAGCTCAAAATCTCACGAGGGTACGAACGGGCATCCTCCTCGGCGAGGTGCTCATAGTAGTCCCCAAAGAAGCCCTCTTCGGCTCCGATTGAACGGGACTGATCCTCCACGCTGGACCCAGACGACATCGACAAACGCCTCCATCACAAGTTCGCGGCCGCACCGTTGCAGCCCTAATCGTGAGCCTAGCCCCTTAGCCTGCGCTTTGCTGTGGAAGGGAACACAGAGGATCGGCTATTTCGCTGGACAGGTGCACAAACGAGAGCGGCAATGGCGGACCGCAGCCGCGATTCCGGAGCCGCCTCCAGGAGTAACGACCCGGAAATCAGGGCGGCGTCACTGGCCCCTGGGTCCGCGGGAAGGAACGCCTTGATGCCGATTGCCGGCCCGTAGCGCTCCCACGCCTCCCGCAGCTGCCGTTCGGGTGAGCGGCCCACGGCGGCGGCCCGGACTTTGTTCATCACCACCTCCGGGTTCGCGCCGGGCACCGCAGTGTCCAGCTCGGCGAGTCCCCGCACAAGCCGAGGGACGCCCACAGAATCCGCAGACCCGACGGCGAAGACAGTGTCGGCCATTTCCAGGCTCCTGAGTGTCGCGGCATTCCGACGGGGCGCCATAGTGTCGAAGCTCAGCTCCTCGTCGGCCTCGAGACAAAAGCCCGTGTCCACAACGACAACATCGGCCACTTCCCTGGCCCGTTCCAGTACAAGTGCCATTGCAGCCGCCCGGAGCTCGGTCCAGCGGTCTGCCCGTGTTATGCCGGTCAGAACGCGGAAGGTCCCCGACTTAATGGCAACGGGCATGGCAACGCGAAGCAGCGCTTCACGGTCCAGGAGGCCCTGGTCGGCCAGCCTGCATGCCTGCGCCAGGCCGGCCGCTTCGTCCAGCAGTCCGAGGACTGCGCCAATGCTTGCAGCGTAGCTGTCGGCGTCGACGAGCAGGACGGACTTTCCCCCTGCAGCAAGTTCACCGGCAATGTTCACGGCCACCATGGTGCGCCCGGGAGAACCGGCCGGCCCCCAGACGGCGATGATCTTTCCGGTTCCGGCCGGCGCCGGGGCGTCGTCGACGTCGGTGGCATCCGCCCTCAAGGCGGCGCCCGTCTCGGCGAAGCCGTGCTCGCCCGGAACCGGGGCGGTGATCCCGTGTCCGGAGAACTGTGCCACCGCTTCGGAGATGCGTTCGGCCAATGCTGCGGATTCGACGGTGGAAATGGCTGCGGACACACCGATGCCGCGCAGCCGCGCCGCCTCCTCCGCATTGTCTGTCAGGGCGATGATCGCGACTCCCACCGCGCCGAGCCTGTCGACGAGGGAGGCTGTCAGTTCCTCGCTCCCCTCGGCCACGACGGCTGCCCGGGCGAGCCCGCTTTGGCAGGCAGCGAGCAGTTCTGTCAGCTCCGTGCACCTCCGCACCACGGTGACTGGCCCGTGGAGCCTCTCCAGGCCACCAACCAGGTCCTCCTGGGCCTGTCCCACCGTGACAACGGGGATGCTCATTTGGCACCGCCGGCAGGATTCCACACCACGGAGATCTTGGCTTCGTTCGCCTGCGCGCCGAGAAGGGACGGCATCTGGTTGTCTCCGACAAGGACCAGCAGAACAGTGGATCTGGAGGAACCCAAGGCTGTCGATCCCGGTGCTACGTGGGCGATTTCCGCACCCGGCAGCAGCAGCTTCGGCTGCGCAAAGCCGTTCCGGGCATCGGGCAGCGAAACCCATACGTCAACGCGGGTCCCTGCAACAGCCTGCTCCGGCAGCGCCTCCTGAACGGTGATGGCGACCGGCTTCCTGTCGAGGGCGTCCACGCTGCCCAGACTTTCCCTCGGCAACAGCTGGTCCTTACCGATCCGCTGGACCGCCACCAGGTCGTCGGGCATGCCGGTCTCCGCCGTGATGTAGTGCGGCTCCACCTCCCCCAGCCGCACTTTGACCCGGCTGACGTTTTCCGGCGTGAGCCTCTCTCCCACCGCAATCGCCTCACGGGCGGCAAACACTTCGGTGGTCTTGTCTGCACTGCCGACTAGCGATATGACACCCACCACCGAGGCGAGGACCAGCAGCACCCCTACCAAAAGCCGGGGATCCTTCCACGAAGGCTTCTTCAGACGGGCCCCGGTGGCCGTGGCGCTGGCACTCATGCGTACTGCTCCCCCTTGACGCGTCGGGCGCCTTCGGTGCGCCGGTCATGATCATTGTTACGGCATGCATGCCCAAACGGAAAGTCCTAGGCGCAAACATCATCAAACTGTGGATAACGGCATCATTCGGCATCACGGGTGGCAGAATTGACCTATGCCCCGTTTCCTCACGCTTGCAGATGTAGCCGAGCAGCTCCAGATCAACTCGCCCGCAGCCTACGCGCTTGTCCGCAGCGGGGACTTGAAGGCCATCCAGGTGGGCGGCCGCGGTCAGTGGCGCGTCGAAGAGAAGATGCTCGAGCAGTACATAGAAGAGCGCTACGCGGAGGCCAGCCGGATGATCGAAGAGGCGAAGTCCAAGTCAGTCTGATCCCGCGCCACACCGGAATCGCTAGAGTTCTCCAGGCCGCATCGACCGCAGAGCACCCAACGAGCCGAACGGAATCGTAGCAACGTCCATGACGTTGGACGCCCGGCGCGCTTCGCCCGGCGCCGTGATCGCGAGATCAAAAAAGTCCTGCCCCACGCGGTCAATGACGCCGGGGATCCGCACCTCCCCCGCCGCGCCGCTGGCCATCAGTACCGTCAGCCCCGCCCTGTCACGGGCAAGGCTCCGCAGCGCATTTGCCAGGCCCACCTTCCGCCGCACTGCCGACGGTTCGCCCACGGCCATCCGGCCCATCCCCACGTAGCGGGACACAGCGGCGTAGGGAATCAATACCTGGTGCGCCGCTTCGTCGAGCACCAGGCTTTCCGCACCCGCGTGGCTTAGCGTCCCGGTGAACGCCGACCCGGAGACCAGATGAACGCCGATGTACCGGCCCAGTGATCCGCGGAGCCGGTCGGCCAACCCGATGGAAGCCGTGTCCGCCCTGGACCGCTCCGATATTTCGGACTCGCGTCCCAAGACCCCGGCCTCGGCTATCTGCGCCTCCAAGTCCTCAAACAGAGCATTCCATCGCATGGCGCCAGCGTAGGCGGACCGGAGAGGCGGGTCAATGCAACCGCCTTCTGAAGACAAGTATCAGCCAACTATTGCAAACAGCGTCCAATCGCATCAATATTGATCAAACAACGTCAAACCGCATTAAACGAAGGGCAAAGCCATGCAGCCAACTAAACCCAGGACAGTCCGGTGCGATGCAGCCATGGCGCTCCTTGTCCTGGGACTCGGCCTTTTCCTGGTGTTGTCCGGCGCCGGCCTCCTCGACCGCTGGCAGCGATCCGCATCGCGGCGGCAGTCGATGGTCTTCGAGGATCTTCTCGGCCTGGTGGCGATAGCGGCCGGGTTGATCATCGCGGTCTGGTGGGTAGCGTCGCTCGTGGCGGCGTTTGCGGCAGCATTGCTTGAACGGACGGGCCGAAATCGTGCCGCCGCGCTGAGTGGACGTTTCAGCCCCGCCTTCATGCGGCGGCTGGCACTCGCTGCCGTGGGAGTACAGCTCATTGGTGCGCCCCTTGCTCACGCTGCCCCGCCTGACGCCAGCCTGTCTTCCACTAGCGCCGCGGCGGTCTCGGCCGCGTGGGCGCCGACTGACGGCCAGTCCCTCACCGGCCCGATCCCGGCCTTGATCCGCCAGTCCGCCGCGCCTTCTAGGCCTGACGCCGTCGGCACCGGGCAGTCGGTTCCGGACGCCGGGCAGTCAGTTCCGGACGCCGGGCAGTCGGTGCCCTCCACATCGGACGTTCAGCCGCAGTGGCAGCCGCGCCCGCCTGTTACAGCTCCCCGGCTGGTGACCTCCGCGCCGGTCCGAGCGGCCCTCGAACTTCCCGGCACAGCGCACCATGACGTAGCGGTCAGAGCCGGTGATTCGCTATGGACCATCGCCGCAAGGGCGTTGGGGCCGGAGGCGTCCGACGTCGAAATCGCCCTGGAGTGGCCCCGCTGGTTCGACGCAAACAGGGCAGCCATAGGCAACAACCCTGATGTGCTCCTGCCTGGCCAAGTACTCAGGGCTCCCTGATTCCGGCAGCCCCTTCGCGCCTTCGCACCCGCGCCCCTGCGCACCTGCGCACCTTCGTCACCGCAATACGCCGTGCCCGCAGTTCCACTTCAACCAAAGGACCGAATCATGACTGCCGTAACCTCAGTCCGGAGCGCGGGCACCACAGCGCACCCGGCAATCCCGTCCATAGGCATCAATGCGGCCGACGAGTTGCGGGAGATTTGTGCCATTACCAGATCCACAGTCCAGGCAGCCATAGAAGTGCTTGCTGGAACCAGGCCCATAAACCAGCTGGCGCGGCGGCTAGACCAACGGTGCCTAGTGGCGCTGCAGCACCGGGCTTGCCTTACCAGGCGGGAAGCTTCCCGGACTCCCCGCAAGCTGGGACGCCTCCATCGAAACCCGACGGTCCGGTCCGTGCGCGCCTGCGAGGTAACTCCGGACATCTATGAAGCAAGTGCGGTTGTCATCGACGAACTTCGGACCCGCGCAGTCGCTGTCCGGCTCGAACGCAGTAAACAAGTCTGGCGGGTGACGGCCCTGGAAATCGGATGAGGAAGCGCAAACAGCGAGGGACCGGAATATTTGCTCCGGTCCCTCGCTGTCATTCAGACTGTGCGGCTCTTAGCGCTTCTTCTTGCCGTCACGGCGGTCCTGCGAGGCTGCCTTGGCAGGGTTTCCCGAGCGTCCCGTCGCGCGACCCTCGATCCGGGTCTGGGTACCGCCGCCTTCCGCGGGCGCCGTGTACTGCAGCTGGACCGGCTTTTCAGGCGCTTCCAGCCCGGCCGCGTGGATCTGCGGCTCGTGGTGTTCCGTGTGCGCACCGGCGGCATCGGCAACCACCACGTCTTCCGCAGGCGTAACTTCGACCTCAAGGTTGAAGAGGAACCCGACGCTCTCTTCCCGGATGGCTTCCATCATGGCCTGGAACATCGTGAAGCCCTCGCGCTGGTATTCGACCAGCGGATCACGCTGGGCCATGGCACGCAGGCCGATGCCTTCCTTAAGGTAGTCCATCTCATACAGGTGTTCCTGCCACTTCCGACCGATGACCGACAGAACAACGCGCCGCTCAAGCTCGCGCATGCTCTCGGAGCCGATGGTTTCCTCACGGGCCTGGTACACCAACTTGGCGTCGGACAGGATCTCTTCCCGGAGGAACTCGACCGTGATGCGCGATTTTCCGCCCGCCTCATCGATCACATCGTGCGCGGTCACGCTCACGGGATAGAGCGTCTTGAGGTTCGTCCAAAGCTGGTCGAAGTCCCAGTCGTCGCCGTTGCCCTCAGCGGTGGCTCCGTCGATGAGGGCGTTGATGGTGTCCTCAAGGAAGAACTGCACTTTTTCGTGCAGGTCGTCACCCTCAAGGATGCGGCGGCGGTCGCCGTAAATGGCTTCGCGCTGCCGGTTGAGGACGTCGTCGTACTTCAGGACGTTCTTGCGCTGCTCAGCGTTCCGGCCTTCCACCTGGCCCTGGGCCGAGGCAATGGCGCGGGAAACAAGCTTGGATTCAAGGGCCACATCATCGGGGACGGAGCTGTTCATCAGGCGTTCCGCTGCTCCGGAGTTGAACAGGCGCATGAGGTCGTCAGTTAGCGAAAGGTAGAAACGGGACTCGCCGGGGTCGCCCTGACGGCCCGAGCGACCGCGGAGCTGGTTATCGATCCGGCGTGACTCGTGCCGTTCGGTGCCCAAAACGTAGAGTCCGCCGAGATTCAGCACTTCCTCGTGCTCTTCCTTGACCGCCTGCTTGGCGGCCTCCTGGGCCTGCGGCCACGCGGCCTCGTACTCATCGGAGTTCTCTTCCGGATCCAGCCCCTGCTTGGCGAGTTCGGCGATGGCCGTGAACTCGGCGTTGCCGCCCAGCATGATGTCCGTTCCGCGGCCGGCCATGTTGGTGGCCACCGTCACGGCGGCCTTGCGGCCGGCCTGGGCTACGATGGCCGCTTCCCGGGCATGGTTCTTGGCGTTAAGGACCTCGTGCCGGATGCCCTCCTTGGCGAGCAGCCGTGAAAGGTACTCGCTCTTCTCGACGCTGGTGGTACCAACCAGGACAGGCTGGCCCTTTTCATGGCGTTCGGCGATATCCCTGACCACTGCATCGAACTTGACGGTTTCGTTCTTGTAGACGAGATCCGAGCGGTCGAGGCGCTGCATGTCCCGGTTGGTGGGGATGGCAACCACTCCGAGCTTGTACGTGCTCATGAATTCGGCGGCTTCAGTTTCCGCCGTGCCGGTCATGCCGGACAGTTTGCCGTACATGCGGAAGTAGTTCTGCAGGGTCACGGTGGCGAGCGTCTGGTTCTCGGCCTTGATCTCGACGCCTTCTTTGGCTTCGATGGCCTGGTGCATGCCCTCGTTGTAGCGGCGGCCGGCCAGGATGCGGCCGGTGTGCTCGTCGACAATGAGAACCTCGCCGTCAAGGATGACGTAGTCCTTGTCCCGCTTGAACAGTTCCTTGGCCTTGATGGCGTTGTTCAGGAAGCCGATCAGCGGAGTGTTGGCGGACTCGTAGAGGTTCTGGATGCCCAGGTAGTCCTCGACCTTTTCAATCCCGCCTTCCAGGACGCCAACGGTGCGCTTCTTTTCGTCGACCTCGTAGTCCTTCTCCGGCTGCAGCCGCAGTACGACCTTGGCAAATTCGCTGTACCACCGGTTGGTGTCGCCCTGGGCGGGACCGGAGATGATGAGCGGGGTCCGGGCCTCGTCGATAAGAATGGAGTCGACCTCATCGACGATCGCGAAGTGGTGTCCGCGCTGGACGAGCTCCGACTTATCCCATGCCATGTTGTCGCGCAGGTAATCGAAGCCGAACTCGTTGTTGGTGCCATACGTGATGTCCGCGGCGTACTGCTCGCGGCGGACGGACGGGTCCTGATTGGAAAGAATGCAGCCGCTGGTGAGGCCGAGGAAGCGGTAGACGCGGCCCATGAGCTCGGACTGGTATTCGGCCAGGTAGTCGTTGACCGTGATGACGTGCACGCCGTTGCCGGCCAAGGCGTTGAGGTAGGCAGGAGCTGTGGCCACGAGGGTCTTGCCTTCACCGGTCTTCATTTCGGCGATGTTGCCCAGGTGAAGTGCGGCACCACCCATGAGCTGCACGTCGAAGTGCCGCATGCCAAGGGTGCGGGAAGACGCCTCGCGCACGGCGGCGAAAGCCTCTGGGAGGAGATCATCCAGCTTTTCGCCATCCTGGTGGCGGCCCCGGAGCCGGTCCGTTTCCTCACGCAGTTCGGCGTCGGTGAAGGTTTTGAATGAGTCTTCAAGGGCGTTAATGGAATCGGCATAGTTCCGCAGTTGCTTCAGGGTTTTTTTGTCACCCGTGCGGAGAAGTTTTTCGATTAGTGATGCCACGTGAAGTTGCTCCCAGTCTCATGCTGCCGAATTCTGGCGTGTTTAGTCTACGGGAGAGACGCAGAGCACGTTGCCCCTGTTCCCTGAGAGCGGATACTGCTCTCCTGTTCCCTGGACGGCGGCCGCGACACTTCCGGCGAGGTCTCCGGCGGGAGACACCATCACGTCGTCCAGCCCCAGCCACTCGGCCATCAGCCGAAGCTCGGCGGCAAGTTCGACGGCGGTGTCCTCCGGTGCGTCCGGCTCGCCAAAGCACGCCCGGACCAGCAGTTTGCCGCCGGCCCGGTCTGCTTTGAGGTCCACCCTGGCCACGAGGCGGTCCCGGAGCAGGAAAGGGAGAACGTAGTAACCGAACCGGCGCTTTGGTTCAGGGGTGTAGATCTCGATCCGGTAGTGGAACCCGAAAAGCTCTTCCAGCCTCCGGCGTTCGAAAACCAGTGAGTCGAAAGGGCTGAGCAAAGCCCGGCCGGTTGCAGCGCGCGGTAACCGGGCGTCAACATGGCGATACAGCTTCCGGTCCCAGCCCTGCACCGTCACCGCTTCAAGCCGTCCGCTCTCCTCGAGATGCTGAACCGATAGAGCCGCGGCTTTGATCGGTGTCCTGAAGTAGTCGGCGAAACACCGTACAGTCCCGATCCCGTGCGCCTGTGCGGCCGCGTCGATAAGCCTGTCCATGGCTGCCGCGGGGTCCGGTGCCGCTTGCGCGGCCGTGGCCGGCAACACGTCGCGGGTCAGCGCATACTTGCGCTCGAACTGCTCCGTGCGCGCAGCCGAAGAGACGACACCCTCTTCAAACAGGTGCTCCAGGACGCGCTTGACGGCATTCCAGTTCCAGCCCCAGTTGACGTGTTTACGGTCCTCCACGTGGCCGATGGCCGCTGTGAGCTCGGAGGCAGTCATCGGCTTTCCGCCAGCGAGGGCATCCAGCACCAGTCGGGTGACGCCAGATTTCAGGCCTGGATCCATTGCGGAAGCGCCAACCCAAGTGCGGTTCTGCCACACCACAAGGTCCTGGAAATGTTCAGGCCTGATGAAGCTCGCTTCGTGGGCCCAATATTCCATCATCCGGCGCGGATGCTTGCCCGCCATCTGCTGAAGGATGGTGCGGTCGTAATTGCCAAGCCTCGAGAAGAAGGGAAGGAAATGGCTTCTGGCCAGGACATTGACGGAGTCGATCTGGACCAGCTGGATCCGGGCAAAGGTACGGCCCACCGTCCGTGAAGTCACGGGCCCGGCGGGCCGTCCTTTGTCCAGTCCCTGGGCTGCCAGGGCGATCCGCCGGGCCTGTGAAAGGCTCAGCGTTGCACCCATGTCAGCCCTTTCGTTTGTTAGGGCACCATCCTAGGCTGTTGCAGCCGCATCGTCGGAGCGGTAGGCGTGGATCTTCTCCTCGGCGGTGTTCTCGCCGGGCTCGCAGTAATGGTCGAGCGTGATGACACCGTAGGTCCAGCCCCGGCGCCGGTAGACCACAGACGGCGCATTCGTGGCCTTGTCCACGAAGAGGTAAAAGTCGTGCCCGATAAGTTCCATGCTGTCCACGGCATCATCCAGCGTGAGGGAAGCGGCAGGGAACACCTTGCGGCGGATCAAGACCGGCGAGTCGCCGGCGGGAATGTCGTTGTCGACGTCGTACGGAGACTTCTCAACCGGCTCCTGAGCAGGCTCGTCACGGTGGCTCGCTTCGACGTAAATAGGTTCGTTAGAGCTGGCAGGCTCCAATGTTGCCGTGGCCTCGCGTACTGCTTTGGGCGTATGCCGACCGTGATGGACCTTCTTGCGGTCCTTGGCCCTGCGGAGCCGCTCAAGCAGCTTGTTGTAGGCGAGATCGAACGCGGCGAACTTGTCTGCGGCGCTTGCTTCGGCACGGATTACGGGGCCTCGGCCCAGGACTGTCACTTCGACTGTGAGCTGGTCACCGGTCTGGCGCGCGTTCGTTTCCTTGGAAACCTTCGCGTCCACCCTCTGGACCTTGTCCCCGAGCGACTCGATCTTCGAGATCTTCTCGCCGGCGTATTCGCGGAATCGGTCCGAGACCGTCAGATTTCGTCCGCTGATCATGAACTCCATGGTGCCCTCCAAATGACTTCGGTGACACGACGGCGGCGCTTCGTGGGGACGATCTGAATGACAGTCGAGCCCCTTTCCGAGCCGCTATCGAAAGGTACAACTGATCTTGGTACCCATACCCGACGTTAGTTCATAGCAACGAGTTATTCATCCTTTCGCTGTTTATTTTTTTGTATGTCTCCGGTACCGGCTGTCCGCTTCGGACCGGGCCAGCGGGGGTGCAGCATCAGGCGCACGGGCGGCAGCCAGGACCACCGCACCGCGGACCACTCCCCCTGCCTGATGCACTGCTCGGGCGGCTTCAGCGAGCGTCGAACCCGTGGTGAGGACGTCGTCGACAATGATGCACGGGCGGCCCCGCAATCCGCCCGCACGCCCCTTCCTGACAGCGCGCATGGAACCACGGACGCGCCGGGACCTGTCCCCTCTTCCCAAGCCTTTCTGACCGCCGGGAACGGCTGAGGCTACTCCGGGCGTCTTCACCTTCCGCAACACATCGTGGCAGCTCATGCCGTGGAGGGCGTTGCTGCGGATGAGGAAGTTCAGCATCAGGTGGACCGGGCTGAACCCTCGTTTGCGGTAGGCGCCATGGCTGCTGGGCACGGGCACGAGCCAGATGTCCCCGGCTCCGGCAGCCGCGGCGAGGATCGCCCGGCCAAGGGCCTTCGCCAGAACAGCCGTGAGCGGCCGCTGTGCATGCCGTTTGAACGCAAGGACCGACTGAGCCAACTCTTCTCGGTAGATGCCCGCTGCCACCACGGGCAGAATGATTGACCCGTCCACGTCCATCAGGGCATGTGCCGCAGACTCGGCCCGGAACGGGTGCCGCGTCAGCAGCCGGACCTGCCGCTCGCAGCCCGGGCAGATAGCCCGGTCCTCCTTGCCGCAGCAGACGCACTCAACCGGCACTGCCAAGGCCAGGACCTCGGCCGCCGCGCCGGCCAGCGAATCGGCGGCCCTCAGCAGCCGCTGCGGATGTTCGCCGCGGTGCCTGGCAGGCCAGACCGGCTCAGGCAGCAGGTCCGGGTCCGTTGGCATGCCGACTGCCGGCGCCCTGCGTCGAATCTCCACACAGCAAGCGTCCCTTGAATGGCGGCGCCGGGGAAGAAATCAAGGGCCGTTTGTGGAAAACCCGTCGAATCACTCAGCCGGGAAACGAGGGGTCCTTGGGTCCCTTCAGCTGAGGGGACCAACCATTTCCGAGCCGCTGGAAGATGCCGTCCGCGGACTGCGCGAAGATCTCCTCGGGTCCGTTGCCGGCGCTGAGAGCAACCAAGCCTGGCCACGGGGCCAGCTTCTGGGGCTGGGGCGAGGTGAGGGAAAGCAGCTCCGGGGTGACATTCGCAGAGGCGGCGCCCTTCATCACCGCAACGGTCGTGTCGTTGACCCAGACGCCCTGGTTGGGGCTGTCACTGGCCTGCAGCGTGATCGGGGCCGTCAGTTCCTTGGGAGTCCCGTCCGCGCTGCGGATGATGCCTGTCACCTGGACCCGGGTGGAACCGTTTTGTTCGGAAATAACGAGCGCCCGGACGCCCTCGCGGGAGACGCGGAAATCCTTGACCGTCCGGCCCGCAAGCCAGGAGGGAGCCAGTGTCACCGACGGCACGGAGGCAGCTTGCGCTATCCCGGTGGGACGGAAGGCAGTGATCTCGGTGACCTCTTGCGCTCCGGGTCCCGCGGTCCAGACCCAGTCATGCAGGCTGAACGACGGATGGGACAGCGTGCTCCGCGTGATCAGGGCCCTCGGGGGTTGCCCGGGAACCATGGAATACAGTGTGCTGCGGCTGCCGTCCAGGAAGGCCACCGACTGCGAGACCGGCGACTCTGCAGGCGACCGCGGCTTCAGGCCCGCAACGGACTGCATGTCGGGAAGCGGAGAAATCCTGTTGTTTTCGTAGCGCACCAACTCGTTGTTGCTGACGGCGATCTGGCGTGCCGGCGCATTCCTGTTTTGGACCGGCGGCAGCACCGTCCCATTATCTTCAACGCGCACAAGGTCCTGGTTGGCCCTTAGCTCCACATTGATGACATCCGGCTGGCTGCGGAACGTCAGGGCCAGCTGGGTCTGCATTCGGAGCCTGTCCTCGGTGGAGGCTTCGGTGAGTTCCTTGGCTGACAGGTCCACCTGGGCCGCTCCTGAAACCACCGGCACCGACTCCCGCGCCAGTTTCATGCCTGACGGGAAGGCACTGACCACGGCGCCCTTGAGATAGGGCGCGGGGCCGGCGAGCAGGGCACTCGTCATCGACTTGACGGTCTTCTTCTTGATGAACCATCGCACATCAGGAACGGCGTAGGTGAAGGCGGGATCGTAGAAGTAGATCGGGTAGGCACCGTAAATGACCTTGAATGTCTCTTCGGGAATGGCGGTGCCGTCCGGAAGTTTGGAAATCCGCCATTCCCCGTCGACCTGGGTCAGTGTGACCGGGATGCTCTCCTTGGTTCCCGCCGGCATCTGGGTGGCGACGCCGTCGGAATCCACTGAATACGCAACGTCAAGTTCATAGTTGAAGACACCCTCGACGCCGGTCTTCACCACCTGCTCCGATCGGAACACCAGGGTCCTCTGGTCAGGCTTCCAGGCGACCGAAGAGGCCTGGGTGAGGTACTGCCGGGCCACTGCGTAGTCGTCCTCGTAGCCACTGCCCGCAAGATAGAAATCCTCGATGACCGCTTCGGGACTTGAGCCCGTCCGGGGCGCCACCGGGAAAAATACCGGGGCATTCGGATTTCCCGCGCTCTCGTCGGTACTCTTCCCGACGGGTCCCGATCTCGGGATTTGGGCGCAGGACGTCGCAAACAGAAGCACGACGGCGAAAATGGTTGCCAGGATGCCCCTGGCACACAGTGCCCTGCCGCTCATGGCCTCTTCCTCGTGCCGGCTGCTTCGCGCGCCGACGTTTCGCCGGCCTGAACAGCTTCAATCACCTGTGCGGCTTCGTGGGGCCCGCCCGATTCAGCCGCTGCAGGCACGCTGTGTCCCAGCACGAGCACGGTGTGGTCGGTGGACGAGGTCAGGCCAACCTCCGCCGGCTCAAGCTGAAGCGGCGACTTCGTGATCGTGTCGCCCTGCTTCAGGGGCAGGGTCAGCCGGAAGTTGGAGCCGGCGCCCTTACTGCCCCACGCCTGGAGCCAGCCATTGTGGAGTTTCGTGTCCTCCGTCGCGATGGACAGGCCCAGGCCACTGCCTCCCGTAGTCCGGGCCCGGGCGGGATCGGCGCGCCAGAAGCGGTCGAAGACCCGCGCCGCTTCAGCCGGACTCATGCCAATCCCGTGGTCCCTGACGGTGACAGCCACTGCGGTGCCGTTGGACGCCACCGAGATGTTGACCGGCTTTCCCTCCCCGTGTTCCAGGGCATTCAGCACAAGGTTCCGCAGAATGCGGTCGATGCGCCGGGCGTCCATTTCCACCACGATGCTTCCCTCCGGCGCATTGAGTGTCATGCCCGAACCGTACTCTTCGGCAACGGGAGCTACTCCCTCCATTACGTGGGCAATGAGCTGAACAATGTCTGTGGCTTCGGCGTCCAGCATGGCGACGCCGGCGTCGAACCGGGAGATCTCGAGCAGGTCCGCCAGCAGCGACTGGAACCGCTCCACCTGGTTGTACAGCAGCTCCGCGGACCTTTTGTTAATAGGGTCAAAATCGTGGCGGGCGTCGTACAACACCTCGGCTGCCATGCGCACGGTGGTCAGCGGGGTCCGGAGCTCATGGGAGACGTCGGAAACGAAGCGCTGCTGCATCTGCGACAGTGTTGCGAGCTGGGTGATCTGTTCCTGGAGGCTGGCCGCCATGTGGTTGAAGGACGCTCCCAAACGCGCCACTTCATCCTCACCCTTGACCACCATCCGCTCCTGCAGCTGTCCGGCGGCGAGTTTTTCGGACACTACCGCCGCATGGCTGACGGGGCTAACAACGTTCCGGGTGACGTACCACGCGATGGCGCCGATCATAAGGATCAGGGCTGCACCGCCCGCCCACAGGACGTTCTGGATCTCGTTCAGTGTCTGTTGCGCCGTGTTCAGATCGTAGATCAGGTACAGCTCGTAGACGGTGCCGTTGAACGTCACCTTGTTGCCGACGGCGATACCCGGGCGGTCTTCCGTTCCCACCGGGAACTCCGTGGACGCCCAGAACTGCTCCTTGCCGGAATCCTGCACCGCGGCCCGGAGCTCTTTGGGGATGACACTGACCGTCAGCTGGTCAGATGCCCGGGACTCGACCCAGCGGTTGCGGGGCTTGGTTTGCTCGGGCATCGCCTCAAACACGTAGCGGCGCTGGATCACCGAGCCCTTGCCCTCAACTGCATTCAGGGTGTCGTAGACAAGCGTGATCACGCTGGACTGGTCGGTGACCTGGGCGCCGTCGAACGTGTCCTGCACCTGCTTGACGTTGTAGCGGGTTTCGGACTCCGCCTGGGTCAGGCGTTCCTGGAAGAGGTTGTTGGCAATCTGGTTGGACAGGTACGCCCCGACGATCGCAAATGAACTCATCGAAAGCAGAAGTGTCGTCAGGACTGTCCTGAACTGCAGCGAACGCCGCCACCTTCGCTGCAAGGAGTACAGCAGGAACCGGATGCCGGGGAAAACCCTGTCCAGTCCGCTACGCACCAGGCGCGCAACCCGGAGCGAGACGATGAGTGCCCGCCGCCGCCAGATCCGGGCCTGCGACGGTAACCGGGCGAGGCTGGCTGCGAGGGCGTCAGTATGCTCCGGAGCCGGATGAGAATGGGGCTTCCGGGAACTGTCCGCGGCGGTCACTACGCCGTCGGTTTCAGCGGCGCCGGTGACATCGGAGCCGGTCCCCTCAAGGTCAGTCACAAGGCGTCCCGGCGCCACGGAATCCGGCGCCTTCGCGCCGGTGCCGCTACCCTCCGGGGCGTCAGAGGGATTCTGGCCCTGGGGTTCAGGAACCTGCTTTATAGCCGACACCACGAACCGTCAATACTACTTCCGGTGCTTCCGGATCACGTTCAATCTTCGACCGCAGCCGCTGGACATGGACATTGACCAGCCGGGTATCCGCCGCATGGCGGTAGCCCCAGACCTGCTCAAGGAGCAGTTCGCGGGTGAACACCTGCCAGGGCTTGCGGGCCAGGGCTACCAGAAGATCGAACTCCAGGGGCGTCAGGGAAATCCGTTCGCTGCCGCGGTTCACCGCGTGGCCTGCGACGTCAATCGTGATATCCGCGATGCGGAGCGTCTCCGGAGCCTTCTGGTCGCCGGGCCGGAGCCTCGCCCGGACGCGGGCCACCAGTTCGGCGGGTTTGAAGGGCTTAGGCACGTAATCGTCGGCGCCGGACTCCAGGCCCCGGACGACGTCCGAGGTGTCCGACTTGGCAGTCAGCATGACGATGGGAACATCGGACTCCGCACGGATCTGCCGGCACACTTCGATACCGTCGGTCCCGGGAAGCATCAGATCCAGCAGCACGAGATCCGGCTTCGAGGAGCGAAAGACTTCCAAGGCCTGCCCGCCGTCCGCGCAAAAGACAGGCTCGAAGCCGTCATTGCGCAGGACAATGCCGATCATTTCAGCCAACGCCTCGTCATCATCAACTACCAGAATGCGTGCCTTCATAGTTATATATTCCCTTATTGCCCTTGCTTTGTCTTATTGACGGGATCCTCGGCATGGCGGCGGCGCAGGACCGCACATCGATTCCGTCCAGGGATGCGGGCAGCCGCTAGGATTCAGCCAGACAGATCCGCCCATCAGGAGGTCCCCGTGAACACGCCGATTTACGAACAGGCCATGGGCGCCGGCTTCGCCAGGTTGCAGCCAGAGCTGCAGGACTACTTTTCGCTGGCGCCCGGTTCAGGCCGCTATGGCGTGGGTGAAGGCATCTTCGATGTCGTGGGCTGCCGGCAACGCTGGCTGCGCCCACTGCTGCGGATCACATCCGGCGAGCAGGCATTTTTTCCCGAGTACGGCGAGCGGGTGCCATTCCGGATAGAAAACCACGCGCACCTCGACCCGTTCGGCCGGTCCAGCCTGACAGCCCGGCGGCAGATATTCCTCCCCGGCCGCACCAGGATCTTCCAGGACACGACAAGCGTGCGCTCCCCGACCGCCCGCGGGGCGGAGGGACGGCCGCAGCTCGTGGATTATGTGGGCAGATATCGCCGGCTGGTCACCGACCTGAACCTCAGCGCCACACCCGAGGGCAGGCTCCGGGGTATCTCCGAAGCGTCCCGGCTGTTCCTGGGGCCGCTGCGCCTGCCGCTGCCGGCGTCGCTGGACGCAAAAGCCTATGCCGAGCAATGGTGGGACGCTTCGGCGGGCCACCATGGCCGCCACCGGATCCAGGTGAAGGTCATCCAGCCCCAGATCGGCCTCGTCCTGGTCTACGCGGGAAGCTTCGACTACTGGCTCGAGTCCTATCCGGACGGCACTTCAGCGCCTGGATTCCTTCCACCGTACGCCGCGCCGGACCGGTGGGAGCAGCGGAGCTGACCGCCCCAGAAACCCTGCCGCGTTGCAGGTTCTGCCCGGTCCGGGGTTCTTGCCAGTCCGCGGTCAGTCCGGTTGCGGGTCAGTCCGGTTGCGGGTTCAGCCCGGTTGCGGATTCAGCCCAGTGCGAGCTGGTTCAGGGCATCGGCCGCGTGCGTCAGGCGGGTGAGCACCGCTGAAGCACCCGACGGCGCGTACCCCTCAAGTCCCGCGGAAGGGGTGATCCGGAGCGTGCCCAGCGACGCCGCCGGCAGCCCGAGTTGCCGCCAAGGTCGCCACACCGCGTCCGCGACCTCCGCGGCCCTCGGCAATTCAGAGGCAGGGTTCTCCACTGCCAGGGCACCGGCCCAGAGCCGCTTGCCGGCTTCGACGGCCTCGGCCAGCTGTTCCCACTGGCGTGATGTCAGTGCCTTGAGCGGAACGGCTATCCCGTCGGCACCGGCGGCGAGAATCTGTTCAAACGGCGCCTCGATTTCCGGTACGGCAATGACAGTCTCGGCGGCGCCGGCGGCCCGGAGGGCATCCACCACTACGCGCCAAAGATCCGCCACCTCCTGGCCGGCGACGGAGCGCAGCGTACGGTAACCGCTGGACGTCGGAATGGTGCCGGCCAGTACGGACGCGATATCCGGTTCGTCCAGCTGAACTACGAGCCGTGCGCCCGGAACAGCGGTGGCAACGCGTCCAAGGTGCTCCCCCAGGCCGGCAGCAAGGGAGGCTGCGATGTCGCGCCGTGCGCCATAGTCAATCAGGGCCCGCTCACCGTTGTGGAGGTGCAGTCCGGCGGCCAGGCTCAATGGGCCCACAAGCTGAACCTTGAATTCAGCCGCCGGGGTGTCCTCTGCCCCTGCAACATCCGCCTGCACGTTGATGTCCGTGGAGAGCGCCGACCTCGCCCGGCTGAGATCGCGCCCGGGGCGGTCGACAATGCGCCAGCCGTGGGGCTGGACGTCCACCGCCATCTCCACGAGCAGGGACGCCGTGCGCCCTATGGCGTCGGCGCCGACGCCACGGTCCGGCAGTTCGGCGAGGAACGGAAGATGCGGGCTGCCCAGTTCGCCGCGAATGATGCGGGCGGCCTCAACCGGATCATGCCCCGGCCATGGGCCCAGCGCGGTGGCAGTCACCTGGAGCTGCTGCGCCTCCTCTGCTGCAGGCACGGCTTAGGCGTTGAGCGGTGTTGAGGGGCCGGAGACCGGGCCGGCCGGCCGGACGGCACCGGCCTGGCCGTTAGTACCCCGCGCGGCGGCATTGAGATGGTCCTCGGCGATCGCCTCATGGTGGCGGATCACCTCGCCGATAATGAAGTTCAGGAATTTTTCCGCGAAGGCAGGGTCAAGCTGGGCATCTTCCGCGAGCCGTCTCAGCCGTGCAATCTGCGCCGTTTCCCGGCCGGGGTCGCCCGCGGGAAGCCGGTGGGCCGCCTTGAGGAAGCCCACTTTCTGCGTCGCCTTGAACCGTTCCGCCAGGAGGTAGACGAGGGTTGCATCGATGTTGTCGATGCTGGACCGGATCGACAACAGCTCCGCCATCACTTCGGGATCCACGTGCCCGGCCAGCGAGCTCGCGGCGGGGTCGTAGGACTCAGTGTCAGGCAGATCATGGTTTAGCTCGGTCATGGTTCCAGTCTATGGGCAGAGCCGGGAACTCCGCCGGTGTTAAGCGCCCGCACCGGCCTCCGCCGGACGGAGAATGTAAGTGTTCCGCAACACACCGACGATGGAGGTTGGCATGAAGATCGCAGTTCTTGGCACGGGCATTGTGGGCAGAACCCTGGCGGGCAGACTGGTGGAGGTTGGGCACAGCGTCACGCTCGGTTCGCGGACGGCCACGAACGAGGCAGCTGTGGAGTGGGCTGCCGGTGCCGGCCCGCTCGCGAAGGCCGCCACGTTCTTCGATGCAGCCGCGGATGGCGAAGTGGTTATCAACGCCACACCAGGCGCTGTGTCACTCGAAGTGCTCGCGGCCGCGAGCACCATGAACCTGGGCGGCAAGGTGCTGATCGACGTGGCCAATCCGCTGGACCATTCGGCGGGTTTCCCGCCGTCGCTCTCCATATCGAATACGGACAGCCTCGCGGAAAGCATCCAAAGGGCCTTCCCGACGGCCAGGGTGGTCAAGGCCCTCAACACCATGCGCGCCGACGTGATGGTGGCCCCGGAGCGGCTGGCCGGCGGCGACCACGACGCCTTTCTGGCCGGCGACGACGCGGAAGCCAAGGACGTGGTGGCTCGGCTGCTCGCGGAATTCGGTTGGCGGCCGGAACACATCAGGGATCTGGGACCCCTGGACGCCGCCCGCGGCATGGAAATGTGGCTGCCGCTCTGGCTACGGATTTTTCTGACGCAGGGCAACAACAATGCGTTCAACATCAAGGTGGTCACCGGTTAAGGCACAAGGATGACTCCGCAAGACAAAGCGTGCCCGCCCTCCGCTGTGGAGAGTGGGCACGCTTGGCAGTCCCTGACCGCCGGGCTAGATGCCCAGGAGGGTGCGGTGGTCTTCCCGCCGTTTCGCCTGCTCGGCAGGATCAGGCACCGGCAGCGAGGCGATGAGCCGCTTCGTGTAGTCGTGCCGCGGCGCACCCATGACGTCGTGGCCGATCCCCTGCTCAACCAGTTTGCCCTTGTACAGCACACCTACCCAGTGCGACAGCATGTCCACCACTGCGAGGTCGTGGCTGATGAACAGGGCCGCGAACCCGAACTCCAGCTGGATTTCCTTGAACAGCTCCAGGACCTTCGCCTGCACCGAAACGTCCAGCGCCGACGTCGGCTCGTCAGCGATCAGCAGCTTCGGGTTGAGGATCAGGGCCCTGGCCAGCGATGCCCGCTGGCGCTGCCCGCCGGACAGCTCGTGCGGAAAGCGGTCAGCGTACGACGCCGGCAGCTGGACTGATTCGAGCAGCTCGCCAACGCGCTTGCGTGCCTGGGCCGGGGTTGGGTTTGTGTGGATGATGAGCGGTTCCGCCACGCAATCCCCGATGGTCAGTTGCGGATTGAACGATGCGGCCGGGTCCTGGAAGACGAACCCGATTTCCTTGCGCAGCGGCTTGAACGTCCGCTCCTTGAGGTTGAGCATCTCGTAGCCCAGCACGTTCAGGCTTCCGCCGGTGGTCCGGTTGAGGCCTGCGATGGCACGGCCGATGGTGGTCTTGCCCGAGCCGGATTCGCCCACAAGGCCAAAGACCTCCCCCTCGGAGACTGTGAAACTGACACCGTCCACAGCCTTGAAGGCAGGCGTACCCAGCCGGCCGGGGTACTCGATGGTCAGGTCCTTGGCCTCGACCAGGACCTTCCCGCCCTGGTGCGCCCGCTCAGTCATCCCTTCCGAAGCCGAGTTCCGGCCAAGGTGCGGGACGGCTGCCAGCAGCTTCTTCGTGTAGTCCTGCCGGGGTTCGGCGAACAGCGTCTTCGCCGGGGCTTCTTCGACGACGTCGCCCTGGTACATCACCACGACGCGGTCGGCGAGATCGGCGACGACCCCCATATTGTGCGTAATCAGCACGATGGCCGTTCCGTATTTGTCCCGAAGATCCCGCAGAAGCTCGAGGATTTCCGCCTGGACCGTGACGTCCAATGCAGTGGTGGGCTCATCCGCCACGATCAGTCCGGGATTCAGGGCCAGCGCTGCGGCAATGACCACGCGCTGCTTCTGCCCGCCGGAAAACTGGTGCGGGTAGTAGTTGACGCGGTTCTCCGGATCGGGGATCCCCACCTTGCGGAGGGCGTCGATGGCCCTGGTCTTGGCTTCCTTGGCGGATACCCGCTGCCCGCCGGCCGCGTGGGCGCGGATGCCTTCTGCGATTTGCCAGCCCACGGTGAAGACGGGATTCAGGGCCGTGGACGGCTCCTGGAAGACCATCGCCACGTCACGTCCACGGATCTGCCTGAGTTTGGCCGCACTGACGCTGATGACGTTGTTGCCGTTGATCAGCACCGCCCCGCCGCTTGTGGCCGTTTCCGGAAGCAGGCCGAGGATGGTCTTGGCGGTGACGGTTTTGCCGGAACCGGATTCGCCCACGATGGCGAGGACCTCGCCGGCCTTCACCTCGAGGCTGACGTCCTTGACGGCGTATACGTCGCCGCCGTCGGTAGCGAAAGTGACCTTGAGATTCTCGATCTCAAGAACAGGGCTGCCGCTGGCCTCGTGCCGGTCGGACACTGAACCTATGTCGATGCTCAAAGTTATCTCACCTCTGCTTGCAGGGCCGCCTGGGCCACCGCTGTAGGGTCCGGTCCCCTGCCTTTGCCGCCGGCACTCTTGCGTCCGCGAAGGCGTGGATCGTTCAGGTCATTGATGCTCTCCCCCACCAGCGTGAGGCCAAGCACCGTCCACACAATTGCCAGACCGGGAAACACTCCCGTCCACCAGATGCCGGAAGTTGTGTCAGCAAGCGCCTTGTTGAGGTCGAAGCCCCATTCCGCGGCCGAGCTGGGCTCGATGCCGAACCCCAGGAAGCCAAGACCCGCCAGGGTCAGGATCGCTTCGGAGGCATTCAGGGTGAAGATCAGCGGCAGCGTCCTGGTGGCGTTGCGATAGATATGCCGGCTCATGATGCGGACATTCGAAGCGCCCACCACCTTGGCCGATTCGACGAACGGTTCAGCCTTGAGGCGTATCGTCTCCGCCCTGATGACCCGGAAGTACTGCGGAATGAACACCACGGTGATTGAGATGGCCGCCGCCAGGACGCCACCGAACAGGTTCGACTCGCCGCCGCTGATGACGATCGCCATGACAATGGCAACCAGGAGAGAGGGGAACGCGTAAATGGCGTCCGCGACGACCACAAGAATGCGGTCCAGCCAGCCGCCGAGGTAGCCGCTCACCAGGCCCAGGATGACGCCGGCGAAGATGGACAGCACCACGGCCACGACGATCACGAAGATGGCAGTCTGCGAGCCCCAAATGACGCGGGAGAACACGTCGTATCCGCCCACAGTCGTTCCCCACAGATGCTTGCCACCCGGCGGCTCCTGCGTGGGAAAGCTGCCGTCGTTGTCGGAGAGCTGGGCAAAGCCGTAGGGTGCCACGAGCGGCGCAAAGATCGCCGTCAGGAGGAACAGCCCGGTCAGGACGAGACCGATGACGAGCATCGTGCGCTGCAGCCCCACGCTCTTGTTGAAGTGCGAAATGACAGGGAGCCTCTTGAACAGCGGCGCCCTGCGGTGGACGGTGGACGACACCGGAGTAGGTGTGCTCATGTCAGTACCTCACCCTGGGATCGATCAGCGCGGCCACGATGTCCACGATGAAGTTGGTGACGGCCACGATGACGGCCAGCAACACCACGATGCCCTGCACCGCCACGAAGTCGCGGGCGGTCAGGTAATTGGCCAGTTGGAAGCCCAGGCCTTTCCACTCGAAGGTTTTTTCCGTGAGGACTGCCCCGCCGAGCATTACGGCGATCTGAAGGCCCATCACGGTGATGATCGGGATCAGCGCCGGCTTGTAGGCGTGCTTGGTGACCAGCCGGAATTCGCTGACTCCGCGGGAACGCCCCGCCTCGATGTAGTCCTTGCCGAGAGTACCGATCACGTTCGTACGGACCAGCCGGAGGAAGATCCCGGCCGTCAGGAGCCCCAGGGCAAGCGCTGGCAGCACGGCGTGCGCCAGCACGTCTCCCAGTGCGGCCATGTTCCCGCTTCGGACCGCATCAAGCCAATAGATCCCGGTAGGCGCCTGGAGCGCTGTGAGCGATAGTTCGCTGGATGTCTTGGCACGCCCTGCAACAGGGAACCAGCCGAGCCAGACCGAGAAAGTGAGCTTGAAGAGAAGTCCCGAAAAGAAGACCGGTGTGGCGTAGCAGAGGATCGCGAACACGCGCAGCACGGCGTCGGGCATGTGGTCGCGGCGGTGCGCTGCAATCATGCCGAAAGGTATGCCGACCAGGAGCGCCACAACCAGGGCGTTGATCGTCAGTTCAAGCGTGGCCGAACCGTAGGTGGCGAGCATCTCCGTCACCTTGCGGTTGTCGGAGAGTGTGGTGCCGAAATTGCCGGTGATGAGCTGGGCGAGGTACTCGAAGTACTGCACCAGGAGGGGGCGGTCGTAGCCCGCGGCATGGATCCGCTCCTGCAGCTGTTCCGGTGGAAGCCGGCCACCCATGGCTGCCGTAATCGGATCGCCGGTGATCCGCATCAGGAAAAACACCATGGTGACCAGGATGAAAATAGTTGGAAAGATCAGCAGGAACCTGATCATGATGTACTGGCCAAGTCCCCCGCCGGCCGATTTTTTCTTTGACGGCAGTAGGCCGTCGGCGTCGCTTGGCGGCGCCTCAATCAGAGTAGTCATTCTTACCTAAAGTTGACGTTTCCGGGGCACCGTGCCGCCCCGGATCTACTGTGCATCCAGCAGAAAAGGCGGGACGCCGGGTGGGCGTCCCGCCTCCTAAGCTCGACAGGACCTGATGGGGTCAGGTCCTACTTGGAGATCACGCCGAGACGCGTCTTGAACGACGGGTCAAGGGTTTGTTCCACGCCCTTGACATCCGCGCCGGCCACCATGAGCTGGGCGCCCTGCAGCAACGGCAACGTCGAAAGGTCCTTGGCGACGGCGGTCTGCGCGTCACCCAGAAGCTTTTCGCGCTCGGCCTTGTCAGCCGTGACCAGTTCCTTCTTGACGAGGTCGGTGACAGCCGGGTTCTCGTAGTGGTTCTTGAGGAAGTTGCCGGGGATAAAGAACGGCGTCAGGTAATTGTCGGCGTCGGAATAGTCCGGGAACCAGCCAAGCTGGTAGACCGGGTAGGCATCCGCGGTGCGTGCCTTGGAGTAGGTGACCCACTCGGTTGACTGCAGGTCCACCTTGAACAGGCCGGACTTCTCCAGCTGTTCCTTGACCATGGCGTACTCGTCGCCCGAGGACTTGCCGTAGTGGTCCGGGTTGTACTGCAGTTTGATGTTGACCGTGCCGGAAATACCGGCGTCGGCGAAGGCCTTCTTGGCCTTTTCAACATCCGGCTTGCCGTTGCCGTCACCGTACATTTCCTTGAGAGGCTGGGCTGCACCCGGCAGTCCATCCGGAACGACGGAGTACGCGGGCAGGTAGGTGCCCTTATAAACCTGGGTGGCGATGGCGTCGCGGTCCACAATGTCGGCCATGGCCTGGCGTACTGCGAGCGCCTTCTTGGGATCCGCATCCGCGGACTTTGCACCGAACGGCATGGTGTCAAAGTTGAACACGATGTAGCGCAGCTCGCCGCCCGGGCCCTTGTGGACCTTGACCTTGGAATCCTTTTCCAGGTCGGCGGCGTCGGTGGCTGTGAGGCTGCGGCCGGCGACGTCGATGTTGCCCTGCTGCACGTCCAGCTTCAGGTTGTTGGAGTCAGCGTAGTACTTGATGTTGGCGCCGTCATTGGCGGGTTTGCCGAGCAGGCCGTTGTAGTCCGGGTTGGCCTTGAGGCTGACAAGCTCATTCTTCTTGTAGCTCTCGATCGTGTACTGGCCCGCGAAGGGTTTGCCCTTGACGATGTCGTCGTCGCCCATGACCTTGTCTGCCGGAAAGACTTCCTCATCGATGATGGGACCGGTGTTGGTACCGAGGACGCTCGGGAAGACCTGGTCGTTCGCCGCCTTAAGCGTGAAGACGACCGTGGAATCATCCTTGGCTGCCACCGATTTCAGATTCGAGAGCAGCGAAGCCGGCCCGTTGGGGTCCGCAATCTTGACAACGCGGTCGATGGAGAACTTGACGTCCGAGGAGGTGAGCGCGTGGCCGTTGGCAAACTTGAGGCCCGGCTTGAGCTTCACGGTGTATTCCGTGGGGCTCGTGAAAGAGGCGGACTCCGCGATGTCGGGGCTGGCCTCCGCTGATCCGGGCTTGGAGTTCATGAGGAATGGATAGATCTGGTTCATGACCATGAAGGAGCCGGCGTCATAGGAACCCGCAGGATCGAGAGTAACCACCTTGTCCGTGGTGCCGTACGTGATGGTGCCGCCGCCAGCGCTGCCTGTGGATGTTCCGCCGCCGCCGGAGGGGCCCGTGCAGGCAGTCAGTGCGAAAGCGGAAATGCCTGCGAACGCGATAGCGCCCTGCAAGGCTTTTTTGTTCATTGCCATCTGTGAACTTTCTGTTCGATGATTGCGCGCGCGGCCCGGCATGAATTGTGCGGGCGACACGCAGTCCTGATGCCTTGATTGAACCAGACGGTTGCCCGGTGAAACGTTGCATCCTGTGAGATGAGACACAAAATTTACCATATTTGGGTGGGTCAGGGTTCCGGACCTACTCATGGGTACGAAAAAACGGCCGGCGGGAATCCGCCGGCCGTTACATGGTCCGGAGTTGAGTCAGATCAATCCAGGGGGCGCGTTAGTTCAGCTCGGCGCGCTGCATCGAGCGCGCGGTGTCGATCGTGGCCTGGCCGAGAACCCGGCTGCCTTGGTAGAGCACAACGGTCTGCCCGGGCGCGACGCCGCGCAGGGGCTCCGTCAGCGTAACCACGAGGCCGTCCCGGTAGACGCCGCCGTCATCGGCAACCCGCTCTACCCGGCCCATAGCAGGAACGGGGTCGCCGTGCGCGCGGACCTGGGCGTAGCACTCGAATTCGGCACCGGTGTCCACCTCGCTGATGGGCAGCCCAGCCCAGGAGACCTTGATGCCGCGGATCTCATCGATGGCCAGGAGCGCCTCGGGTCCCACCACGACCTTGTTTTCCTTGGGCCGGATTTCCAGCACGAACCGGGGCTTGCCGTCGGCTGCCGGCGTGCCCAGCTTCAGGCCGCGGCGCTGGCCGACCGTGAAGGTATTGGCCCCGGGGTGCTCGCCGACTTTGGACCCGGTTTCGTCAACGATGTCGCCGGTGGTCATCTCGATTTTCTCCGCGAGCCAGCCGGCCGTGTCGCCGTCGGGGATGAAGCAGATGTCGTGGCTGTCAGGCTTGTTGGCCACGGACAGTCCGCGCCTCTCCGCTTCGGCCCGCACCTCGGCCTTGGACGGGGTTTCCGCGAGCGGGAACATCGAGTGCTTGAGCTGTTCGTGCGTGAGCACACCAAGGACGTAGCTCTGGTCCTTGGCCCAGTCCGCGGCACGGTGTAGTTCACGGTTGCCGTCCGAGTCTTCGATGACCTTGGCGTAGTGGCCCGTGCACACGGCGTCGAATCCCAGGGCGATTGCCTTTTCCAGGAGCGCGGCGAACTTGATGCGTTCGTTGCAGCGCATGCAGGGGTTGGGCGTCCGGCCGGCAGCGTATTCATCGATGAAGTCCTGGACCACATCCTCCTTGAACCGCTCGGAAAAGTCCCAGACGTAATAGGGGATCCCCAGGACATCGCACGCGCGCCAGGCGTCTCGGGAGTCCTCGATGGTGCAGCAGCCCCGGCTTCCCGTGCGCAGGGTGCCGGGCATCCGGGACAGCGCAAGGTGAACCCCGACGACGTCGTGCCCCGCCTCAACGGCGCGGGCGGCGGCAACGGCGGAGTCAACTCCGCCGCTCATGGCTGCTAAAACTCGCATGTCGGCTTTCTGTAGGGCTATTCACGGCAATCCGGCCTTCAGGCCGGTGCAGCAAGTCAGGGTGGTGAACCCGCTGACACGCCGCTTGCCCGTCTATTCTACCGCCCGACGGAATCGGGGCTTGAATCGCCGTGGCGGCCCATCTTCTCCTGACGTCCGGGACCTTGACGGTTCCCGGCGTCCCTTCTAAAGTCAAAGGCAATGGTTTTAGAGCGCGGGCGCAGTGGCCCGCCGGACGAATCGAGCTGATCATGACCCCTGAGAGCATCATTATTGCGGGGGCGGGACTGGCCGGCGCCACAGCCGCCCGCACACTCCGCACTGAAGGATTCCAAGGCCAGATCACAATTGCCGGGGCGGAGTCCCATTACCCCTACATCAGACCGCCGCTTTCCAAGGACTACCTCTTGGGAAAAGCGGGGGAGGACGACGTGGAGGTGGTGCCGGAGAACTGGTACGCGGACAACAATGTCAGCCTGCGCCTCGGCGTTCCCGTCACCGAGGTTGATCCGGCCAGCCACACCGTCCGTTATGCGGACGGCGGATCGCAGCACTACGGTGCCTTGCTTCTCGCCACAGGGGCACTCCCCCGGCCCCTACAGCTGCCGGGCACCGGACTCGACGGAGTCACCACCTTCCGGACGCTGGATGACAGCCGCCACCTGCGGGACCTGCTCACGGACGGTGGCCGCAATGTGGTCCTGATCGGTTCGGGCTGGATTGGCATGGAGCTGGCAGCAGCGGCCAGCAGCTACGGGAACCACGTCACGCTCCTTGGGCTGGAGGCGGTTCCACTCGGCGGCGCCATTGGCCCTGATCTGGGCCGGTTCTTCCGGGCCCTGCACGAGGGCAACGGCGTGCACTTCCGGCTGCCGGCGTCGGCACGTGAAATCACCGGGCACGCGGGCAAAGTCACCGGAGTGCTCACCGATTCGGGCGAGCAGCTGCCGGCGGACATCGTGGTCATCGCCGTCGGGGTCGTTCCGGACACCGCCCTGGCCGGCGCGGCCGGCCTGGAGCTACGGAACGGCATCCTCACCGATGCGTCGCTGCGGACCAGCGCCCCCGACATCTTCGCTGCCGGCGATGTCGCCAATGCCCTGCATCCGTTCACGGGCGAGCACATCCGCAGCGAACACTGGGCCAACGCGCTCAACGGTGGCAAGGTCGCAGGAAAATCCATGCTCGGCCACGACGCCGCCCTGGACGTCATCCCGTACTTTTACACAGACCAGTTTGACGTCAGCATGGAGTATTCGGGCTTCCCGTCTCTTGCCGCAGGCGCCGCTCCCGTCCTCCGGGGGTCCCTGGAGTCGAAGGAGTTCGTCGCTTTCTGGCAACGGGAAGGACGCGTAGTGGCAGGCATGAGCGTCAACTGGCCACGGTCCAGCAAGCCAAGCGCGCAGAAGACCATCAAGGCCCTCATTTCCGCGCGCTCGGAGGTGGCAGCCGAAACGCTGGCCGACCCGGCGGTCCCGTTTGATCAGCTGATGCCGGACGCCTGACGGGCAACAGTGGCAGCGGTCTGGATGGATGACTCATGGCCGGCCATCCCGGCCTGCCGGGCGCGGGAGAAGGCTCCCGGCAGGGCAGCCAGGAGCGCGTCCACATCCGCTTCTGTCGACGGATGGCCGAGGGTAAAGCGCTGCGCACCTCGGGCGGTTTCCTCGTCCAACCCCATGGCCAGCAGGACATGGGACGGGCGTGGGACACCGGCGGTGCAGGCGGAGCCGGTGGACGATTCAACGCCGGCAAGGTCAAGCAGGAAAAGCAGCGAATCCCCTTCGCAGCCTGGAAAAGTGAAGTGCGCGTTCCCGGGAAGCCGGCCCGCCCCGGGCGCTCCACGTAACACCGCCGCAGGAACGGCTTCGTGGACCCCCGCAATGAGCCTGTCCCTGAGGGCCGCTATCCGTGCTGATTCTTCGCGGAGATTCTTGGCTGCTGTGTCAGCGGCTGCCGCAAAGGCGGCGATCGACGCGGTGTCCAGGGTGCCCGAGCGGACGTCCCGTTCCTGGCCGCCGCCGTGCTGCACCGGAGTGAGCTTCACGGCGCGTCCCAGCATCAGGGCGCCCACGCCCACGGGGCCGCCGATCTTGTGCCCGGAAATGGACATGGCGTCGAGGCCGGAAGTTTTGAAATCCAAGGGCACAGAACCGAAGGCCTGCACGGCGTCGGAGTGAACAGGCACCCCTGCGCGGTGGGAAAGCTCCACGACGCGCTGGATGGGCTGGACGGTGCCAACCTCGTTGTTGGCCCACATGACCGTCACGAGGGCAACCGACTGCGGATCGCGCAGGAGTTCGGCCTCAAAGGCCACAAGGTCCAGCACGCCGTCGGAATCCACCGGAAGCCAGGCGACCTCGGCACCTTCGTGGCGTTCCAGCCATTCCACGGTGTCCAGGACGGCATGATGCTCGACGGCGGAGCAGAGTATCCGCCGCCGACCCGGGTCATCGCTGCGCCTGGACCAATAGAGGCCCTTGACGGCGAGGTTGTCGGCCTCGGTGCCACCCGAGGTGAAGATCACCTCAGACGGGTGCGCTCCAGCGGCTGCGGCGATGGTTTCGCGTGCATCCTCAACGGAACGCCGGGCGCGTCGTCCGGCACCGTGGAGGGACGACGGGTTTCCGGTCCGGGCCAGTTCGCGGGTCAGGGCGGCCAGAGCCTCGGCGGCAATGGGCGTGGTGGCGGCATGGTCCAGGTAAGCAGGCACAGGATCAATTCTACCCGCGGCCCTGCAGCACGTTCGGGCCCTTCGGGCGCGAAAACAGCCCGTTACGGCCTGATCCTGGCACAGCAGCGTCCAGAGGTCCGATCCTCTTCCACCTTCTCCTCAGGCATACCGCAGGCGGAGGCGGCGCCGCTGAGGAAGGCGCCGTTCATGGCGCAGACTACGTCCGCATGCCCCTCAGCGAGCCGGTGGAAGGGGCAGTTCATCAGCACAATGCCCCCCTGCCCGTCGGGCGTCGGCCGGTACCCGGTTTCGGTCAGCAGTTCCTCCAGGGAGGCCCCGCGCTCAGCCGAAGCACGGCCGCGGGAGTGGGCCGTGGCGACGAGCGCTTCGTGGGCGGAACCCTGGCCAGACATAGACGCCTCGATTGCGGACGCCATGAGCTCCCCGGCGAGGTCGTAACTCCGGTCCGGGACCGACACTCCGACTTCGTCAAGCGCCGGGCGGTACAGCTTGGCCGGGCGGCCCGAACCGGGGCCGGCCTTCCCGCCAAGCTTCCTGAATTCGACGGCGAGCAGGCCGTCCCGCACCAATCGGTCCAGGTGAAAGGATGCCGTGCTGCGCGGCAGGTCGAGGGCGCCGGCTGCGTCGTCGCGCCCCACCGCTGAAGGCGATGAGGCGACGAACTCAAAAAGCCGCCGCCGGGTGGCATCACCCAGTGACGTGAGGGCGGCAAGCCGCGCTGCCCACGACAGCTTTGTGGTTGGTTCACGGGTCATGACTCAAGCGTATCTCTAAAAACAAGATCTGTTGCTTAAATGTCCAGGCGGGGTCTAAAATCAAGTTATCTACTTTTAGAAGGAGCGTGTCATGAAAACCCCAGTGATGAAACCGTCTGCAAACGACGCCGCAAGGACCGGAGCATTGGCGCAGGACACTGCCCGGCAGGCCTTCCTGCTCCTGCGAACCGTCTTTACGGTGGCGCCGATCCTGTTTGGCCTGGACAAATTCTTCAACCTGCTCACGGACTGGACGGGCTACCTCGCCCCGGTCGCGACGTCGGTGGTCCCCGTGTCCGGGCAGACCTTCATGTACGTGGTGGGGATCATCGAAATTGTTGCAGGCGTGCTCGTGGCGTTCCGCCCACGGATCGGTTCGCTGGTGGTGGCTGCGTGGCTGCTGGGCATCATCGTGAACCTGCTCATTCTCGGCAACTTCTACGACGTCGCGCTGCGCGACTTCGGCTTGTTGGTGGGGGCCTTGGCGCTCAACCGGCTCGCTACGGCCGCCCGAAAGTAGCTTCGCCCCGGCCTCCGGTCCTCGGCGTAGCAAAGGTCCACGGCGCAACAAAGCATGGCGTGAACGCCCACAGCCCTGACCCGACAGCCTGAGACCCCTGACCGCGCTAGCGCATAGCTCACCACGCGCAGCACGGCAGGGGTCCGGCTGTTACTCGGCCGGCGGCACGACGGTGAGCCAGCGCGCGACGTCCGTCTTTGCGGCGGTGAGCGCTGACGCCGTCGGGCATGAGATGGCCACGAAAACGGATGAACCCGCCTTCCCGAATACCCTGGCCAGCACGGCAGCGGTGGTGCCCTTGGATACAGCGGCACGCTCAAGGACGAGGACATCCACGGTCGGACCCTGCCTGCCCGGTTCTCCGCCCCAGCGAAGCGATGCCGGCGTCAGGTATTTCGGCAGGATGGTGGGATCGAGATAGGCGAAAAGCCCCTCTGTCGATTCCCTGTCGTTGCCTGCTACCAGCGGCCACTGATTGATCCGGACCTTGGCCGCGGCCAGGCAGCCGTCGGATTTCCGGTACTCACTGGCGGCTCCGGCGCCGTTCCCTGCCCGCCGCCAGCCCGGCGCGTCAGCCAGACCGTCGGACAACTGCACGGGAACGCCGCGGGCGAGCGTGGACCCTGCCGAGAAGGGCATGCTGCGCGCGGCGACGGCGCCGGCATCGTGACCCGGTGAGACCGTAGGGGTGGCGGGCTGGCGGGTGGCGGGTGCCGTGTCCGGGGCGGCCGGGTCCGGCACCCGCACGCTGCAGCCGCCGAGAAACGCCGCGGCCACTACTGCAGCCACCACTACCCACGCCCGACGTTCTTGAGCCCTGCGCCCGGGAGCCAGTTGCCCCGGACCGGGGCGACGTCGGTCACGGCTTCTCAGACTGCCTCGCCGCAAAGCGCATAGCACCTCGGCCATCTCCACCTTCCAATTGTCGCCGGCACCCGGATGCGGCGTGCGGCTCGTCCCCCGCGCACTACGGGCCTTCGCAAAAGTCTAGACGGGGCCGCCCCTCCCTCTAAGTGCCGGGCCGTTGGGCGCAGCTCCATTGCCGCCGGGGCCGTTCGATGTGGACCCGGCCGCGTGGGCGCTCCATTGCCGCCGGGAACCTTGGACACAGGCACGGACGTTGTCTGACTAGTCCGGCATGGCCGGCCGATATGCTTGGCTGACCGGGCGGCGTGAGTGCGCTGGCAACATCAACCGAAGGACCGTGCTTGAGCGAGGGCAACAGCTCCCACTACGAGGTACTCCGCGTCCCCGTGACCGCAACGGACAGGGAGATCAAGGTGGCCTACCGCCGGGCGGCAAGGGCCTCGCATCCCGATCACGGCGGTGACGCCGCAACGTTCCGGCTAGTCACCCTGGCGTATGAAACCCTGATCGACCCCCGGCGGAGGGCGGCCTATGACCGCTCTTACGCCGGCGGACCCCGGCACCGGAACAGGGAAGGCGCGGACGAGGCACACTTTGATGCACCGGCGGCCGGAAGCCATGCCTCCGCGACGATCCACAGGCCGGGAACTCCCCGGAACACCTCGGGGGACGAGCCCATTTACGTGCCGCCCTTTGACACCCCAGGCGCCGTCCCACTTGTCCCGTTCGACGTGGCCAGCCGGCAGGTCCATGGGATGCCGAGAAAACGCGGCATCTTCGGCGCCGAAGCCCGGATCCAGCGCGAGCTGCGGACCGTTCAGCTCATCAGCCGGCAGGTTCTGCCTGCGATCCCGGCGGCACGGCTGATCAATGGCCTGCAGTCTCCCGCGGACAACAGCCACATCGATCACGCATTGCTCTCGGGCTACCGGCTTGCCCTGATCGGATCCATGCTCCTGCCCAAAGGCGCCTATGCCTGGGACGGCGGCACGCTTAACCACGGCGGCCGGTCAATCGCTCCCCCGCAGCTGACCCAGGTGGTCTGGGCAATGCAGGACATCTTCCCCGAACTGAACGTGACGGGGTGGACAGTGGTCCACAGCCCGGACGGCAACCTTCACGAACCCGTCATCGATCACCACCGCCGGTCCCGCGGCTCCTCCGATGTTGTTCAGGTGGTCAACGCAGCCGGTCTCGCCAGGGGCCTCAAGCAGTTCCTGGCCGGCGGGCCCGCGCCGAACACTGTCAACGTCCCGGTGCTTGCCAGGCTGCTCAGGGGGATGCACTGACCCGGCGCCGGCCCGGCATTTTCCCGGCATTAGGATGGAACGGTGTTCCGCATCCTCTTCCACACCCCTGAAATTCCCGGCAATACCGGCAACGCCATCCGGCTTGCCGCCATCACCGGCGCCGAACTACACCTCGTGGAGCCGCTGGGCTTCGATTTCTCGGATGCCAAGCTGCGCCGCGCCGGCCTGGACTATCACGATCTTGCAGTCGTGACAGTCCATCCGGACCTTGAGGCGGCCTGGACGGCCCTGCAGCCCGAACGCGTCTTCGCCTTCACCTCCGACGGCGAACTGTCCTACACCGACATTTCATACCTGCCGGGCGACGTCCTGCTGTTCGGCCCGGAGTCGGTTGGGCTGCCCGAGCATGTGAAGAACGATCCCCACGTGACGTCCCGGGTGCGGCTCCCCATGCTGCCCTCACTGCGGTCCTTGAACCTGGCGAACGCCGCCTCCATCGCCGTGTACGAAGCCTGGCGGCAGCACGGCTTCGCCGGCGCGCAACTCTGATCCGGGACCCTTCCCACGGGCGCACACCTGTTGTGCGGGTCATCCAGGTTTTTACCGGGCATTCTTACCTGTCACACCCATCCGCCGCACCTCCCGCACCGAATCACTCCTGAACACATTCCCCGGGCATGAGGAGCGGCAGGTGAAAACAGTACATTCGGGCCAACCGACCCTGCGTTTTGCCCAGCACGATGCTGCCGTATCCGGCGCAACTGCTCAGGGAGCGGCTCCCGGAGACCTATGCTTGACTGTGATGGAAACTCCCAACGCGCCGAACTTTGACGCCCCGGCCCCGCCCGGCACCGCCGTCGATCTTAACCGCCAGTTGGCGGCACTGCTGGAGCGCATTGCCGGCGGCGATCAGGCGTCCTTCGCCGAGTTCTACCGGCTGACCTCACGCCGGGTCTACGGCATGGCCCGGCGCGTCCTGATCGATCCGGAGCTCAGCGAGGACACGACGCAGGAGGTCTTTCTGCAGGTGTGGCAGATTGCCGGCAAGTTCGACGCTGCAAGCGGGAGCCCCCTGGCGTGGCTCATGACCATCTCGCACCGGCGTGCTGTGGACAAGGTGCGGTCCTCGCAGTCCGCCAGCGACCGCGAGGCCAAGTACGGCGCCAGCAGCCAGGACATCGACCACGATTCCGTGTCTGACGAGGTGGGCAGCCGGCTGGAGGCCGAAGCCGTGGTCCGGTGCCTTGACACACTGACTGAAACACAGCAGGAGTCCGTGCGGCTGGCCTATTACGGCGGGCTCACCTACCGCGAGGTCGCCGAAAAGCTGAATGCGGCCATACCGACCATCAAGTCCCGCATCCGCGACGGACTGATCCGATTGAAGACCTGTCTGGGGGTGAGTTGAAATGAACGAAACACATGATGCCAACGGGCGACAGCTGCCCCGGGCGTTCGCTGCCGACATTTCCACTGACCTGACCGCCGGCCGCGCCGTTGAACTTGCCGAGGTCTACGCCTTGGACGCCGTGACTGATGAAGAGCGTCAGGCCATCGAAGCCTACGTCAGGGCGGCTCCGGAGGCGGAACGGGCGTCCTTCCAGGAACGGGTTCGCCAGGCCAGGGAAACACTGGCCACGACATTCACCGTGGAGGAAGAACCTCCGGCAGATCTCTTTGAGCGCATAGTCGCCCAGCTTCCCGCGAAGCCTGCAGCGGAGCGCGCGGAAGCTCCGGCGGCAGAGCCGCCGGTTGAGGACGAGCTGCCGCTTGCGGACGAGCTTGCCGCTGCACGCGAACGCCGTGAAGTCCGACGCCGGTCCCCCGGTGTGCGGAACTGGCTGATCGGTGTCGCGGCTGCTGCAGTCATCGCCTTGGGCGGTGTGGGAGTCGGGGCCTACGTGGCCAACCAGAACGATCCGCTGAGGCAGGTCCTGGAGGCACAGGACGTTCGCCAGGCAACGGTGGATGTCAGTGGCGGCGGTACAGCGACAGTTTCCATATCGTCATCGACGGACGCCTTGGTGGTACGGATGAAGGACGTTCCCGCCCCTCCGCCTGGAAAGGTCTACCAGATGTGGCTGATTCCGAAGGACGGTTCCGCTCCTGTTTCCGAGGGCCTGATGGATGCTGAGGCCCTGTCAAAGCCTGCCGTCGTCAAGGGGATTGGCACGGCCGCCTCGCTCGGAATCACCGTGGAGCCTGCGGGGGGCTCCGCCTCGCCGACGCTTCCCACCGTGGCTGCTGCGCCGCTCAATACCTGAGCACACCAGAGCCTGGCCTACGACAGAAGCCGCGCAGACCTTGCTCCCACCGATTGGTAGGAGCAAGGCCTGCGCGGCTTCGATTGTCCCGGCTGTGAAGCTAGATGATAAGGGACAACAGCATCACGAAGCTGAAGCCGACCACCGAGATCAGTGTCTCCATGACGGACCAGGTCTTGAAGGTCTGCCCGACGGTCAGCCCGAACAATTCCTTCACCAGCCAGAAGCCGGCGTCGTTGACGTGCGAGAGGAACAGGGATCCCGCACCGATGGCCAGGGCAAGCAGTGCCGCGTGGGTGGGGCTCAGCGAACTGGCCAGTGGAGCGACGATGCCGGCCGCCGTCACCGTTGCCACGGTGGCCGAACCGGTGGCGAGCCTGAGCGCAACGGCCACGATGAAGCCGAGGACCAGCACGGACATGTTGGTGCCTTCAGCCCACTTCTTGACCGCGTCCCCAACCCCTGCGCCGATCAGCGTCTGCTTGAAGCCGCCGCCCGCACCGACGATGAGGAGGATGGCCGCGATGGGTCCGAGGCTGGCGCCGATCTTGGCGGTAATCCTGTTGCCGGTGAAGCCCACGGCGTAGCCAAAGGTGAAGATGGCCAGGAGCACGGCCAGGGTCATGGCCACGAGGGGCTGGCCGACGAAGTCGAAGAAGGTCCGGATTCCGGGTGCCGTCTCGGGATCGGGCCAGACGATGTCCACCACTGCTTTGGCGAGCATGAGCACCACGGGAAAGATGATGCTCAGCAGGGTGACGAGGAACGTGGGCTGCCGCTTGACGCCCGTCGTGTCGGCTCCGTGTTCGGTGTCGATGCCGCCGGCCACCGCCGGCGCGCCTACGGGAACCCACTTGGCGGCAAGGCGCGAGAACAGCGGTCCGCAGATGATCACGGTGGGAATGGCCACCAGTAGGCCGAGGGCGAGCGTGGTGCCGAGCTCAGCTTTGACCGCGCTGATCGCGATGAGGGGTCCCGGGTGGGGCGGAACGAGGCCGTGCAGGACCGACAGGCCGGCAAGTGCCGGAATGGCGATGCGCATCAGCGGCATCCGGGAGCGCTGGGTGACAAGCACGACCACAGGAAGCAGCAGCACGAGGCCGATTTCGAAGAACATCGGCAGGCCGATGATCACGGCCACGAGGGTGATGGACCAGACCACCTTGTTCCCGCTTGCCTTTTCCAGCAGCGTATCCACCACGCGGTTGGCCCCGCCGGAGTCAGCCAGGAGCTTGCCGAGCATGGCGCCGAGCGCGATCAGCAGGCCGACCTCCCGGAGCACTCCGCCCACGCCTTCTTCGAAGTTGGTGATGATCTTGGGCAGCTCCACGCCGGACGCCAGGCCCACGAAGGCCGATCCCAGCACGAGCGCCAGGAACGGGTGCAGCTTGAGCTTGGCGATCAGCACCACGATCAGCGCGATGCCGATGCCCGCTACAACCAGCAGCTGGGTGTCGTGGCCTGTCCAGCCCTCGACGGCAGCGGGTAGCTGCGTTGCAATAAGAGAGTTCAAAATGAGTTCCTAGTTCTGATCCGGAGCGGCGGAGGCGGCTGTGAGATTCAGTCGTTCAATGATTTCCTGCGCTTCCTCGGCCGGAGTGGCCGAGACGCACAGGGAGATGTAGTTCTCATCCTCGGTGGGTTCTTCCAGCGCCTCGAATTGCGATTCGAGCAGCGCCGGCGGCATAAAGTGGCCGTGGCGAGAGGCCAGCCTGCCGGAGATGTTGTCCTTGCTGCCCTGAAGAAACACGAAAACGACGTTTTCGTCCCGAAGGACATCACGGTATCGCTTCTTGAGGGCTGAGCACGTAATAACGCCGGGGGTGCCGGCTTGGGTGTGCTGACGGATCCAGTCCGCTATGGTTTCCAGCCACGGCCAACGGTCGTCATCGGTGAGAGGTTGGCCGGCCTGCATCTTGGCCACGTTCGCTGCAGGGTGCAGGTCGTCGCCTTCCGCGAGGTCCCAGCCGAGCCTGCCGGACACAACGCCTGCCACTGTTGATTTGCCGGATCCTGAGACGCCCATGATCACCAGAACCGGCTGCTGTGCAGTCTTCGCCATCAAAGTCTGCCTTCCTGAATAAATATGATTTAAGCAGAGGCCAGCATATGACACGGGTTACAGTGTGGCAATCCTAGAACCCTGCAATCGTTCCCGGACCGTTGATTGTGACGACATGAAACGCCTCGGCGCTGCGTCCGTCCGGGAACCCGGCGCGCTGCGCGTTAACCCGCATTCCGTTCCGCACGGACGTTTCCATGGCCTCCACGTCCGGGTGCTGGCTAACGTGGACGTGGATCGCCTTGAGCTTGCTTTCCACGTGCGCGGTGACGTCCACGAAGTGGTTTTCCCGCTCGTCCGGCCCGGCGTAGAGCCACAGCCACGGTACTTTGTAGGCGGGCACCCCGGATTCGGCGAGTTCCGGATACGCGAAGGGGTTTTCAACCGCCGGATAGATGGAGCGCGTCACCGCTTCACCCACGGCCAGATGGTCCGGGTGGCTCTTCTGGATGCGGTTCCAGTTGCGCTCCGGATGCATGGAAAGCACGACGTCGGGCCGGATTTCGCGGATCAGCTTCACCACTCCCCACATCACCTGGTGGTTGGGTTCGAGAAACCCGTCCCGTTCATGGAGATAGTGGATGTCGGTGACACCGACGAGCGCTGCCGCACGTTGCTGCTCGGCGGCCCGCAGTGCGATGATTTCCGCCCGATGAGCCGGATCGAAGCCGCCGGCATCGCCGTCGGTCATGATGCAGTAGCTGACCTCGACGCCGGCCGCCGTCCAGGCGGCGATGGTGCCGGCGGCACCAAAATCGATGTCGTCCGGATGGGCAGCAAAACAGAGCACCCGCTCAACCCGGTGCTTGTCCGGGTTGAACGGGCTCTGTGCTGGTACAGCGTGTGCGGTCAAGGGCTCAGGCCTTGCGCTTCTTGATTTCTTCAGTCGCCTGCGGCAGAACCTGGAAAAGGTCCCCGATAATGCCGAAGTCCGCGATTTCAAAGACGGGAGACTCCGCATCCTTGTTCACGGCCACGATCACCTTCGCAGTCTGCATGCCGGCCTTCTGCTGGATGGCTCCGGAGATGCCGGCCGAGATGTAGAGCTGCGGGGATACGGTCTTGCCGGTCTGGCCAACCTGGGCGTCGTGGCTGATCCAGCCGGCGTCGGTGGCGGCACGGGATGCCCCCACTGCTGCGCCGAGGGCGTCAGCCAATTCCTCAACCGGGCTGAAGTCCCCGTCCAGTCCGCGGCCTCCGGCCACGACGATCCGTGCATCGGTGAGGTCCGGGCGCCCGCTGGCAACCTTCTGCTCGCGTGCTGTGATCCGGGCCGCTGTGGCGGCTGCATCGGCAGGGACCTCCACCGTCACCGTTTCCGGCGTGCCCGGCGCTGCCGCTGTTTCGGGGGTGACGATGTTGGCCTTGACCGCCAGCACGCTGACCGGCGTGGTCGCTTTCGCTGCGGTGGTGTAGGAACCAGCCAGCACCGATTTGTGGGCGGTGCCGTCGGCGTCGACGGCGACGACGTCGGTAATGACGCCCGCGCTCAATCGGATCCCCAGCCGTGCCGCGATTTCCTTGCCCTCGGGCGAATTTTCAACCAGCACTGCGGTGGCGCCGGACTTGTCCGCCGCCGTCGCCACAAAAGCTGCTTTGGCGGCCACCAGGTAGTCATCCAGGTCGTCAGCCGACGGGCGGTAGACAGCGGCCGCACCGTAGGCACCCAAGGCGGCTGCGACGTCGTCGTGCAGTTCTCCGTTGAAAGCGACGGCGGTTTCCCCGAGGGACCGCGCGATGGTCAGGAGTTCAAGGCTGCTCTTCTTGAGAGCCTGGCCCGGGTTGTCAATGAATACGAGTACGTTTGCCATGTCTTGTGATCCCTCTTAGAGCAGCTTCTGGGCGGCCAGGAAGTCAACCAGCTTGATGCCGGCGTCGCCTTCGTCGGTGATGATAGTGCCAGCCGTGCGCGGCGGGCGTTCCTCAGCCGACGTCACCGTGGTCCAGGATCCGGCGTGGCCCACCTGGGAGGGATCGACTCCCACGTCGGCCAGCGAGAGCGTGGTGATGCTCTTGCGCTTGGCCGCAATGATGCCCTTGAAGTTGGGGTAGCGGGGCTCGTTGATCTGGTCCGTCACGGATACCACTGCCGGCAGCGCGGCCTCAACCGTTTCCGAGTGGGTGCCTGCGTCACGGCGTGCCGTGATGCGTCCTCCGTCGACATCCAGTGAGGACGCGAACGTCACCTGCGGAAGACCCAGGCGTTCTGCGAGCTGGGCCGGCACGAGGGACGTTTCACCGTCGGTGGAGGCCATGCCGGTCAGGACAAGGTCCACGGGGCTGTCGCCGCCGAGGTGCCGGACCGCCGCCGCGAGGGCGAGCGACGTGGCGGCCGCGTCCGAGCCGGCCAAGGCGTCATCCGTGAGGTGCACGCCCTCCGTCGCGCCGATCTGCAGCGACTTCTTGATGGCGTTGGCTGCACCGGCCGGCCCCATGCTGAGCGCGATGACCTTGTTGCCGGCCTTGCTGCCGCCACGGGCCTCGATCAGCTGCAGCGCGGCCTCCAGGGCGTATTCATCCAGTTCGGACAGAATGCTCTCGTCGCGGTCCGTCGTGTGGCCCTCGCCGCTGAGGTGCCGGTCGAACTGGGCGTCCGGCACATGCTTGACCAGGACGATGATCTTCAATGTCTCTTCCACTGTATTTACAGCAGCCTTCCATGCTTGTGGATAGCCAGCCGGGTGAGGTCATGGCCGCGGAACGCCCGGGGTATGGGTAGCTCCTAGCTAACCATATAGGGGCGGGCTGGTGCCGTCCCGTGTTAACCCCTGTGTCAGATCCGGCCCGCTGTGCAGACGAAGGCGCCGGGGCACTTCGACACAACCGGGGACGCCGACGGCGGGCCGCACCTCCCATGGTGGGGCCCGCCGTCGGCGGTACTGCTTTTTGACTGCCTACTGTTCTGCTGCGGCGCCGAGCGTCACGTCTAGCTGCTGCTCGCGGCCGTTCCGCTGAATGGTGACCTTCACCGAAGCACCGGCCGGCTGCTCCCGCACGGCGGCGGTCAACTGGTTCGGGTCGCTGATGGCGAGGTCGTTGAAGCGTGTAACGACGTCGCCCACCCTGATGCCTGCCTTGGCTGCCGCGGAACCCTGTTCCACCGTGGCGACGTCTGCGCCGACCGAGAATCCGGAGGAGGAAGTCGAGGCCGTCTTTTCCCTGACGCTGACGCCAAGCTGGCCGTGAGTCGCCTTGCCCTTATCGATGATCTCCTGGGCCACCCGCTTGGCGTGGTTGATCGGGATGCTGAAGCCCACACCGATGTTGCCCGTTCCGGTCGCCGCGGAGCTGCCGCCGGCCGAGGCGATGGCAACGTTGACACCAATCACCTCACCCTTGCTGTTCACCAGCGCACCGCCGGAGTTGCCCGGGTTGATGGCTGCGTCAGTCTGGATCACGTTGATGGCGATCGAGCCTTTGCCCGCGGAGCTTTGGCCTTGGCCCTGGCCCGGAGGTGCGAACTCGAAGCCCTGGTCGCCGCCCTGGGAACTGTCCTGGCCGCCCTTGGGCGCGGCCGACGACGCGACGCTGATGGTCCGGTTGAGGGTGGAGACGATGCCGTCCGTCACCGTCCCGGTGAGACCCAGCGGTGAGCCGATGGCCACTGCCGTGTCGCCGACATTCAGTTTGCCTGAATCACCGAGCGTGGCGGGAGTCAGCCCGGAGGGGTTATCCACCTTGATGACGGCAAGGTCGGAAAGAGGGTCGGTTCCAACGATTTTGGCGGAAAGCACCCGGCCGTCGTTGGTGCGGATTTCAATGGCCGCACTTGCCGTTGCGCCGTCCAGGGTCACCACGTGTGTGTTGGTGAGAATGTGGCCCTGGTCGTCGAGGATGATGCCGGAGCCCGTGCCGCCTTCGCTGCCGCTCGTGGCTTTGATAGTGACAACGCTCGGTGATGCTTTGACGGCCGCGGCCGTGATGGCGTTGACGTCCTCCTGGTTGTTGACGATTACCGTTCCGGGCTGGCTGCCTGTGCTCGCCGCCGGCGCGGTTCCGGGGTCGAAGAGGTTGCCGGCTCCCACCGTTGCCACCCCGCCGCCAACGAGTCCGGCGGCAAGGATGCTGGCCACAAGGGTGCCCACGCCAAAGGTTGCCTTGCGCTTGGGGGCATTGGCCGGGTTGCCCTGAACGGCAGAGTGCGCACCGTGCTGGCCATACACCGGCTGATGCGGCTGACCGGGTCCGCCGGTGTGCTGGGGCGAATTCTCGTGCGCGGACGCGAACTGCTGAGTCGCAGGCCCGGACTGGTGCCCATAGAACGGGGCGTGCTGGGGATAGACGGGCCGCGGTCCGTTGAAGGACTCCGGCGGCGGATTGCCCTGGGCGTCCCCCCTATCCTCGGGACGGTCCAGCCTCATGGTGGGGTTCTCCCGGGCGCGCCAGGCACCGTCATCGGCGAGTCGTTCAGTGTCGTTGCCCGACCGCTCAGTGTGGCCGTTCGGCTGCTCAGGGGCTCGGTCCTGATAGCTCCCCAGCGGCTCAACATTCCCCGGCTGGCCGTCCCCCTGCTGGAGACCCTCCGGGGTGGCGGGCCGAACCGTAGGATCAGCGGGCCGCCCTGCAGGATCTCGATTCTCAGGCGCTGCCCCCGGTAGTGGGTTCTCAGTCATTGGACTTCCTTTCATCCTCGTCTGCCATTAACTATGGACGATGGGACTGAAACTAAAGCGAACGTTTGCTGGGAGGTTCCTGAACGTGCCCGCCGGCACCGGACGAGACCCGTCCACCTAGGATAAGAGCGCTTTTCGCTGGTGGCATATTCCCGGCCGTGGACTGCCCCCTTGGTGCACCATAGAATCAAGAAGAATTGCCACAGCGACCTGCGGCTTTACACCCGGCGTGGGGGCGCTGCTGCATTCTGAGACGGCTGTTTCATCCTGAATCAGTCGCAGGCGTGCTGAAGGGTTGCCATGCGGTCAATGTTGAAACGTGTTCTCGCCGTGATCGGCCTGACTGGAATGCTGGCGCTTCCTGCCGCAGCGGCTTGGGCTGAAGATCCGGTATCCATCCCGTCCGGCCAGAACATCGTGGATGATGCGAATGTCCTCGGCAGCCGAAAGGGCGAGGTCCAGGACGCCGTCCAGAAGCTGCTGAAGGACCACAAATACAACCTCTACGTGGTCACCGTGAAGTCCTTCGAGAATCCGGCCGACCCCAAAGCGTGGGGGCAGGCGGTCGCCACCGAGAAGGGCATGGGCAGGGCAGACGTTCTGCTCGCTATCTCGACAGCGGGCCAGTACTACTTCGCCCCGAACTCGGCAAGTGCCATCGCGTCCAAGACGTCGAACATCACGCAGAACGCCATCGTTGCAAACCTCGCCGGAGGCAAGAGGGACTACGCACAGGCCGCCATTGATACTGCGTCAGCCGTTGGCGATGCGGCTGGCGGCGGGAGCGGCACTGTTTCCTCCGGCGGCGCCGGTGCTGCGGTTCTCGTTGGCGCCGGTGTTGTGGCCGCCGGCGGTGCAGGAACCTATCTCTACCTCCGGAACCGGCGGAAGAAGGCCCAGGCGTCCAGCGCCAGCTATGGACCGCAGGGCGCCGAGCTTGATCCGCTCGCTTCGCTGAGTGTCGAGGAGCTGCGCCGCAAGAGCGGCTCGCTGCTCATTGAGGCCGACGACGCCATCAAGTCCAGCGAGCAGGAACTTGGGTTTGCGCAGGCCCAATACGGCGACGCCGCCGTCGGGAATTTCACCAAGGCGCTTGAGGAAGCGAAGGCCCACATGTCCGAGTCGTTCAAGCTGCAGCAGCAGCTGGACGACCATATCCCGGACACAGAAGAGCAGCAACGCAGCTGGCTGGGCGAGATCGTCCGCCGCTCCGAAGCCGCCCTCGCTTCCCTGCAGGAACAGAAAGCGGACTTCGACTCGCTCCGCGAACTCGAAAAGAACGCGCCCCAGGCGCTTGCCGCCGTGAATTCCGGGGCGGTCGAGGCCGACGCGAAAATCGCCAAGGCGGAACAGACGCTGGCGGACCTGCGCGGCAAGTACGCCGACAGCGCGCTTGTCCAGGTATCGGACAACATCGCGCAGGCCAAGGAGCGCCTCGCGTTCGTGCAGAATGCCGGCGCGACTGCCCGCGAAAAGCTGGCGGCCGGTGAAGGAAGCCTTGCCGCCGTGGCCGTCCGCGCCGCAGAGGAGAGCCTGCACCAGACCAACGTCCTCCTGGACGCCATCTCCAAGGTTGCCGGCAGCCTGGACGAGGCCCGGAACGGGCTCGAAGCCGCCGTCGTGGATACCGCCCAGGACCTGGCTCAGGCGAAGGCCATCATCCAGTCCGGCGCCCATCCCGAGCTTGCCGGGCCGGTGGCCGCGGTTGAAGCGGCCCTCGGCCAGGTGAAGGGCGAAATCCAGGCCGGCAAGATCGATCCGATCGCCACGCTCGAGCGTGTGGAATCAGCCCACCAGTCCCTTGACCGTTCCCTCAGCGGCATCCGTGACCAGCAGGAGCAGGCCCGCCGGGCGCAGGCTTCACTGCAGCAGACCATCATGTCCGCGCAGGCACAGATCAGCGCCACCTCGGATTACATCACCGCGAGGCGTGGCGGCGTCGGCACTGAAGCGCGGACCCGCCTGGCCGAGGCGCAGCGCAACCTGGACTATGCGCTGTCTATCTCCCGGAACGACCCTGTCACGGCGCTGACCTACGCCCAGCAGGCCCACGCGCTGGCCGCCCAGGCCGCCCAGTTGGCCCAGTCCGACGTCGACAGCTTCGGCGGTTACGCGAACCAGGGCTATGGCCGTGGCGGCATGTTCGGCGGCGGCGGCGGAGGCGGCGGCCTTGGCGGTGCCATCCTCGGCGGCATCCTCATCAACTCCATCCTCAACGGGGGCAGTGGGGGCGGCTGGGGCGGCGGCCATGGTGACGGCGGCGGCTGGGGTGGGGACTCCGGCGGCGGCGACTTCGGCGGCGGGGACTTTGGCGGCGGCGACTTCGGCGGCGGTGATTCCGGCAGTTTCTAGCCGGCAAGACTAGCGCTGGCGCGACAATGCAGCCGGCGGGTAGAAGCGGTACATCAACTGTTCACTGGATTCAGTGGGAAACACTGAGCAGGACGAAAGGTAACACCATGAAGCAGTCCATTTTCGGCCGCATGGCGCAGCTGGCAAAAGCAAACATCAATTCGCTGCTGGACCAGGCCGAGGATCCGCAGAAGATGCTGGACCAGATGGTCCGCGATTACACCAACAACATCGCCGAGGCCGAAGCCGCGGTTGCCCAGACCATCGGAAACCTGCGCATGCTCCAGGACGACTACAACGAGGACATCAAAAACGCGCACGACTGGGGAAACAAGGCACTGGCCGCGTCTCGCAAAGCCGACGACTACCGCAGCGGCGGCAACGCGGCCGACGCCCAGAAATTCGACAACCTGGCAAAGGTCGCCCTGCAGCGCCAGATGTCCTCGGAAAACGAGGCCCGGGCCGCTGAGCCCAATATCGCATCACAGTCCGAGGTGGTGGACAGGCTCAAGACCGGTCTGGACCAGATGAAGGGGAAGCTGAACCAGCTCACCAGCAAGCGCAACGAGCTTGTGGCCCGTTCCAAGACCGCCGCCGCGCAGTCCCAGGTCCATGACGCGCTCAAGAGCATCGACTTCATGGATCCCACCAGTGAAGTCGGCCGGTTCGAAGAGAAGATCCGCCGTGAAGAAGCAAAGGTGCGTGGCCAGCAGGAACTCGCGGCCTCCAGCCTGGACGCCCAGTTCAACCAGCTCGAGGATCTCGGCGAGCAGACGGAGATTGACGCACGGCTGGCAGCGCTGAAGTCAGGCAACGCCAAGCCGGCAATCGGGGCGTCGGGATCGGCCGCTACCGGCTCGACCGTCGACGAGGCTGACTTCGACAAGCTGTAAAGATGCCGGCCCTGGGCGCATAACCCCGGGCGCTCTTATCGCCAGCCTGGCAAGGCCGGGGTCCGCTGGACCCCGGCCTTGTTCGTTTCCGCGGCGTGTAGCGTGGAGCCATGGCTTCAACGATTGTCTGGCTGCGCGATGACCTTCGTCTCGACGATAACCCTGCCCTCGCCGTGGCGGCATCGTCGCCGGAAAAGATGACCGTGGTCTACGTCCTGGACGAGGCCTCCCCCGGCATCCGCCCGCTCGGCGGTGCGGCCAGATGGTGGCTCCACCATTCATTGAGCGCCCTTTCGGCGGAGCTTGAGTCGAAAGGGTCGCGGCTGCTGCTCCGGCGCGGTGCCGCCGCACCGGCAATCCGGGAACTGGCCAACGAGACCGCGGCGGGCACCATCTTGTGGAACCGGCGCTACGGGCTTCCAGAGCGCACGCTGGACGCGGGCCTCAAGGAATGGGCCACCGGCGAGGGCATCGAGGCCACCAGCTTCCAGGCGAACCTCCTCTTCGAACCGTGGACTGTCCGGACGGGCTCGGGCGGACCGTACAAGGTGTTCACTCCGTTCTGGCGTTCCTGCCTGGCCGGCGCCGAGCCCCGGTTGCCAGTTGACGCCCCACAGCGCCTCCCGGAGCCGGCAGCCGGCCCGTCCGGTGCCCCGCCGGCCGGCGACAGCCTCGATTCCTGGGGGCTGCTCCCCCACCGGCCGGATTGGAGCGGCGGGCTCGCGGACACGTGGGCTCCCGGCGAACAGGGGGCCAGCCAACGGCTTGAGGATTTCCTGGACGGGCCCGTGGAGGAATACGGCACCGGCCGGGACGTTCCCGGCGTGGAAGGCACCAGCCGGCTCTCCCCGCATCTTCGCTTCGGCGAAATCAGCCCGTTCCGAATCTGGCATGCGCTCCGCGAACGATTCCCCCGGAACGCTCCTGCCGACGTCGGCATCTTTCGAAGCGAGCTTGGCTGGCGTGAATTCTGCTGGCAGCTCCTGTACGAAAACCCGGGGCTGGCCACCGAAAATTACCGTCGCGAGTTTGACCGTTTCCCCTGGCAGACGCCGTCGGACGCCGAACTCGAGGCGTGGCAACAAGGGCGCACGGGGTATCCGCTCGTGGATGCCGGGATGCGGCAGCTCTGGCAGACGGGATGGATGCACAATCGGGTGCGCATGGCAGCGGCATCGTTCCTGGTGAAGAATCTGCTGGCCGACTGGCGCCTGGGCGAGGCATGGTTCTGGGACACCCTTGTGGACGCCGACGCCGCGAGCAATCCCGCCAACTGGCAGTGGGTGGCCGGCTCCGGAGCGGACGCCTCGCCGTACTTCCGGATTTTCAATCCGGTGACGCAAAGCAAGAAATTCGACGCCGGGGGGCGGTACCTCCGGGGCTATATCCCGGAGCTCTCGGGCCTGGACGATAAAAGGATCCACGAACCGTGGAAGGACCCCGAAGCGGCGTCCGGCTATCCCGAGCCCCTCGTCGGGCTGCAGGAGTCCCGCGAACGTGCGCTGGACACCTACCAGCGGCTCAAAGCGCTGTGAGCCGCTGGGGCAGCCGCCGCTTCAGCGGCTGCTGACCTTGCCCATGAGGGAGGCGATGGGCCGCAGGAAGAGCGGTCGCGCCAGGAACCATGCTGCCACCATCACGGCGACTGAGGCTGCGAAGATGCCGAACCCGACCCAGCTGACGTCGTCGCTGCCGCCATACATGTGGTTGAGGTTCCGGAGCGCGCCGGTGGCCAGGACCAGGAACACGTGCACCACGATGAAGGCCACAAAGTAGATCATCACCGGGAAATGGATCGCACGGGCGACCTCAATCGGATACGCCTTGTTGAGGGCGGTGGCCTTTTTCGGCCAGGCGGATGACGTCCTCAACCCGGAAATGAAGGCCAAGGGTGCGGCGATGAAGACAGTCACGAAGTAGGTCAGGAGCTGCAGGGCGTTGTAGTTGACCCAGCCGTTCTCAGTGGGCCAGCTCAGTGATGCGTACTGCAACGCGGCCGAGAGCGCATTGGGGAACACATCCCAGCTGGTGGGCACGATCCGCATCCATTGCCCGGTGGCGAACAGCAAAACAGCGAATACGAGCCCGTTCAGGATCCACAGGGCATCAAGCGTGAGGTGGAACCAGAGTTCAAGGCTGATTTTGGTGGGGGCGTTCCTGGTTCGGATGATCCCCTTGTTGTTCCGTGTCCAGTAGCCGCTGGGGCGCGTCGTGGTCCGGACCTGCCACCCCGTCCGGATGATGAGCAGGAGGAAGAAGGCGTTCAGGAAATGCTGCCATGCCAGCCAGGCCGGAAAGCCCACCGGCGCTCCGGCGGGGAGTTCAGAGTGTCCGGGGTAGTCCGCCATGAAGGACCGGACGCCCGACAAGCCCGTGACCCACTTCGCGAGCAGCACCACCAGCACTATGGCCACCAGCGCCGCAGGCACTGCCCAGTAGAGCCGGGACCGCTTGCCTTCGGACGTGCCGGACTTGTTCTTGGTTGTGGACATCGAACTACATTCCTCTCGAGAATGACTGACCAGTGCGGGGCCGTGTGCCGGCCTGGATTTCCGGGCCCTGCGAAAGAGAATACTAGGAACCGCTGGCCCTTGGGCAAAACGAACGGGCAAAGCAAGAGGCCCCGACCGGCCAATCGCCGGTCAGGGCCTCTCTTCTGGTTGCGGGGACAGGATTTGAACCTGTGACCTCTGGGTTATGAGCCCAGCGAGCTACCGAACTGCTCCACCCCGCGTCGCTTGATCAACACTACCCTACTTTTGGTGCCGCACTTTCCACCCCGCTCGTCGGGTGCAAACGAAACCTGTGGAGACAGCAAAAGGCCCGGACTACCTTGCGGTGATCCGGGCCTTTCCTCAGTTGCGGGGACAGGATTTGAACCTGTGACCTCTGGGTTATGAGCCCAGCGAGCTACCGAACTGCTCCACCCCGCGTCGCAAGAACAACTCTACCGTTCGGTGAACGGGAGGCCAAATCGAGGCGACGTGATCTGCGTCTCGGCGCGGCCTCATTGGTGGCAGCACAGCAAAAGGGCCGGCCCCGGCCTCCTTGCGGAAGCACGGGACCGGCCCTGTCACTGTCAGTGCGTCAGCTGCTCGGCGTAGGCGTCGGCGTGGCCGAGGGGGTGGTCGGCGTGCCGGCCGTTCCGGTGGCGCCGATCTTCGCCTCGGCGTCGAGCGCCTTCTTCAAGGCGGCCGCCAGCTTCTTCTGCTGTTCGCCGTAGGCTGCGAAGTCCCCCTTGGCCAAGGCGTCCTGGCCGGCCTTGATGGCTGCGTTCGCCTCGTCCAGGGCAGCCTTCAGTGCAGCCTTGGCATCCGTTCCGCCTGCCGGAGGAGGCGTGGTGCCGCCCGGCGGCGCGGGCGTCTGCCCGTTGTTGTCCTTGTCTCCGGCCGTCGCTCCGGAATTGCCGCCGAACAACTGGTTCAGGGCGGCATCCAAGGTGGGCGCGAAGCCGATCTTGTCGCCAAAGGCCACCAGCACCCGCTGCAGCGTCGGGTAGGAAGTCTCACCCGTGGACTTGAGATACACGGGCTGGATGTACAGCATGCCGCCGCCCGCAGGCAGCGTCAGCAGGTTGCCGTTCAGCACGTCAGAGGCACCCTGCCGCAGCAGGTTTAGTGCCTGCGACACCGTGGGATCAGAGTTGAACTTGTTCTGTGCCTGGCCCGGGCCCGGAACCTGGGCCTCCGGCGGAACCTGCAGGAGCCTCAGCTCACCGTAGGAACCAGCCTTGACACCCTTCTTGTTCCCCGCGTCCGAATCCGCGGCGAGGAAGCCGTAGAGGACGTTGCGGGCATTCCCGTCCACCACCTGCGGAATGTAGCCCGACGTCAACTGGAAGGCCGGTTTCTTCTGGTCGGGCATCTGCAGGGACATGTAGAACGGCGGCTGCTTGACCGCATCCGAAACCGTAGGATCGTTCGGAACGCTCCAGGCGTCGTCGTTCTTGTAGAAGCTGACCGGGTCCGTCACGTGATAGCGCCCCAGCAGCTCCCGCTGGACCTTGAACAAGTCCTCCGGGTAGCGCACGTGGCTCATGACCTGCGCCGACATCTCCGAGTAGGGCTTAAGGGACGTCGGGAAGACCTTCTGCCAGGCCTTGAGAAGGGGGTCCTGGTCGTCCCAGGCGTACAGGGTGACCGAACCGTCATACGCATCCACGGTGGCCTTGACCGAGTTGCGGATGTAATTCACGGAGCTGTTGGGCAGAGCCACGTTGCGGCCGGTCGTCGTCTGCGAATCCGTGGTGGCGTCCGAGAGCTGCTCCTGCTGCGAGTACGGGTAATACTGGCTGGTGGTGTAGCCGTCAACAATCCACTTGACCCGGCCGTCAACGACGGCGGGATAGGCGTTGCCGTCCACGGTCAGGTAAGGCGCCACCTTCTGTACCCGTTCGCGGGGATTGCGTTCGTAAAGGATCTGCGACGCATCGTTCACGCCGTCCGACAGCAGCAGATCTGAGGACTGGAACTTGATCGAGTAGAGCACGCGGTTGAGGAAGCTGCCGACGTTCGGGCCGCCGCTGCCGGTGAACGTGTACTGGGTCTCGCCGCCGTCCTTGGAGGCAGGACGGTCCTGCTCGCGGTGCGCCGCGCCCTGCGGCGCTCCGACAATTGAATACTCCGGCGAATCCTCGCCAAAGTAGATCCGCGGCTCGTAAGTCTTGTCAGTACCGAGCACGCCGGTCGAGGGGATGCCGGACTGCAGGAACTCCGGTTTGCCGTCAGCCGTGAATTTGTTGCCTTTCGCGGCAACCACGCCGTAACCGTGGGTGTACACCACGTGCCTGTTCAGCCAGGACTGCTGATCGGCGCTGAGCCCATCCGGGTTGAGTTCGCGAACAGCAATGACGGTGTCCTGCATCTTCCCGTTGACCTCGTACCGGTCCACGTTCAACGCTTTGGGGAACTGGTAGTACGGGCGGAACTGCTCAAGCTGGGAGAAGGCGTCGGATATCAGGTTCGGGTCCAGAAGCCGGATGTTAGCAGTGGTCTGCGCGTCCGGCGCCAACGCTCCTGCGGTGGTGGTTGTTGTGGCGTTGTAGCGTTCAACCTTGACCTGGTCGAGTCCATAGGCGGCACGCGTCATGCCGATATTGCGTTCGATGTATTTCTTTTCCAGGGTCTGCTCCGACGGCCGGACCTGGAACTGCTGGATGACCCAGGGGTAGACGCCGCCGGCGAGGATGGACGTGATCACCAGCATGGCCGTGCCGATGAGGGGCAGCCGCCACTTGCCGATGACTGCCGCAACAATGTACAGGATCGCTACCAGGATCGCGGCAACGGCCAGGATCGCCTTCGTTGGAATGACGGCACTGACGTCCGTATACAGCGCACCGGCCCACCTGCCGCCGCTGTTCTGCACCGCAGCGAAGCGGTCCAGCCAGAAGTTGATGCCGAGGAGGATCAGGAATGAGGCGCCCGTCACGGCGAGGTGGATCTGTGCAGCGCGGCTCGTGAAAATACCGCGTTCCAGAATCCGGATGCTGCCGTACAGGTAGTGCGTGAGGATGCCCGCGATGCCGGCAACGACGGCCACACTGATGAGGAACCCCACGACGAAGCCCAGGAACGGCAGCGTCATGAGGTAGAAGCCGATGTCGAGTCCGAACTCGGGGTCATTCTGGCCGAACGGTTCCTGGTTGAAGAACAGCAGGACTTTCTGCCATTGGCTGGAGGCCGCGCTGCCGGCGAAGAGCCCGAACAGCACCGGAAGGCCGATCATGACCACCCGGCGCACGGGTTCGAGCTGGGCCTGGTACCGGTTCAGGTTGTCCCTGATCTCGGAGTCGGGGGCGTACACAGGACGCGCGTGGTAGGCGATCCGGATGGCGTAGAACACGCCGGCGAACATGATGGCGAAGCCAGCCGCAAAGATGCTGATCCGCGCCAGGTTTTCCGTCAGGAACACTTCAAAGAACCCCAGCTGCTGGTACCAGAGGACGTCCGTCCAGACATTGGCGAAGAAGATGAATCCGACGACAACCAGTGCTACGACAATGAGCGTCGGCGTCAAGGCACCGCGCCTTGGCTGGAGTCTTCCGGGCGGGGTGGGGCTGGCAGGACGGGACAAACTCTGTACCTCATAGCTTTGTCAGTTGCTGATGATATTTGAAGTTTTCATGGGACAACATGCATCGCGCACTGCGCGCTGGGCGCCATGCACGTGTCAGCTTGCGCGGCCCGCCACACACCCTGGCGACGGCTGTCATTAGTGCCACGAGTGGCGCCGGGCCTTAGTTCCTCCATTTAGTCTAGTTGTTTGCGCAGGTGGGAAGGCCCGATGTGTCCGCGCCTCTTGCCGTCAACTCCACCGCCCGCTTCGCCTCGTCCAGGTTCTCGACCTTGACCACCTGCAGACCGTCCGGAATGTGCCCTGTGACCTCGGCGCAGTTTGCGGCCGGGGCGAGGAACATGGTGGCGCCGTCGGCCCGGGCGCCGTGCATCTTGACAGCGATTCCTCCAATGGGACCCACTGCGCCGTCCGGGCTGATGGTGCCGGTGCCGGCAATGTGTTTCCCGCCCGTGAGATCACCGGGAGTCACGGTGTCGATGATCCCCAGCGCAAACATCATGCCGGCGCTTGGTCCACCGACCTTGTCCAGTGAAATCTTTACGTCGAACGGGAACATGAAGCGGTATTTGAGCAGCACGCCGAGGATGAACCTGCCGGAATCGCTTCGGGTGGGGGTTATTGTTTCCGAGACGGGCTTTCCCGAGCGGTCCACGACGACAGTGGCCGGCCGGCCCTTTCCGGCAGCCAGTTCCTCCTGGACGACAACCAGCGATGTAATGGGTTTGCCGTTGATCGAGGTAAAGACATCCCCGGATTTCAGTTTTCCCTGGGAGGCGGAACCCTCTGAAAGCTCGGCGACCTCAAGTTTCTGCCCGAAGGGTATGTTGAGTTCCTTCAGTGCCGAAGCCACCGCGTTTTCCTGCGACGTGGTCATGGCCACGGCGCTCTCCTGCTGTGACTGCTCCTTCGTCACGCCCGTCGGAAATATCAGTTCCTGCGGATAAACGGCCTTTGAACCATCGAGCCACGCAGAGAACGCCTCAAAAACACTGACCGGCCCGTTGGGACCGCCGTCGACATAGACGGTGGTGAGATTGAGGTTTCCCTTCGCCGGATAGGTCTCCCGCCCGGTGACGCTGATGACAGGCTTACCGTTGTCCTTGCCCAGCGTGTTAAACGTGGGTCCGGGCGACTCCACTACGTACGGGACCGGCAGGACGGCGGCCGTAACGCCGAGGCCGAGGGCGAGAAGCCCCGACAGCATCATGGCGGACACCCGGGGATCGCGCGCCCTGGAATGGCGGGAGCCGCGGGCGCCCGCCGGTTCGCCACCGGCAGCGGGAGCAGCGGACTCCTCTGAGGGCTGATCGCCCTTGGTTATCGTCACTGAAGAACCTCTCCGCACCGCCGTCGTCCAACGCGGCACTGTGGCTGCACCAAGCGAACGGCCGGGTGCAGCCTGCAAACATTCCGACTCCTAACACTACGCGTCCGGGCGCGGCGAAAGCTCTTTGCCTACAGCGAACGGACGCCCTTTCGGCAGACAGCCGCTCTCGCACAGGGGTAGCGTGAAGTTGATCAATAGTCACACCGACGATCGGCGGGATCATGACCTCCAACCCACTCAATCCGTCCAACGGCGACGAAAATCCTAAGGATCCGCTGGCGGAAATGCTGCAGAACCTCATGGGCGGCAAGGGCATGGGCGACATCGACCCCGCCGAACTGGCAAAGGCTGCGGGGCTTCCCGATGACCCCAATCTCCTGGCGCAGATGTTTTCGCAGGTTCAGGCCATGATGAGCGCGCCCTCAGAGGGCCCGGTCAACTGGAAACTCGCCCACGACAACGCACGGCGGGTGGCCGCCAGCAGCTCCGATCCGTCCGTCTCCTCGTCACAGTCCCGCGAGGTGGACGAAGCGTTGCGGCTGGCTGAGCTGTGGCTGGACCAGGTCACTGACCTGCCGGCCACGGGCCTCATCGGCCGGGCGTGGTCCCGGGCCGAATGGGTCGAGGAAACGCTGGGAACGTGGAAGCGTCTTACCGAACCAGTGGCCAACAGCATCGCCAACGCCCTGTCCACCGCCATGACGGAGCAGATGCCGGAGGAAATGAAGTCCATGATGGGCGGCGCCTCCTCCATGCTGCAGAACATGGGCGGCGCCATTTTCGGCATGCAGCTGGGCCAGGCCATCGGCGCGCTCTCCGCGGACGTGGTCAGTTCCACTGACATCGGCGTGCCGCTGGCCGATCTGGAAATGGCACTTCTCCCGAGCAATGTTGCGAAGTTCGGCGAGGGGCTCAGCCTGCCGGAAAACGACATCCGGCTGTTCCTCGCCGTCCGCGAAGCCGCCCACGCACGGCTGTTCGTCCAGGTCCCCTGGCTGCGGGGGCACCTGCTGGGCGCCATCGAGGCGTACGCCCGCGGAATCCACATCGACACCTCCCGGATTGAAGAACTGGCCCGCGACCTCGACCCCAGCAACCCGGAAGGAATCCAGGAGGCCCTGTCCCAGGGCGTCTTCATGCCACAGCGGACGCCCGCGCAGGAGCAGGCACTGCAGAAACTGGAAACCGCCTTGGCGCTCGTTGAGGGCTGGGTTGACGAACTCACCTCGGCGGCAACGGAAAAAGTCCTCCCGTCCGCCGCCGCACTCCGCGAGACGGTGCGGCGTCGGCGCGCAACGGGCGGTCCTGCCGAACACGCCTTCGCCTCGCTCGTGGGTCTCGAGTTGCGTCCGCGCCGTCTCCGTGAGGCGGCAACGCTGTGGGCCTCACTCAAGCAGGAACGCGGGATCGAGGGCCGTGACGCCATCTGGAAGCATCCCGATTTGCTCCCCACCGCCGAGGATCTGGACGACCCCAAGGGCTTCAGTGAACGCCGCCAGCTGGCCGAAGCCAGCGACAGCGAAGTGGATGACGCCCTGATGAAACTCCTGAACGGCGGTTTCGACACTCCTGAGGCCGGGACCGAGGAAGACGGCGGTCCGGCCGGAGACAGCGGCACGGCCGAAGACGCCGCAAAGAAGGACGATGGCAGCAAGAAGGACGACGGTTCCGAGGGAACGGACACCCGCGGCTAGGACACGCCGCAGCTAAGGGCCGACGGCGGCGGGGAACCCCGCCGTGTCGGCCTGCCCCTGCGGGTCAGGCCCGTCAGCTGGCAGGCCGCGCGAAGTGGCAAACGAAACGCCTTCCAGGAACGCCTTGGCCCGCGCTGTTTCGGGGTACGCCTCCAGCAGCTTCCAGAACGCGGCGTTGTGCCCTGCAACCAGCAGGTGTGCCAGCTCGTGGAGCAGCACGTAGTCGATCACCCACTGCGGCATGGGGCGGAGCTTGTCCGAAAGCCGGATGGACCCGTCAGCGGGCGTGGCCGAACCCCAACGCGAGTTCTGGTTGCTGACCCAGCGGACCGACGTCGGAACGGCCCCGCCGCCAAGATAGCGTGCCGAAAGCTCCGCAGCATGGCTGGCAAGGGCAGAGTCGGTCGCGGGGCGCCGCCCGCCTTTGGACTGCCGGTCCCCCTGGACTTTCAGCTTGTCCAGCATCCGCCGGACCCACTCGGCTTCCTGTGCCCGGCTGAAATGCGCGGGGATGGCGACGACGGCTGTACCGTTCTCCCAAAACGCGGCCACGGTGCGGCGCCGGCGGGCGGATCGGCGCACGACGACGGGTGAGCCATCGTGCGTCGTCAGCTGCGTCCCCGCCATCAGAGGACGCTGCTTTCCACCAGGACCGCCAACACAGCTTCGCCGTACCGTTCGAGTTTTGAGGGGCCGATTCCGGCCAAGAGCGCCAGCTCCTCAAGGGACGAAGGCCGCGCCTCAGCGATGGCGGTGAGCGTCGCGTCGGTAAACACGACGAACGCCGGCACGTCCGCGGACAGGGCAACTTCCTTCCGCCATTCCCGGAGGGCGTTGAAGGTCTGTTCCTCGTAACTTGGCGGACACTGGTCGCAGCGGCCCACCTTCCGTTCCGCGCCGCTGGACAGCATGCTGCCGCAGACGCGGCAGGAAGCCGGAACAGCAGCCTTGCGGCGCGGCGCCGGACCTTTGCCCCGTGCGGAGGAGCTCATCACGGAATCCGGCCGGAGTCCGTCCAGGAAGCGGGATGGCTTGCGGTTGGCCCGGCCTCCGGGCGTGCGGGCGGTGGACCACGACAGCGCCAGATGCTCCCTCGCACGCGTGATGCCCACGTACAGCAGCCGGCGTTCCTCGTCCACCGCCTCCGGTGTATCGGCGAAGGAAATGGGCATGAGGCCTTCACTGAGCCCGACGAGGAACACGGCGTCCCACTCGAGGCCCTTCGCAGCGTGCAGCGAAGCCAGTGTGACGCCCTGAACGGTGGGTGCGTGCTGGGCAAGCGACCGTTCCTGCAGCTCGTTCACGAAATCCGAGAGGGTAAACTGCGGCCCGCGGCTCAGCACCAGCTCATCCGCCAGCGCCACGAGGGCGGCCAGTGACTCCCAGCGTTCGCGCAGCGCGCCACCGCTGTGCGGGGCGGAATCCGTGTAGCCAAGCGAGGCCACGATGTCCCGGACCAGCTGCCCGAGCGGCTGCGGAGCCGACTCCGCCGCCGCGCGAGTTGCCGCCCGAAGCTGCAGAATGGCGTCACGGACTTCCTTGCGCGCGAAGAAACGCTCACCGCCGCGCAGCTGATAGCCGATACCGGCCGAGGCCAGGGCCTGTTCGTAAGCCTCGGACTGCCCGTTGGTGCGGAACAGGACCGCGATCTCACTCGCCGGGACGCCTGCGTCCATCAGTCCACGGATCTTGAGCGCCGCTGTGGCGGCCTCGGCTTCATCGTCCGAGCACTCCGTGAACTCCGGCACCGGGCCTGCGGAGCGCTGGGCGACCAGCTTCAGCGGCGATGCCCAGGCGGCGTCGGCCACCGGACCCCCGCTGCGTCTTGCGGCAAGCAGGTCATTGGCCAGCTTGACCACCTGGGGCGTGGAACGGTAATCGCGGATCAGCTTCACCACGTTGGCGTTCGGGTACATGGCCTTAAACCCAAGCAGGTGCTTGGGCGAGGCCCCGGTGAAGGAGTAGATGGTCTGGCTCGCATCACCCACCACGCAGAGTTCATCGCGGCCACCCAGCCACAGTTCCAGGAGCCGCTGCTGCAGCGGCGAAACGTCCTGGTACTCGTCCACCACGAAATGCCGGTACTGTTCGCGGACAGTGGCCGCCACCTTCGGGTCCTCCTGCAGGATGCCCACGGTGATCAGCAGGACGTCCTCGAAGTCGATCACGTTCCGGTCTGTTTTGACGTCCTCATAGGACTGGAACACCCGGGCCACGGCCGTGAGGTCGAAGCCGCCGGGGTTTCCCCGGTCCTGTGCGTTCTCAAGATAGTTGGCCGGGGTGAGCATGGAGACCTTCGCCCACTCGATCTCGGAGGCCAGGTCCCGGATGGAGGCGCGGTCCGTGCTCAGCCGGAGCCGGCGGGCGGCCTCGGCGATCATCTGCGCCTTGTGGTCAAGCAGGTTCGGCAGCGTTCCGCCCACGGCCTGCGGCCAGAAGAACTGGAGCTGGCGCAGCGCCGCTGCATGGAAGGTCCGGGCCTGGACATTGCCCACTCCCAGGTCGCGCAGCCTGCTGCGCATTTCCGCCGCAGCCCGGGCGGTAAAGGTCACGGCCAGCAGCCGCTGCGGACTGTAGACCCCGGAGTGCACGCCGTACGCAATCCGGTGCGTGATGGCGCGCGTCTTCCCGGTGCCCGCTCCTGCGAGGACGCACAGCGGCCCGGCGAGGGTGCTCGCGACCTCACGTTGCTCGGCGTCGAGGCCGCCAAGGATGCGGTCCTCAAGGGAGGCATTGCCGTCAGGAATTTCTGTAGTCACTTCTGCTGCTCAGTCGAAAGGATGGATGGTGTGCTCGCTCCGGTCATATGCGCCGGCGCGAAAGGCAGGCGATATGCCTTTGCCGCGTTCCCGCAGCGTCATTCGTCCGCGGGCCGGTCCTGGATAACGCCGCCATACCAGTGTTCAATGAGGGACCTGGCGATGGACAATCTGCTGGAGATGACGATCTCGCCGCTGAGCACAGCCTCCTGGAGTTCCTCCCGGCTGAACCAGCGCGCCCGGGTGACCTCCACGCCGTCGGGCATTGCCTCGGTGTCATCCGTGGCAGCGGTGAACCCGAGCATCAGGGAGGCGGGGAAGGGCCAGGACTGCGAACCCAGATACTGGCACGCCTTGACCCGCACGCCCACTTCTTCGTGGATTTCGCGGTCCACGGCCTGCTCAAGGGACTCCCCCGGTTCTACAAAACCGGCCAGCGTGGAGTAGTTCTTGGCATCAAGGGGGCCGCCGCCGCCCAGGAGCAGGCGGCCGTCCGGGCCCACCACTGTGACGATGATGGCGGGATCAGTACGGGGATAGTGTTCGGAGTTGTCAGCCGGGCATCGCCGTACCCAGCCGCCGGTCTCCACTGTTGTCGGCGTGCCACAGCGGGGGCAATGGGTATGGGAGGCATGCCAGTTGGCAATGGCGCTGGCCTCTACGAATAGGGCCGTATGGGTGGGGTCCAGCCGGGCAGCGACGTCACGGAAGCCTTCCCAGGTGGCATCCGAGGGGAGTCCGGCGGCTCCCGGCTCCATCTGCTCGGGCAGGATGAAAAGGAGGATCTCCGTCCCAGCCGGTAGACCGGGGGAACCGAGTGCAGCGCCCAGGTAGACAATGAGCGAGGGCCCGGACTCGGCGTTGTGGATCCTGTCCCGCAGCTGGCCGGCGTCTGCCAGGACCAGGGCATCGCCGTGGATCAAGGCCTGCCTGCCGGAGAGGACCATGGCCCTGGCGCGTCCTGCTGCCAGGAGTCCGTCCACGAAGTTTGGTTTCATCCGCTCCGCGGAGCCGCGGTTCACCAAGGCGGGACGCACGGGAAGAACGGTATCGAAGAGATGGTTTGCCGGTACCTCACCCGCTGGCAGGTGATTTTCGGGCGCTCGGCCCGCCGGCTTAATGACCGGCGCAGCGGCCTCCGCATGACTCATGTATCCACCGTACTGACTCGGGGTGACAATTCACATTTCACCGGGTTGCCGCCGCTTCTCCGCGGGCGGCGCAACGGTGTTATTTCGGCTGGATCTCAAGACTCGCCGCGACACATCGTTGTCTTGGACGCGAGTCAATCTACCGTGGAAGCGTGAGAAGAGAACCGATCGAATTGGCAGCTGTGGCAACCGCTGCAGTCCCCGGACTGAGCCCGACTGCAGTGAGTTCCGCCCCGGACGATCCGGCGGACTTCGACTCGGCCCTTCTCCTTGATTCCGAGGGCAAGCGCTGGCGGGTCAGATCGCCGCGGCATGCAGAGGCCAGCACACGGCTGGAGACGGAGTTCCTGGTGCTGCGCGCCTTCGCGCCGGCCATCCGGGCGGAGCTCCCGTTCCTTATGCCAACGGTGGCCGGAACCGTCCGGCAGCAGAATCTGACCACCTTTGTCTATTCCCACCTAAGTGGCTCGACTCGCACTGTTGAAGAACTGACCGCCGGCTCCCGGAGGCTGGCGAAGGAGATCGGCACGGCTCTGGCCGCCATCCACGACCTTCCCCGCGCCTTGGTGAACAACGCGGATCTGCCCAGCTATACACCCAACGAATTCAGGCAGCGCCGGCTCAACGAACTCGACATGGCGGCCACCACGGGCAAGATCCCGCCATTGCTGCTCCGCCGCTGGGAACACGCCATGGAGGACGTCTCGCTCTGGCGCTTCAATCCCTGCGTGGTCCACGGCGACCTTCACGAAGATAATCTGCTGGTCGAAGAGGACAGGGTGACGGCCGTCACCGGCTGGACCGATCTGCGGATCGGCGATCCTGCAGACGACCTGGCATGGCTGGTGGCCTCCAACGAGCAGGATTTTGTCGATGCTGTGGTGCGCCACTACTCCGAACACCGACGTGACGCTCCGGACAACCACCTGCTGCGCCGGGCCGCGCTGTCCGCGGAATTCGCGCTGGCCCAGTATCTCGTCAAGGGGATCGCCGCCAACGACCCCGTGATGATCTCCGAAGCGGAAAGCATGCTCAGCACTCTGGCCGACGATATCGCCGAGTACGGCGGGCAGCCCATCAGTGTGGAGCCCCTGCCGCAGCCGGCAACACCGCCCGCGCCGGCAACTTCACCGGCGGACTCAGACGGGCCGACAGCGGGCCCGCCGAACCATGCGGCGGGGCCAGGACCGGTTTCGCCTGAACTGATTCCGGCGCCGGCGGCCACCGACGTCTCCGAGCAGATGCCCGCCGTGCATGTCACGCCTATCCCTGCTGATGCCGTGCATGTCACGCCTATCCCTGCTGAGGACGGCCCCGCGAGCACGGACGCCCCGGACACCCGGCCCAGCCCAGTCCCGCAGGACGGGCTGGGCGACCAGGACAGCGCAGACACTCAGGACGGCCCGTCGGGGCCACGGCCACCACTCACCGCTGATGACACGTCCACTACGGCCCTCACCATCGTCGAGGCCAAGGCCCCCTGAGCAAGCAGCCCAGCGCGGCCGGCTTCCGGGATCCCTCAGCTGCCTAGGGCTCTGGAACCGCCAGGGCCGCTGTGACAATTGACTCGAGCTCACCGGCAGAGGCGAGGTCATGGGGGCGCACAACCTGGTTGTCCGCCACGTAATAGAAGGCAGCCCGCACCTCGTCGACTGGGACGCCCTTCAGTCTTGCCCAGGCCAGCCGATAGACCGCGAGCTGGACGCTCTTCGTCTTCAGCTGCCCCGCTGACGGGCGGCGTCCGGTCTTCCAGTCAACGAGGTCCCAGCCGCCGTCGGCGTCCCGGAACACGGCATCGATCCGGCCGCGGACCACAACGTCGCCCACCCGGGTTTCGACCGGCACCTCGACGTGGGCGGGCGAGCGGTGCGCCCATTCGGATTCCCTGAACGTAGCCACCATGTCCTCCAGGCCATAGGCCTCGTCAATGTGGTTATCGGATCCGGGGGCTTCATCGATGTCCAGCATGCCGGCCGTTCCGAAGTATTCTTCCACCCAAGCATGAAATGCCGTGCCCTTCCGGGCGGACATCCCGGGTTCCCGGGGGATGGGTCTCCGGAGCCGTTGCAGCACCGCTCCGGCGTCTTCCTCCAGGTCAACGAGGGTGGAAGCGGAAATGTGTCCGGGCAGGTGGACGTCGCGGCTGCGCGCCCGGCGGGACCGGCGCTCAAGGAGCCGGGAAGCTTCCCTGGACCAGTTCGCAGCTTGAGGCCGGAGCGCGGACACGTGCCCGCGCGGCGGCTCCAATTCGGGCTCCGCGCCTTGCAGTGTTCTGAGACGGGTGGCGGCTATTTCCTGTAGCAGCCGTTCAGCGGCGTGGTCCATTGCCGCCCGCCTTCCCGGGACAAGCCGGAGCCGCCTCCCGGTGCGCGGATCGACAGGCCCCTCCAGGGGGTCGTACGGCCATACGGCCACCTCAAGGTCCTGGGTGAGGGGACTTTTGTCTGGCAGGGATTCCTCGTCCACCGAATCAGGGTGGACTTCGCCCGCCGAGACTCCTGCCGGAACGGAGCCGGATTTCCCGCCGACTCCGGCCAGCGGCGCCAGCTCCGCGAGGAATGGTGACATCTCAGCCATTCCCGCCCGGGCACCGACCCAGGCGGCGCTGGAAACCCACAGCACGTGCTTGGCCCGCGTATACGCAACGTAAGCGAGCCGCCGTTCTTCTGCTTCCCCGTGTGTTTGGACGGCAGCCTTGAAGTCCTTCTCGGCGTCCAGCCATCCTTTCTGGTCAGGCTGGTCCAGATCCCACTGGGGCAGGTCTGCCCGGTCGCCGCGGAGGGGCCAGGGAAGTGCCGCCGAGCCGCTGCTCCACCGTGAATCGCGGCTGCTCGGGAACGCCCCGGAGTTCAGCCCCGGGACAAAGACCACATCCCATTCGAGTCCCTTTGAAGCGTGCACCGTCAAGAGCTGGACCGCTTCATGGTTAACGTCGGACGGCGGCACATCAAGGCCGCCCTCCTCAACCGCCGCGGCTTCAAGCCAGGAGAGGAAGGCGAGGACATCCACACGTTGCGACGTCTGAAGAAAACCCGCCGCCGCGTCCTGAAAGGCGTCCAGGTTCCTCCGGGCCTGATGGATGCTGAACCCGGGCCGGGCTGCGACCTCAATATCCAGCAGCATGGCCCGTTCCACCTCGCCCAGGAGGGTCGTGAGGTCGTCCCCTATGAGTCCGCGCAGCTGCCGCAGCTCCGTGGCCAGCCTGTGCAGACGGTCCAGTGCCGGCACCGTCAGCGTTCGCCCCTGCGCCGAAGTCCAACCCTCCTTGGGCAGCCAGTCCAAGGCTTCCACCAGGCTGGCGGCGTCTGTGAGGTCCCCCTCGACGACAACATCGCCGGAGGGGCCCTCCTCGGCAATGGCAGCATCGGCCGCACTCTGCCCGCGCCGACGCGCGAGGAAGGACGACCAGTCACGGAACGCCATAAGGTCCGCAGGACCGATTCGCCATCGCGCGCCGGCCAGCAGCCGCATCAGGGAATCCGACCGGCCAGGATCAGCAAGGACACGGAGCGTGGAGACGAGGTCCACGATCTCCGGAGTGTCCAGCAGTCCGCCGAGTCCCACGATTTCATACGGGATACCGTTGGCTTCGAGTTCCCGCCTGATGCACTCCATTTGGGCACGCCGGCGGCACAGCACTGCCATAGCGGGCGGAACTGGTGCGCTAGCGGACTGATCCTCGAAATCGGTCACCCGAAACTTCAGGAGGTCCCGGGCAATCGCCGCCGCCTCCTCTTCATCCGTGGCAAACCGTCCCATGACTACACGGCCCTTGACCGCCACCGGGCTGGGCTGCAGCGGCGGCACTTCAACAGCGGCCGCCGACTTCCGCTGACCCGCAGGTCCCGCCGCCGCTGCTGCAGCGCTCAATGGCGCGGAGATGACGTTGGCCGCCTCGAGAATGTTCCGGCCGTTCCGCCACGCGGTGGTCAGGTAGGAGGTTGGGGCTGGGCTAAACCGGGGCGAGCCTGACTCCTCAGCCACCTTGACGGGGAACTCGCTGACGAAGTGGAACAGCTGACCCGCTGAAGCGCCGCGGAAGCCGTAGATGGACTGGTTGGGGTCTCCCACGGCGGTGACGGCGTGCCCGTCTCCGAACAGCCTGGAAAAGAGGACCAATTGCGCGTGCGAAGTGTCTTGGAATTCGTCCAACAGCACCACTTTGTATCGCTGGCGTTCCATATCGGCCGCGAGGGGGATCTCCCGGGACACCCTCGCCGCCAAAGCAACGAGATCGCCGAAATCCAAGGCGCCGCGTGCTCTTTTGGCCTCGGAGTAGCGACCTACAAGATCGGCCACACTGGCCCTTGTCCGCAGCATCGCGCCGAGATCGAGGGCCGCCTGGCTCGGGTTCTTCTTCGCCTCTGCCACGTAGGGAAGGCCCTCGAACGCGGCGAGCCGCTCCATGAGCCAGGCCTGAACCTCGCCCGGATCACGGAGGTGCTCTGCACACTCGCCGGCGAGCTGGATTACGGCCTGGACCAGCGTGGACTTGGCCACTCGGAAATGGGAGTATTCGCCGTCGAACGTCTCGACGACCTCGCTTGCCAACTGCCAGGCCTGGGCCCCGCCCAGCAGCACGACATCGCGCTCGATGCCGAGACGGAGGCCGTAGTCCGAGACGATGCCGCTGGCGAACGAGTGATAGGTGGACACCTTGGGCTCCAGGGCATCGGCGCTCAGGAGCCCGGCAGGGAACAGCGTGTGCCCGGCATCCGCTGCCGCGATCCGATGCAGGGCGCCAAGCTTTGCCCGGATACGGCTTGCCAGTTCACCGGCCGCTTTCCTGGTGAACGTGACGCCGAGGACTTCTTCTGGTTTGACCCAGCCATTGGCGACCAGCCAGACGACTCGGTCAGCCATGGTGGCGGTCTTTCCGGAGCCGGCACCGGCAATGACCAGTCTGGGGGTCAGCGGCGACGAGATAATGGCCGATTGTTCTGCTGTGGGCAGGTTCTTCTCCCCCAGCAGGGCGGACAGTTCTTCGGGGCTGAACATGGCTGCGGGGAGGTCTGCGGTGTGACTCATTCTGTGACCTGCTTTCCCCGTGCGCACAGCGGACAGACTTCCGGAAGCCGACAGCCATGACCGCCAAAGCTGCCCTTGGAAGGATCGTGTCTGGCTTCGAATTCACGGCCGGACATGACCTCGGCAGCGCCCTTCACCATGTCCAGTGCCCAGTTGTCCTGCGGATCCAGCGGATCCTGGTGCTGGACACCGGGACTCTTGGACGTGGTGCCCAGCTGGGCGAGTACGGCACCGCCCGGCTGGGCATCGGCGGTAATGCCTGGGCCCTCGAATCCCCCCGCCAGCACCGCCGCCTGATAGGCGCCAAGCTGGGGATGCCGGCCGAGCTCGGCTTTGCCGGGCTGCCTTTTGCCCGTCTTGAGGTCAACGATCACGAGCCGGCCATGGCAGTCGATTTCCAGCCGATCCACCTGGCCGCGCAGGACGGCGGAACGGGCAGTCCGGTCGGCGCCGGCATCTGTCTGGGGTTCGGCTCCGGCCTGGCTCAGCTGCACCTCGAAGTCCTGTTCCACGCCGACGAGCTGTCTGCCTTCGCTGCGCATCACCAGGATGTACTGCGCAAGTTTCCGCACCATGGATTCCGCCCGCTGAAAGTCCAGCCGCCCTTCCCAGTTGTCTTTCATCCCCAGGGCGGGCCAGCGCCGGACGAGCTCTGCGAGATATTCGGAGCCGGAGCCCTCAGGAAGATCCTGGGCGATCGAATGCACCAAGGTGCCCAGGCTCCGGGCGAAATCGGTGGCAGCCTCTCCGCCCGCCGCCTGGATAAACCAGTCCAGCGGCGATTTCTGAACAGTCTCAACCTTGGAGGGCGAAACGTACACCGTGCCCCCGGGCGGCACAATACGATCGTCGGATGTCAGGGGCGCCAGCCCCCACCAGGTGTCGGGGTGTGCCCCGGGAACGGGAGGATCCGCGGTCGCGAGGCGGCCCAGGACACGGACTGCTTCCTCAGATTCGGCAGCGAACCTGCCGTCGAGCTGTGCGTACTGGCGCAATTCGGCCACAAGGGCACGGAGCGTCAAAGGCCGTTCCACAGGAGTGAACCCCCTCGAGTCCTGGCCGGGGCGCAGCGGAGCGACGTAATCCAGAAATGAGGAGGGCTGTTCATCTTCCGACGCCACGGCGGTACAGATCAGTACTTCCCTGGCCCGCGATACCGCCGTCGAGAAACTGCGGAGTTCGTCGTACCGGATCTCCCGGAGCCGGCTCAGCGGGCCGAGCTGGAGCGCGTGTTCCACGCCGTGTTCCACGGCGTCGGCGAACAGCGTGCTGCCCAGCAGTTCGCCGCGGAGCCGGGTGTTCGGCCACACGCCTTCCTGAAGTCCTGCCACGATGACCAGTGGCCACTCCCGGCCTGCAGCGCTGGCAGGGGTCATCAGCTCCACGGCGTCGTCAACCTGCGCCCGCGCCGCCAGCGTGTCCATGGGCAATTCCTGGTTGAGCAGGTACTCAAGGAACTGCTCCGGGCCCGAACCCGGCATCTGATCGACATAGCGTTCGGCGGTGTGGAACAGCGCCATCATCGCGTCCAAGTCACGGTCAGCCCGCGCCCCGACGAGTCCGCCGGACAGAGCCGCTGCCGTCCAGGCTGCCGCAAGACCAGTGGAGTTCCACAGCGCCCACAGAACAGTCTCGGCGTTCGCCCCGGCCTCGGCAGCGGCCCTCCGGCCCGCCTGGATCATCTTCGCGACGCGACGTGCTGACCGCCCCTCGATCCCCAGTGACGCGAGCGCCCCGGGCTCCCCTAGGGCCTCAACGAGCAGCGAGTCGCTGGAGCGTCCGCCGCCGCCCAGGATTTCCTCCCGGCGCAAGGACTGGCGGAGCCTGCGCAGCTCAAGCGACGTTGCGCCCCCGATTCGTGAGGTCAGCAGCGACACGGCGGACTCCGGAGTCAGGAGGTCAGAATCAAGGGCCACGGCATAAGCGTCAAGCAACGGACGCACAGCGACTTCGTCGCGGACGGCGGACTCCGCCACGGGAATCCGTACGGGAATGCCCTGACCGGACAGATAGCGCTGGAGCTGACTGAGCTGGCCGCCGTTGCGGACAATCACGGCCATCTCCGCCAAGTCGCGGCCGTCGTTTATCTGGGCTTCAAGGATCCTTTGCGCCACGTACCGCAGCTCATGGACCGCCGACGGCAGCAGATGTGCCTCCACCGTTCCATCGAAATCCTCGCCGTCCCGGGCGGCCGCCTCCACACCGGTGCCGCTGTCGCCGTCGAGTTCATCAAGGCGCCGGGCGAGCTGCCCACCTGCCCGAAGGGAGATCCGGTCCGCGACGCCCAGCCACGCCCTCGCCACGGCGGGCTTGTGCCGGTGCGCGTGGCGGAGCGGCTTCTCCAATGCCTGCCTCCCTTCGTCAGCGCCTGCCAGGAGGCGCGGAAGCTCCGCAACAAGGTCAGGCCGCGCCCCCCTGAACCCCTGGACAACGGTGTCCGGGGAGGACGTGACGTAGACGTCCTTGCCGCTGGCAATATCTGCCAACAGCTCAAAGACCGCCGGGTTGGCTTCCTGAACATCGTCAACAAGGATCAGCTGGAGGCGTTCCCGCTCCGCGGCCAGAAAATCGGGAAAATCCTGGAACAGCTGCCGGGCCGCCGTGATGATCCCGGCAGGGTCAAAAGCCTCGGGCATGCGGAGGTCCAGGACATCCCGGTATTCGGCGTACAGTGCAGCGGCCGCGATCCAGTCCGGCCGGCCGCACTCGCGCCCCAGATTCTCAAGGTCCTCGGGGGTTCGCCCGGATTCAATGATCCGGTCGAAGAGCTGCCGCACTTCCTGCCGGAAGCCTCTGGTGGGCAGCGCAGCATCAAGATCGGCGGGCCACGGCAGTCCCAGGCCGGGCAGGGCGTGGCCTTCCAGCAGTTCCTTGATGATCAGGTCCTGTTCCGGACCGGACAGCAGCCGCGGGGCACGGGGCAACGGCAGGATACCTTCCGCCTTGGCGCGCCTGATGAGATCGAATGCATAGGACGCCCAGGTTCGGGCGGGAGTGGTACTTAGGCTGCGGTTCAGCCGAGCCGTGAAGCGGTCACGCAGGGTGTCCGCGGCCAGCCTGCCAGGCGCCAGAATTAGCACCCGCTCCGGATCCGTTCCGTTCATCTCTACCCTGCGGACCGCCGCTTCTATGAGAACGGTCGATTTTCCCGTGCCGGGCCCGCCAGGGACCAGCACGGGACCGGAGCCTGGCGCCACCTCGACCGCGGCCAGCTGGTCCTCGGATAGGACCGGAACGGCACTGTGGATCTGGCGCGGCGGCAGGAGCCGGAGACCGGTCCCGGCCAGCTGCGGGGCGGTCGCGGGGGTTTCCCAACGCGCCCCCGGCTCGGGGAAGGGTGCGGTTTGCTGGATGGTTACGGTCACTCAGACATTCCATCATCCGCGACTGACAATTTATGCAGCGACGCCTCCAGGCCCTCGGCGATCACGTCCAGGGCGTCGAACTCTGAATCCGAAGGCGCCCACCGTGCCGCAGCCAGGTCCACGCGCCAGCGGCCGTCCCCTGTCCTTGCGAACCGGAGGAAGTCGCCGCGCAACGGGGTTCCCTCGCGGAGATAGAACTGGAGGGCTTGGGACTCGAGGCCCTCCGGCGCCTGCCCGCTGGCCTTGAGGACCCGCCACCATGGCACGGCGTTTCCGTGGTGGCTCATGACAGCGCCGATCTGGCGCGGGCCGCCGGATCCGAGCAATTCAGCAACGTCCCCGTAGGCAACGGCCGAGCCGGCGGGGATGAGCCCGACGACCGCCAGCACCGCCTCCACATACTCCGTCCGCATGGCTTCAGACTATCGGCCGCTCTGCCTCCCGGCCGAACCCCGCAAGTGACCCGCGCAGCAGCCCGACGCCAGTTCCGGCGGAGCCCGCGACACGGTCCGAAACTGTCGGTGCCAGCCGGTAGCGTGTAGCCATGAGCACTTGGAACACCCTCCCCCGGGCCGCCTTCGACCTCGAAACCACCGGCCGTAATTCCCGCGCCGCACGAATCGTGACGGCCTCCGTGACCGTGGTGGACGCCTCCGGAGGCGTGATCCAGGAACATGAGTGGCTGGCGGACCCCGGCGTCGAGATTCCCACGGAAGCGAGTGACATCCACGGGATCACCACCGAGCACGCACGCAGCAATGGCCGGCCGGCAGCGGAAGTCACCCGGGAACTCGCAGCGGTACTTCAGGAGCTCTTCGACGCCGGAGTGCCGGTGATCGCTTTCAACGCCAGCTACGACTTCACGGTCCTTGCCGCCGAATCGGCCCGGTACGGCGTCCCGCAGCTAAGCAGGTTTCCGGTCCTCGACCCATACATCATGAATAAGCAGGTGGACCGTTACCGCAAAGGCAAGAGGACGCTGACGGCACTGTGCGACGAGTACGGCGTGGACCTCGAAAACGCCCATACCTCTGCCGCGGATGCCTTGGCGACTCTCCGCATGCTGGATGCGATGGCCGGCAAGTTCCCCAAGCTGAAGCTGCCCGCCAGCCAGCTGCACCAGCTCCAGATGGATTGGGCCGTCAGCCAGGCGGCGGATTTCCAGCAATATCTCCGCAAGACCAAGCCGGCCGCGGTGATCGAGGGAGACTGGCCTGTCCTGCCCCCTGAAGACGCCAGCCGGGGCGACTTCTGAGGTCTGCGACGCAACTCACACGCAGAGGAATGCCGCCGCCGACACAAAAGGAACTGGTCCAGATTCCGCAAACGGGCTTCATTTGCAAAGGAAGCACTTACGCCGCACCGCGCATCTGAATTAGATTCAGCCATAGAGATATTTCCTCGCGATTAATTCGGCTAAGCCCCTATTCAGCGGGTGGTGAGATGATTAAGTTTTGCGGTCCGGCTCTGCTATGGCAGTCGTCTTCGCGCTGACTGCGCGACTGGACCGCCCCCAAATCCTCGTGAAATCTCTATGAAAGTGATTGCTTGATGAAAATCAAAGCTATGAAGTGGCTGACCAGCGTTCCCGTGGCAATTGCCGTGGCCGTCTCCCTGGCCGCATGCGGCGGCGGCGCCGCTGCGCCCAGCGGGTCGCCGACCGATGCCCTTGCAGGCAGCGATCAGACCTCGCTGGACAAGTACACCACCAAGGACGTCACCGCCTTGGACAAGATCGACAAGTCCAAGCTCGGCCTTCTCAGCGAAGGAACACTCAGCGTCGGCACGCTTTCGGATGCCCCGCCGAACATCTTCATCGACAAGTCCGGCAACTTCACCGGATTCGACAACGAACTGCTCAAGGCGATGGCCGCCAAGCTCGGACTGAAGGTGGAGTTCGCGGCCACCGATTTCTCCGCCCTGCTGGCCCAGGTTCAGAACAAGAAGTTCGACGTCGGATCCTCCTCGATCTCCACCACGGACAAGCGCCGCGAATCCGTTGGGTTCACCAACGGCTACGACTTCGGCTACATGGCAGTCGTTGCCAAGACCGACTCCAAGATCAAGGGCTTCAAGGACGTCAGCAGCGACCAGCGCGTCGCCGTCGTCCAGGGCACCGTGCAGGACGATTACGTCACCAACACGCTCAAGATCGAGCCGGTCCGTTTCCCCGATTACAACACCGCCTACGCCAACGTGAAGAACGGCCAGGTGGATGCTTGGGTAGCCCCTTCCCAGCAGGCTGACGGCCAGGTCAAGAGCGGCGACGGCACCGCCATCGTCGAGAAGACCATCAACACCCAGAACTTCACGGCCTACGCGGTGAACAGCAAGAACCAGGCGCTGACCGACGCGCTCAACTCGGCCCTCGACGCTGTGGTCGCCGATGGTACCTGGTCCAAGCTGGCCAAGCAGTGGTACCCGGACCGTGAAACCCCCAAGAACTGGAAGCCGGGCAGCAAGGCTTCCGCACTCCCGGCCTCCTAGCCTATGGATTTCGCCCAGTTTCTTGACACCTTTTTCAACTGGGAGGCGATGGCCCAGGTCATCCCCTCCCTGTTGACGGTTGGCCTTCCCAACACGCTGATCCTGGCCGTTTTGTCCGGCATCATCGGCTGCGTTCTCGGCATGCTCCTGGCCATTATGGCCATCGCCCGCAATGCCGTGCTGCGCTGGATTTCACGGGTTTACACGGACATTTTCCGGGGCCTGCCGGCTGTCGTCACCATCCTGATCATCAGTATCGGGCTCGGCCCGGTGGTGAAAGACATCACCGGCAGCAGCAATCCCTACCCGCTGGGCATCATGGCTCTGTCCCTGATGGCAGCGGCGTACATCGGGGAGATCTTCCGGTCCGGAATCCAGAGCGTGGAGAAAGGCCAGCTGGAGGCGTCCCGGGCACTGGGGTTCAGCTACGGATCGTCCATGCGGCTCGTGGTGGTGCCGCAGGGCATCCGCCGCGTCCTGCCGGCGCTGGTCAACCAGTTCATCGCGCTGATCAAGGACTCGTCCCTGATTTACTTCCTGGGCCTGCTTGCGTCGCAGCGGGAAATCTTCCGCATCGGCAACGACGCCACGGCAAACTCTGGGAACCTGTCCCCGCTGGTAGCCGCGGCTTTGCTTTACCTCCTGTTGACCATCCCGCTGACGCACCTGGTCAACTACATCGACAACCGTCTGCGCACCGGACGGCCGGAAAAGAAACAGCCGGACGACGCCGCAGCACTGATTGGGAAGGGAGCGCAGCCATGAGCGAATTCGCGTCCGGTTCACTGACTGGCAAGAACCTGCACCTCTCCTTCGGCAGCAACCATGTGCTTCGGGGCATCGACCTGCACGTGGAAACTGGAACGACTGCGTCGGTCATCGGCCCGTCCGGTTCCGGAAAGTCCACCCTCCTGCGGGTCATGAACCGGCTGATCGAACCGGACCAGGGTGACATCCTGCTGGACGGGCGCTCCGTGCTGAAAGACAACCCGGACGAGCTCCGCCAGCGCATCGGCATGGTCTTCCAGCAGTTCAACCTCTTTCCGCACAAGACCGTCGTGGAGAACGTGGCTCTCGCGCTGCGAAAGCTGCGGAAGCTGCCCAAGGACCAGGCGCGCGCCGAGGCCCTGGAACAGCTGGACCTCGTGGGGCTCAAGCACAAAGCGGACTCGCGACCGGCCAACCTCTCGGGAGGCCAGCAGCAGCGCGTGGCGATCGCACGCGCGCTGGCCATGAAGCCGGAGGTGATGTTCTTCGATGAAGCGACGTCGGCCCTGGACCCCGAGCTCGTCAAGGGCGTCCTGGCCCTGATGGCCGATCTGGCCAAGGGCGGGATGACCATGGTGGTGGTGACCCACGAAATGGGCTTCTCGCGGAACGTCTCGGACACCGTCACCTTCATGGACGGCGGCGTTGTGGTGGAATCCGGCCCGCCGGAACAGATCTTCACCGGTCCCCGCACCGAGCGGCTGCAGGGCTTCCTGTCCGACGTTCTCTAAGGTCGTAGCCAAGGTCGCATTATCGTTCATGCCCTGAGGGCAAGGATGCAGAAAATCCCCGGTCCTCGGACCGGGGATTTTCCGTTTCCGGCACGGGCGGTGATAACCCGCGCCCGGGAGGACGACGGCGGGTCAGGCCTTGGCGGCGGCGGCCGCCTTCGCGGCGGCAGGCAGGGCTTCGAAAATTCGGTTCATGGCGGCGTCGTCGTGCGCTGCCGAGAGGAACCAGGCCTCAAATACCGATGGCGGGAGGTACACGCCCGAGTCCAGCATGGAGTGGAAGAAGGGCGCGTAGCGGAACACATCCTGCTTCTGGGCGTCGCTGTAGTTGTGGACGCCGTGCTGCGAGGTGCCGAACGCCACCGAGAACAGGTTCCCAGCGCGCTGGATGGAGTGGTCCACGCCGGCCGCGTCCAAGGCGGATGAGAGGGCCGAGGAGAGCTCCAGCGAGCGGGCGTCGATGAACGAGTAGACCTCACGGGTGGCGTGCGTGAGGGTGGCAACGCCGGCGGCCATGGCCACCGGATTGCCGGACAGTGTGCCGGCCTGGTAGACCGGGCCGAGCGGGGCGAGGTAGTCCATGACGTCGGCGCGTCCGCCGAGTGCCGCCGTCGGCATGCCGCCGCCGATCACCTTTCCGAAGGTCAGCAGGTCCGGGGTCCACTTTTCGGTGGACTCTGCGGCCCCGCCGGTCAGGCCCCAGTAGCCGGAGTAGCCCGTGCGGAACCCGGTGAGGACCTCATCGACGATCAGCAGAGCGCCGTGGGCGGCCGTGATGCGCGACAGCCCCGCATTGAAGCCGTCACCGGGGGTGACGACTCCCATGTTGGCGGGCGCGGCTTCGGTGATGACGGCGGCGATGTTGGGGCCGTGCTCGGCGAACGCGGCCTCGACCGCTCCGAGGTCGTTGTACGGGAGCACCAGGGTTTCGGCAGCCGTGGCTGCGGTGACCCCTGCCGACCCGGGAAGGGCCAGGGTGGCAACGCCCGAACCGGCCGAGGCCAGCAGGCCGTCGAGGTGGCCGTGGTAGCAGCCGGCGAACTTGATCACGAGGTTTCGGCCGGTGAAACCCCGGGCAAGCCGGACGGCGGTCATGGTGGCCTCCGTGCCGGTGGACACCATGCGGAGCCGCTCCACGGCGGAAACGCGTTCCTTGACGATCGCCGCCAGGTTGGCCTCGTCCGGGGTGGACGCGCCAAAGGACAGCCCGCGGTCCACGGCTGCGTGGACCGCTTCGAGGACGGCCGGGTGGGCGTGGCCCAGCAGTGCCGGACCCCAGGAGCAGACCAGGTCAACGTATTCGTTGCCGTCGGCGTCCGTCAGGTACGGACCCTTGGCCGAGACCATGAACCGCGGAGTGCCGCCCACGGAGCCGAAGGCCCGGACCGGGGAATTGACTCCGCCCGGCATCAGCTGGCGGGCGCGGTCGAAGAGTTCCTCGTTGCGAGGCATGCTGGAAGTCATGCGTCCTATTCTTTCAGGAGTTCGTTGACGCGGGGTGCCACAACCGTTCCGAGCAGCTCGATGGAGCGCATCATGGCGGCATGAGGCAGCGATCCGCTGCTGTATTTGAGATCGAAGCGGTCCGCCCCAAGGTTGTGCTTGAGCCGGACGATCTTTTGTGCCACGGTCTCGGGCGAGCCAACGTAGAGGGCGCCCTCGGGTGTGCACATCGCGTCGAACTCGGCGCGGCTGCCGGGGCCCCAGCCACGCTCCGAGCCGATCCGGTTCCGAAGTTCGAGCCAGTGCGGGAAAAACTCCTCCCGCGCTTCCCCGTCTGTGGGCGCAACGTGCCCGGGCGAATGCGTGGCAACCTGCTGCAGGGGATGGCCGTACTTCGCCATGGCCTCCCGGTAAAGATTGGCCAGCGGCGCAAAGGAGCGCGGCTCGCCGCCGATGATCGCGAAAATGATGGGGTATCCGTATTCGGCGCAGCGGAGCACGGATTCGGGGGTGCCGCCCACCCCGATCCAGGCAGGCAGGAGGTGGTGCTCCAGATGCGGATATACGCTCAGCCCGCTCAGGGCCGGCCGGGTGCGCCCTTCCCAGTGGACGGGTTCCTGCGCGCGGACTTTGTGGAACAGCTCGAGTTTTTCCTCGAAGAGGACCTCGTAGTCCGCGAGGTCGAGCCCGAAGAGCGGGAAGGATTCGATGAACGAGCCCCGTCCCAGCATCACTTCTGCCCGTCCGTTGGAAAGCGCGTCAACGGTGGAGAACCGCTGGAAAACCCGGATGGGATCGTCGGAGCTGAGCACGGTGACAGCCGAACCGAGCCTGATCTGTTGGGTCCGTGCGGCCGCTGCGGCGAGGAAGACCTCCGGGGCGGATACTGCAAAGTCTTTGCGGTGGTGCTCCCCCACGCCAAAGGCGTGAAGTCCGACGGCGTCTGCCAGCTCCGCTTGTTCCAGCAGTTGCCGCAGGACCTGGGCATGCGGCACCGGGCTTCCGTCCGGCCCGGTCCCTACATCACCGAAGGTGTTGAGCCCCAGGAGGATCCGGGTTGGCCCGACCGGTTCAGTGGGGCCGGCCGGAGCGGGCGAACTCACCGGAGTTTCGCTCATCTGGATTCCTTCAGCCAGCCAGCCAGCTCGCTCGCCCAGTAGGTCAGGACCATGTTGGCGCCGGCGCGCCGGATACCCAGGACGGACTCCGTGATGGCGGCCCGCCGGTCGATCCAGCCGTTCGCCGCTGCCGCCTCGATCATGGCGTACTCCCCCGAGATCTGGTACGCAGCAACCGGCACGGGGCTCATTTCCGCGACGTCCCTCAGGATGTCGAGGTAGCTCATGGCGGGCTTGACCATCACCATGTCGGCCCCCTCAGCGAGGTCCAGTTCCACTTCCTGGATGGCCTCGCGCCGGTTGGCGGCATCCATCTGGTAGGTCCGGCGGTCGCCCTTCAGCTGCGAGTCGACGGCCTCCCGGAATGGGCCGTAAAAGGCGGAGGCATATTTCGCGGCGTAAGCCACAACGGCGGTGTTGACGTGTCCGGCGTCCTCAAGGGCCTGGCGGATGACGCCGATCTGGCCGTCCATCATTCCGGAGGGGCCCAGCACGTGGGCGCCGGCGTCGGCCTGGGCCACGGCCATCTTGGCATAGATCTCCAGCGTGGCGTCGTTGTCCACGTAGCCGTCGCTGTCCAGGACGCCGCAGTGGCCGTGGTCGGTAAATTCGTCCAGGCAGACGTCGCTCATGATCACCAGGTCGTCGCCCACCTCGGCCCGCACATCGCGGATGGCCTTGTTCAGGACACCGTCCGGATCCAGCGATGCGGTTCCTTCGGCGTCGCGAACCTCCGGAATGCCGAACAGCATGATTCCGCCCACGCCCAGCTCCACGGCCTCTGCGGCGGCACGCCTAAGGGTTTCGGTGGTGTGCTGAACCACGCCCGGCATGGACGCGATCGGACGGGGTTCGGCGAGGCCCTCGCGGATGAACGCGGGGAGGATCAGCTCTGCGGGGGCAAGCCTGTTCTCGGCAGTGAGCCTGCGCATCGCGGGAGTGGTGCGGAGCCGCCGGGGGCGGTGGTTCGGAAAACTCATGTCCTGTCCTTCACTGGGAGCCTGCTGCTGACGAATGGATGTCTGGGGTCGTGCCGGCTTCGGGATGGAGGGCCCGGATGACCGCCGTCACAAGCCCTTCAGGGGTGGACTCGCCTGCCGTGGCAGCAACTGTCAGGCCCAGGGCCTCAGCTTCCGCCGCGGTTGTCTTCCCGATGGCAACGAAGCGGCAGGCTCCCAAGGGTGAAAGCGCCGCGTGGATGCGGCGGGCGGCACTCGGCGAAGCCGCGACGACGGCGGCAATCCCGCCGTCGGCCATGCGGGCTTTTGCTTCCGCCGGAGTCACCAGGAATGAGCCGCCGTCGGAGTCCGCACCGCCCCCGGCCGACGTTCGGTCCGCGGCAAGACGGCGGCCCGGCCCCGCCGGGTAGTCCACCGTGTGGTAGGCCACCACCGTCCGCACATCCGCGCCCTGTGCCTTGAGTCCGCGGGCAAGCGTGGGAGCTGCGATATCGGCCTGCGGCAGCAGCACCCTGGCCGGCCCCCCGGGCCATTCCCCGGCAAGACCAGCCGCGGACTGTTCGTGTTGGGGGACGAAGTGCACGGCGATCCCGGCGGCCTCCAGTGCGCTTCGGCTGGACGGTCCCACCGCGGCCACCCGCGTTCCCGACGGTATCCACCGACGCAAGGCCACGTTTCTTTCGGCCGCCTTGTCCTCCAGCGCCAGGACGCTGGTGGCGCTGCTGACCACGAGCCAGTCAAAGTCGCCTGCGCCCAGGCCATCGAAGGCATCGTCCAGGGCCGCCTGGTCCGCAGCGCGTTCGAAGTCCGTCAGCGGCAACAGCAGCGGCTCTGCACCGGCCAGCCGAAGCTGTGCTGCAAGGGCGCCGGCGCGTTCCGGGCTCCGGGTGATCAGTACGCCGTCGCCCGCCAGCGGGCGCCGCGTTTCAGGGAACTCTCGCGTTTCAGGAAACTCTTCTTCGGGGCGCTGCGCGTCCTGGTTCCGGGCAGAGCCGATCGCCGGACCTTCGCCGCTTCGTTCCATAAAGTGGTCCCCGCCGGCCGGTCAGGACGCTGTCAGGTCCGCGATGTCCGCAGCCCCTGCGGCCAAGAGGACTTCCGCCAGTTCGATGCCGAGAAGCGTCGCGCCAACTTCGGTCAGTCCGTCCGTGGCCCGCTTGTCGCGCACTGAAGCCGTACCGTCGACGGCGCAGACCACTGCTTCGAGGTGGAGCATGCTGCCCTTGCGGTAGGCGTAGGCGCCCACGGGGGCGGCGCAGCCTGCCTCGAGCCGGGCCAGCAGCGCACGCTCCGCGGTGACGGCAAGCCGGGTGTCTTTGTCGTCGAGGGCCGCCAGTGCCTGTGCGAGAACGCCTTGCGAACCCTCGGTGGAACCTGCTTTTCGGGGGGCATCGGCTGTGCGGCATTCGATGGCAAGGGAACCCTGCCCCGCGGCCGGCAACATGATGTCCGTCTCCAGGTATTCGGTTACGGTGTCCAGCCGGCTGATGCGCTCCAGGCCCGCAGCGGCCAGTATCACGGCATCGAGATCACAGGATTTTCCGTCCACTACGGCGTCGGTGGCGTTTCCGGGGAGGCCCGGAACGCGCCCAAGGCGGGTGTCCACGTTGCCGCGGATGTCCACGATGTCCAGGTCAGGGCGGACCGCACGGAGCTGGGCGGCCCGGCGGGGCGAGCCGGTGCCCACCCGGGCGCCCTTGGGGAGATCAGCCAGCTTGAATCCGTCGCGGGAGCACAGGACGTCCCGGACATCCACGCGGCGCGGAGTCGCGGCGAGGGTCAGCCCTTCCGCCGGGCCCGTGGGCAGGTCTTTGAGGGAGTGCACGGCGACGTCGCACTCGTTGCGGAGCAGGGAGTCCCGGAGTGCGGCCACGAAGACACCGGTGCCGCCCATCTGTGACAGCGAACCCTTAAGGACGTCGCCCTCGGTCCTGACGTGGACAAGCTCCACGGGGAAACCCCCGACGGCGGCCAGCAGGTCAGCGGTCTGCTGTGTCTGGGTGAGGGCCAGTTTGCTGGCCCGGGTGCCGATCCGTACAGTCACTGCGCGTCCTGCCTCGCTGAAGGATGGGGGTCGTGGCCGGTGCCCACAGTGGTATCGGCACCGGCGATGGTTGGCTTTTCGCCGCGGAAATTTGCGCAGCACCCGGGACGGCAGACGTCGTACCAGGGCCCGAGCGGTGTCGCCGCAGGGCGGTCCGCGATGTTGTTCGCCGCGGTGCGTTCGCAGATGAGGTCCACAAGGCCTGATACAAAACGGCGGTGGGTCCCCGGCGTGGGAACGCGGGTTGCGGCGAGCCCGAGGTTGCTGCAGGTCTCCATGGCTTCCGTATCGAGGTCCCACACCACTTCCATGTGGTCGCTGACGAACCCGAGCGGAACGATCACGATGCCTTTGACTCCCTGCTTGGCCAGGTCCTCAATGGCGTCATTGATGTCTGGTTCGAGCCAGGGCACATGGGGGGCGCCGGAGCGCGACTGGTACACCAGGGACCACGGTGCGGAAAGGCCGGATTCGTCTGCGACGCGGCGCATGACCTCGGTTCCGCCGGCCAGGTGCTGGGCGACGTAGGCGGAGCCCTCGGCAAACTCGCGGGGTTCGTCCACTGAACGTCCGGCAGCATCTGCGTCACGCGTGGGGATGGAGTGCGTGGCGAAGAGAACATGGATGGGGGCCCCGGAGGTTCCGGCTGCTTCCAGCTGGGACCGGACGTCGGCGATTCCGGCGGCCGTGCCTTCGATGAAGGGTTCCACGAAGCCGGGGTGGTCGAAGTACTGGCGCACCTTGTCCACTTCGAGCTTGCCATCGAGGCCCGTCTCGGTCAGTGCCATGCCGATGTCCTCGCGGTACTGGCGGCAGCTGGAGTAACAGGAGTAGGCGCTGGTGGTGACCATGAGCAGCTTGCGGTGGCCGGCGTCGTAGGCGTCCTGCAGGGTCTGCGGGATGTAGGGGTCCCAGTTGCGGTTGCCCCAGAGCACCGGCATCCCGATGCCCCTGGCCGCCAGCTCCGCTTCCAGCGCCGCCTTCAGTTCGCGGTTCTGCTGGTTGATCGGGCTGACGCCGCCGTTGGCACGGTAGTGGTGCGACACCTCTTCCAGCCGCTCATCCGGGATCCCGCGCCCGCGGGTGACATTCCGCAGGAACGGGATGACGTCTTCCTGGCCTTCCGGGCCGCCGAACGAGGCGAGGAGAACGGCGTCGTAATCCTTGGGCGCCATCCGGCCGGCTTCCGTCACCGCGTTCACGGCAACGGCGGATTCCTGGGGACCCAGCGGGCTCATGCCAGGACCTCGGCAATCTCCCCGGCAGTGATCCGGCGGCCGGTGTAGAAGGGGATTTCCTCGCGGACGTGGTTGCGGGCCTCGGTAGAGCGCAGGTGGCGCATGAGATCCACGAGGTCCACGAGGTCGGGAGCCTCCAGGCCGAGGATCCACTCCCAGTCGCCGAGCGCGAACGAAGACACGGTGTTGGAAATAACCTGCGGGAAGTCGCGGCCCAACAGTCCGTGGTCCCGCAACATCTGGCCGCGCTCATCCTCCGGCAGGAGATACCACTCGTAGGACCGGACGAAGGGGTACACGCAGAGCCATTCGGCCGGTGCCACGCCGCGGGAGTAGGCCGGCGTGTGGTTCTTGGCGAACTCAGCCTCGCGGTGGACACCCATGGCGGACCACACTATTTCCGTTCCGGCAAACAGCTTGCTGCGGCGGATGTCCCGGATGGCCTGCTGCAGCGCCTCAGGTTTGGGCCCGTGCAGCCAGACCATGATGTCGGCGTCGGCGCGCATGGCGGAGACATCGTAGCTTCCGCGGTGGGTCACCCCGCCCTCTGCCAGGCGCGCCACGAGGGCGTCGAAATCTTCGGCAGCATCAGCGGTGCGGAGGACGTCTGCGGAGCGCTTGAATACGGTCCAGAGGGTGAAGAACTGCTCGGCTGTTTCTTCGGCTTTGGTGACAGATTCGGCAGGAGTGTGGCTCATGGATACCATCCTGCCCCTTTCATGCTCCCAAGTCGAAAAACTCCACTTCTACGGCGTGTAGAAGTGGCTTATTTCACAGCATCCTGCTGTCACAGGGGCCTGCGAATTCTCAAAGCGACGAGGCCGGCGGCACCGGCCAGGACCACGAGCCCGGCTCCTGCCCAGACCAGCGGCCAGGCAGCGCTGCCCTGCGAAACGCCAAGAACTGCGCTTTCGGACGGCGCATGCGCTGTGTAGCGGGAGTCTATGGTCGCCATGTTCATCGGGCCGGACAGTTCTGCCGCCCCCCACACTCCGGAGGCTGTCCCGGTAGCGCCGAGCCCGTGGGCGCCCAACGCCGCAGCGGGCCTGCCGATTGCCTCCGCCAGGGAATGCGTCTTCGCGGAAGTTGACGATCCGGATGCCGGAGCCGCCGCGTCCTGCGGCCCAACCCCGGATGACGGCAGCGCGGGGCCCTGCGCCGGGGCTCCGGCTGCGGGGGCGGCCCCGGAGCCAGTCGACGCCGGCGAAGACGCCTCCGTGGGAGCACTTGCCGATGTCCCGGGTGGCGTAGCCGTGCCGGCGGGAGCCTGTGAAGGCGAGGAAGACGGCGCGGAAGCCGTAGCGGACGGCGAAGGGAGCGGCGCAGCCGGCGACGGCGTCGTGGAAGGCGACAGCGACGGCTCGGGCGATGTGGGCACCGACGGCACTGGGGACAGCGTCGGCACGGTCGGCGTCGGCACTGCCCGTTGCGGCACGGTGGGCGTCGGAACCGGGGACACTGGCGGGGAGAATGACGGCGAAAGGGCGGGTGTCGGAGCCGGCGGGTCCGATCGCCCCGCCAATGCTGCCGCGGCCCAGGCCTCGAGGCCCGTACCGCCGGAGCCCGAGTCACCAGGGCCCGAGTCTCCGGAGACCAAGTCGCCACTGACCGTGGCGCTGACCCTCGTGCCGGCCGGAGCCGGGCTTGAGGTGCCGCCTTCTTCCGTGTCTGTGAGAGACCCGAGGCTAACAGCGTGGGATGCAGGAACACCTGCGGACAAGACCAGTACCGCTCCGAGCGCAGCTGCTGCAGTGCCGCGCCGAAGTCCCCCATGGAAACCAGTCAGCGTACGAAAATTATCGGACTTCTGATTGACCATAGTCATCGACCCTAGACACAAATCGCCGCCGGGAAAAACTTGCGGTCAGGGCCGCCAGCAGGTATCGCGGGCGGTCGTACAGCAGCCTGGCCCGCGCCGTGCACCGGCCGGAACGGGCCCGTTCATCACCGGCTCCGGACGGAAAAACAGGCTAGTGGAGGACGTCTTGCAACTGTTTGCGGGTGTCCGCCACCACTGCGGCCAGCCCGTTTCCGGCGAGCCATCCGCCCACCAGCAGCAGTCCCTCGCTGCCGGCGCAGATCCTGCGGACCTCGGCAACCCGCTGCCGGTGCCCGACCGCGGCAAAAGGCAGCGCGCCGGCCCATGACACGACATCCCAGTCCACGAGGCTGTCCGCACTAACGGGCACGGTCAGCAGGGCGGACGCGTCGCGCATTGCCTGCTCAAGCAGCGCCGCGTCGGCGCTCAATTCCGGCGTGTCGGCGGCCGGAGCGGCGCTGTCGCGGCGGCCATACGACAGCCTCAGGACATGCCTGCCCGGGCCGGCCGCCGCCGCCAGCCAGTCCCACTTCGCTGTGGCATGGGTGAGCGCCTTGGCGCGGATGCCGGGGGTCTGCGGAGCCACCAGGATGCCGGTTCCGCGCGGACGCCGGTCCAGCTCAGGGAGATCCACAACAAGTGTTACCAGTTTGACTTCCGGGCCGGGGCCGGGCCGGTGGCCGGCCAGGGCCGGCACGGCGTCCTCAAGAAGCCCGACGGCGGCAGGACCGTCCAGCGCGATCACCAGCACACCGGCGTCGTACGTTTGTCCGTTGGCCCCGTCTTCCGGAGTCCCGGTTCCGCTGGTACGGATCCGCCAGCCGTCCGGGGTCCGCGCCGCCGAGTCGGCCCGGGCGCCGGTCACAAGCCCCACGCCGCGGCGGCGTAGATCGGCCACGAGGGCTGATACCAGGGTGTGCATGCCGCCCCTCAGCCCGGCGACGGCAGAGCCTGCCTTGGCTGCCGCTGCCCCCTCGGCGGGCCGGCGGCGCTGGGCCGCCACCGCGGCGGCCAGCGAACCGTGCCGGGTGATCCCGGCGCGGAGCCCGGGAGCCACCATGTCCACGTCCAGGAGTCCCGGATCAGCCGAGTGCACGCCGCCCACCACGGGCTCTACCAGGCGGGTCAGAACGCGCCGCCCCATCCTGGCGCGGACCAGCGAGGAGACACTCGCGACATCGGCTGTGGTGCCCACGGACGCGGGCAGGAACCTGTCAAGCGAGGCGCGGAGCGAACCGCCGAGCCCGAGGGACCGGCGCACTTCGGGGTCCCACGGGTTCGCCGGAATGCCCAGCACACCCGTCTTGGGAAGCTCACGCGGGCCGTCCGGCAGCTGCACCCAGGCACCGCCGGGATGCGGGGCAACAATGTCTTTGGTCAGGCCCAGCTCCGTCGCCAGATCGGCCACGGCGCTGGAGCGCGTGGCGAACGACTCGGCGCCGCTGTCCAGGTCCAGGCCGGCGACCTCATGGCGGCCGACGCAGCCGCCCCACGAGTCCGTGGCTTCGAGCAGCGTGGTGTCCAGTCCGGCCTGCGCCAGTTCCCGGGCTGCGAGGAGACCGGAGATGCCGCCGCCCACCACCAGGGCCGTCCGTCCGGCAACAGGAGAGCTGCCCGCACCCATCGCTTTACTCCGGGGCGATGGAGTGGATAAGTTCGACGACGCGCGTCAGTACGTCCGGGTCCGTTTCCGGCGGCACGCCGTGGCCGAGGTTCAGGACATGGCCCGGCGCCGAGGCGCCGGACGCGATGACTTCCCGGACATGTGCTTCGAGCACCTCCCACGGGGCGGACAGGAGCGCCGGATCGATGTTGCCCTGGAGCGGCACGGTGCCGCCCAGCCGGCGGTTCGCTTCGTCAAGCGGCAGTCGGTAATCGACCCCCACCACGTCCACGCCGACGTCGCGCATGGCCACCAGCAGTTCCGACGTTCCGGTGCCGAAGTGGATCAGCGGTGCGCCCAGGTGCCGGACGTGGTCGAGGGCGCGCGCCGAGGCCGGAGCCACGGACCTGGTGTAGTCCGCGAGGCCCAGGGATCCCGCCCAGGAATCGAACAGCTGTCCCGCAGAGGCCCCGGCCTCCAACTGGGCGCGCAGGAACATGCCCGAGGCGTCGGCTGCCCAGTTGGCCAGCGCCGTCCAGGTTTCCGGGTCCGCGTGCATCATCGTGCGCGGGCCGAGGTGGTCGCGGGAAGGCTTGCCCTCCACCATGTAAGCGGCCAGGGTGAATGGCGCTCCGGCAAACCCGATCAGCGGCGTCTTGCCAAGCTGTGCCACGGTGAGCCGGACGGCCTCCCGGATCGGCTCCAGCGCCTCCCACGTGAGCTTGGGCAGAGCGGCGACATCGGCGGCGGTGCGGACCGGTTTGTCCAGGACCGGGCCGACGCCCGGGACGATGTCCACTCCCACGCCGGCCAGCTTGAGCGGGATGACGATGTCCGAGAAGAAGATCGCCGCATCGACATCGTGGCGGCGCACAGGCTGCAGCGTGATCTCGGAGGCAAGCTCAGGGCGCAGGCACGAGTCCAGCATGGCCACGCCCTCGCGTACCTTCAGGTATTCGGGCAGGGACCGCCCTGCCTGGCGCATGAACCACACCGGCCGGCGGCTCGGCTTCCCGCCGCGGTAGGCGGTGATGAGGGGCGAGTCGGAAGTGCGCCCGTCCACGAGCGGATGGCCTGCATCAAGAACCGTGCCATCTGATGTTGCAGCGCTAGAAGTCATGCCTTTGATTGTGCCGAAAATCGCCACTAAAAGATAACGACAGCCTGTCATCCCCTGGCCGGAATTAGCCCGCGTGGCAGGAATCACAGGCTGTTGGACCGGGCATTGCGGCCAGGGGTTGTTCTACGTGGTTGCGAAAAAGCTATGATTGTCCTGCTGTGGTTCTTTTTTCATTGGTGGCTACACACGCCGACATCGACCTCGAAACCGTTGCTCAGCTAAGCAACGGTTCTTCAGGCATCGCTACATCCTCCCTCGCCGGATCGCCGGCAGTGACGGGTGCGGTTGTCCTTGCCACCTGCAACCGCTACGAGATCTATGGCGAAGCTCCGCACGCGGATGACGTCGAAGCCGCGCGGGCCGCCCTGGTGGGACAGATCAGCGAGATGAGCGGACTCAGCGAACAGCTCGTTTCCCGTTCCTTCAGCACACGGACCGGCCCGGAAGTCAGCCAGCACCTTTTTGCCGTCAGTTCGGGCCTTGACTCCGCGGTCGTCGGGGAACGGGAAATTGCCGGTCAGGTCAGGCGGGCGCTGATTACCGCGCAGCATGAGGGCACCGCCAGCTCCGGCCTGGTCCGGCTCTTCCAGGCAGCGTCCAAAACGGCAAAGGACGTCGGTGCACAGACGGCGCTCGGGTCCAGGGGCCTCTCCATCGTCTCGGTGGCCCTCGACCTCGCGACTGACCTCTCCGAAGACGCCGACTGGTCCACCAAGAAAGTCGTGGTGTTCGGCACGGGCGCCTATGCGGGCGCCACCATGGCGCTGCTGCGGGAACGCGGCTGCAGCGACATCTCCGTCTTTTCATCCTCAGGCCGCGCGGCCACTTTCGTGGCAACGCGCGGCGGTACCGCGCTCGACGGCGACACCCTGCGCCCCGCCGTTGCCGCCGCCGACGTCATGATCGGTTGCAGCGGTTCGGACACCAGGGTGGAGGCAGCGGAGCTCAACGAGGTCCGTGCCGGATCCACCCGGCCCCTGATCGCCATCGACCTGGCACTCACCCACGATTTTGATCCCGCGGTGGGAGAGCTCGACGGCGTTGAACTCCTCACGCTGGAATCCGTACGCCTGGCAGCTCCCCAGGAACAGGCCGAGTCCCTGACTCAGGCCAGCAGCATCGTTTCCGGCGCCGCCGAAGCTTTTGAACAGGAACGCGAGGTCCGGTCCGTGGACTCGGCCATCGTGGCCCTGCGCCGCCACACCATGAACGTGCTGGACGCGGAAATGGAAAAGGTCCGCGCCCGTCACGGCTGCACAGCGGCCGCTGAGGAAGTCGAATTCGCCCTGCGGCGCATGGTGAAGCAACTGCTCCACGTCCCCACCGTCAGGGCACGGGAGCTTGCGGCCAAAGGCCAGCAGGACGATTACGTTGCCGCACTGGAAACCCTCTACGGCATCGCCGTGGAACAGCCTGCCGCCAAGGCCACGGCCGAATGCCCTGTGGACCACGGCCAACCGGCTCCCTCCCAGCTCCCTGAGGCCGGGTCCCGCAGGAACTCCGCCTAGCCTTCTGCACCTGCGCCTGCACGGGTCCTCGGGCCGCTGAGCCGTCGGGTGTTGGCATCGCCGGGTCCCAAAAACGCAACACCGAGGCCGGACTGAAGCCCAAGCTTTCCATAGGTTTTGTGCGCACCATTGGGGCTACCGCGACGCTTACTTGGAGGTGCGACCTTGGATTCACGTTCACGCACAATTTCGGGCCCGGTCCTCAGCCGACGACGATTCGGACTGGTAGTAGGTGGTCCATCCGGACCACCCGGTGACCAAGACGTGTTGCCATGGCTGAGCTGATAGCCCACGACGGACGGGCCTTCCGCGACACGTCCAGCCCGTCGGCGCCTGCACGGCCAATTTCCGCCACTGGCCCCCTGCGGACCAGCATCGTCAATTTCGGCGCTGCCGAGCGCTATGACATGCTCCTGCGTCCGCCTGCGCCCGGGACCTACAAGCTCACCGTGGACCTGCTGCACTGGATCACCGGCGAAGTCATTATGTCCCGGCAAATTCCGATCATCGCGGGGTGATATGCCCTGCCCCACCGACAACACGGCGCCCCTGTCAGTAGACGGGCTTCTGGGGCTCTACGTCCCTGACCCAGGCGAGGATGCCGCCGTCGAGATGGCTCACGCGCTGGTAGCCGGCCTTCCTGGCGGCGGCCAGCACGGCCGCGGAGCGTGTTCCGGCCTTGCAGTGGAAGACGATGTCCCTGTCCTGCGGCAGGTCGCCCCAGGCCTCGCCGGAGAGGATCCGGCCCTGCGGGATGAGCACGGAGCCCTCGATCCGGACGATGTCGTATTCCCCCGCTTCCCGGACGTCAACGAGATCGAAGTCCTTAAGCCCGGCGTCGCGGGAGGCCAGCATCGTGGCCAGCTGCGTCGCCGTGACGGTGTGCTCCGTGTCGGCGGCTTCCGCCGGGGCGATTCCGCAGAATGCCTCGTAGTCCGTCAGCTCCTTAATCCTCGGTGCCGCCGGGTCCTTTGCCACCCTGATCTCGCGCCAGCTTCCGCCCAGGGCGTCGTACAGCGCCACCCGGCCGAGCAGGGAACGTCCGACGCCGGTGATCAGCTTTACGGCCTCCGTCACCATCAGCGCTCCGACCGCAGCACACAGCATTCCGAAGACACCGCCCTCGCCGCACGACGGCACCGAGCCCGCCGGCGGAGCTTCGGGATACAGGTCCCGGTAGGTGGGGCCGTGGTTTTCCCAGAACACGCTGACCTGTCCGTCGAAGCGGAAGATCGAACCCCACACGTACGGCTTGCCCAGGATGGCCGCGGCGTCATTGACCAGATAGCGGGTGGCAAAGTTGTCGGCTCCGTCAAGGATGAGATCGTAGCCGGCGAAGAGATCAAGGGCGTTGGAGGCATCCAGCCGGACATCGTGCAGGCGGACTTCAACCAGCGGGTTCAGCGCCACGATGGCATCGCGCGCCGACTCGATCTTGGGCCGCCCCACGTCGGCCACCCCGTGGATGATCTGGCGCTGCAGGTTGCTCAGGTCCACGTCGTCGTCGTCGATGATACCGATGGTCCCGACGCCGGCCGCGGCGAGATACAGCAGGGCCGGCGAGCCGAGACCGCCGGCGCCGATCACCAGGACCCGGGCGTTCTTCAGACGCCGTTGGCCAAGAGCCCCGATTTCCGGAATGATCAGGTGCCGGGAATACCGCTCCACCTCTTCGGGCGAAAGTCCGGACGCCGGATCAACGAGCGGTTCCAGTGGGATGCGGGCTGTATTTGCGGTGGACGGAGAAGCCATACTTCAATGTATGCCTGAAGATACCGCGCGGTCATATTACCCCCGGGTAAAGTGAAGCTAACTGAAATGGAAAGAAGGCCACAGTGGTTCACGATGCACCGGTTGATCGAACTCAGGCTGCGCATTCCTCTTCCGGCGCCCCCCGCGCCGCCGGGCAGCGGTCGGCCAGGCTGCCCCGCGATGAGCGCCGTGCCCAGCTGCTGACGGCCGCGCAGGAGGTCTTCGTCGCCAATGGGTACCACGGCGCCGCAATGGACGAGATCGCGGAAACTGCCCATGTGAGCAAACCGGTGCTGTACCAGCACTTTCCGTCCAAGCGCGAGCTCTACCTCGCGCTCCTGGACAGCCACCTCAGCGCGCTGACTGACCTCATGATGGGGGCGCTCGACTCCACCACCGACAACAAGGAGCGCGTCCAGGCTGTCATGCGGGCCTACTACCGCTTCATCGACAGCGACGACCAGGCGCACCGGCTTGTCTTCGAGTCTGACCTCATCAACGATCCCGACGTCAGTTCGCGCCTTGAGACTTTCAACAAGGCCTTCGCCGACGCCATCGCGCGCGTCATTGCGGAAGACACCAAGCTGCCGCTCCTGGAGGCCCAGCTGCTGGGCCGGGGTCTTGCCGGCATGGCCCAGGTCAGCGCCCGCTATTGGCTTGAGACGGACGGAAACCTGGACCTGGATGTGGCCAGTGACCTGATCTACCGTTTAGCTTGGCGCGGAATCTCTCGCTTCCCCAAAGAGACCTAGACTACAAAGGGAGAACTACCTTTGGAAATGATTCAACATTGATTGGCTGGGAGGCCTTGCTGTGGAAGTAAAGATCGGCATTCAGAACATCGGCCGCGAAATTGTGCTGGAATCGACCCAGGATGCTGACTCCGTGGCCAAGGTTGTGTCGGAGTCCCTCGCGAAGGGCACGGAGCTGCGGCTGAGCGACGAGAAGGGCCGCCAGATTATTATTCCGGCCAGCGTTCTGGGCTATGTCGAGATCGGCGCGGAAGAAGTCCGCCGGGTCGGCTTCGGCGCACTCTAGGCCAAGCCGTGCTGTCCCTCGTCATCGTCTTCCTGGTCACCGTTGCTGCAGGCTTCATTGTCTGGGCCAATGACAAGCGCCATGCCAAGTACGGCATGATCCTGCCGGCAGGCGTGGCCACGGCGGTTGGGATGCTCGCCTGGATTATCTGCATCTGGGCGGGCCTCGGCTACCAGCCGGGCCTCACGTGGATTCCGTGGATACTTCCCATGGCGGCCGGCACCTCGGCGGCTGCAGCGGTAGCGGTGTTCCTTGGCCGGGTCCGTTCCAGGCAGGACACGCAGCGGCTGACCGCGGCCCTGAAGATGTAGGGAGCCACCCGCGACCCGGCTGGCTCAAAGATCCGGTCCGTGGCCTTCCTCGGTGCACAGGCACAACCGGTTACCCTGAGCGTCAGTGACCACCACCCACATGGGTGCGTGGTCACTGTTCATTAACGCGCCGGTTGCCGCGGTCTTGTCCAGGACGGGCGCGGATTCAGCCTTGGACCGGTGGATGTCCAGATGGAGGCGGTTGTCATTCGGGGTATCCGTTTCCTGGAACCACAGACCCGGACCGCGGCCGTAAGGGTCCACAAGATCGCCGAACCGGCCCTTCTTATAGCCCAGGGCAACGCGCCAGACCTCCGATATCTCTGTTGCGGCCGCCGTATCGATCCCAATATCCACTGTGCGGTACAGTCCCGGCTCCGCCTGGGCACCCGCCGCTGCGGCTGCCTCGCTGACCGCGGCCGCGGCGCCGACGTCGCGTGCCGTCACCTCCGTTCCGGCGTCATGGGAACTGAACCGGATGAACACGCGGTTGTAGCGCCAGTCCAGGTCCGGATGGTGGTTTCGTTCTTCCGCAAGGCGCCCGACGGCGGCAATCAGCTCAAGCGCGCCGGCCGCCGTCGGCGTCTTATAGACGGTGACCAGTCCGCCGAGCCGGTAACGCCAGTCCGGCAGGCCCCCGAGGGCCTCGTCGATCTGGGGGCGGGTGAGGATGTCGTCCGTGGCGGCCACTGCTGACTCCTTGGCGAGGTTGCGGGCTGAGCCTGCCCGCCGGACGGGCCGCGGTGATCCGGGTTAGAGGAACTCCGCCCGGCCTTCCATGGCCGATGACGCCAAGGCATGCTCGCGGCGCGGGATCCGCCCGGCCGCTTTCGCCAGCCTACCGGCGATAACCGCGTGTTTGAAGGCCTCCCCCATCAGGGCCGGGTTCTGCGCCCGGGTCACGGCGGTGGCCAGGAGCACGGCGTCGCAGCCCAGCTCCATGGCCAGTGCGGCATCGGAGGCTGTGCCGATGCCGGCGTCCAGCACCACCGGGACGGAGGCGCGGGACACGATCAGCTCGATGTTGTGGGGATTCAGGATTCCCAGGCCGGTGCCGATCGGCGATCCCAGCGGCATGACGGCCGCCGCCCCCAGGTTTTCAAGGCGCAGCGCCAGGACCGGATCGTCGTTCGTGTAGGCGAAGACTTTGAAGCCGCGGCTGACGAGCTGTTCGGTGGCATCCACGAGTTCCACCGCGTCCGGCAGGAGAGTGTGCTCATCGGCGATGACTTCGAGTTTGACCCAGTCCGTTTCCAGGGCCTCGCGGGCGAGTTCCGCCGTCATCACGGCGTCGCGTGCCGTGAAGCAGCCGGCCGTGTTCGGCAGCACACGGATGTTGTGGTCAAGGAGCAGCTGGAACAGGGATCCGGTTTCGGCGGGCGAATAGCGGCGCATGGCCACCGTGGTCAGTTCGGTGCCGGAGGCCAGGAGCGCCGCGCCCAGTCCGTCCAGGCTCGGAGCCCCGCCGGTGCCCATGATCAGCCGCGAGGTCAGCTCCACGCCGTCGATGACCAGGGGGTCTGCCTTGAACCCCGCCCTGCCCGTCGCCTTATCAGTCGTGCCGGTCGCCGCTGTCGTTGTTTCAGTCATCGTCCTCATCCTCCCTGAACTGCCGTGACGAGTTCGATTTCATCGCCCTCGGCGAGCGCCGTGCTGTTCCACTGGCTCCTTGGCACAACCTCCGAATTGCGGGCCACGGCCACGCCAAGCCGCTGGCCGTCGGCCGCCTGCCCGTTTGCAGCCAGTGTCCGCCCGGTGACGTTGCTGACCAGAGTTGTCACGGAGGCGCCTGCGCCCACTGCGTGTTGGTTGCCGTTCAGTGTGATGTTCATGCTGGTTCCTTGTCTCGGTCAAATGTGACTGTGCCCGTTGCGCAGCTGGCCGGTGTGCCGTTGCCCGGGGCGGCTGCGCCCGCCGCGGCGGGGCGCCCGGCCGAAAACCGCTCCGGACGGAAGGCGTGCCAGCGTTTGTCCTCCACGCCGTCCATCAGCCCGCGGCAGATGGCGGCTGCGGCTGGCGTCAGCAGCACGCCGTGGCGGAAGAACCCGGTGGCGATGATGAGCCCGGCAACAGTTGCCCGTAGCCCCCCGTCGGCCGCAGTGCCCGCCCGGCCCGCCGTGCTTCCGTGCCGCACGGTGCTGCCCTGCCCCGCCGTAATGCTGCCGAGGGGTACGCGGCCCAGCAACGGGGCGTTGTCGGGGGTACCCGGCCGGGCCCTGGCGGTCGATTCCAGGAGCTCGAGTTCTGCCACGGCCGGCACCAGCACCTGGGCGTCGCGGAGGAGCTGGTAGACCCCGCCGGCGCTGGGGGCTGAATGCCCGTCCTCCCTCTGGGTGGCGCCGATAACCACCGTTCCGTCCTGCCGCGGAACAAGATAGACGGGTATTCCGCGGACAATGCCCCGGACCGTGGCCGTAAGCAGCGGCCGGAGGTGCGCGGGAACCCGGAGCCTGAGAATGTCGCCGTAGACCGGGCGCAGGGGCAGCTTCAGCCCGTCCGGCAGTCCATCCAGCGACGCCGCCGCGAGTCCGTTGGCCACCACGGTTTCGGCGGCACGCACAGTGCCGCCGCCCGCCAGCCGGACGCCGCAGACCCGTTCGCGCTGCCCGCCGTCCCACAGCAGGCCGGCAGCGTTTTCCCTGATCTCATAGCCGTTTTCTGCACCGGCAACGGCCGTCCGCGAACCGGGTTCGTGGCGGGCCAGCGCAGCTGCGATGCTTGCCACCAGCATCCGCGGATCAACCTGGTGGTCAGCCGGGATGTCCAGCGCACAGGAAATGCCCGGGCTGAGCAGCGGCTCCCGCGACCGGGCCTCGCGGATGGTCAGCGGCTCGACAACCAGGCCGCACGCCTGCTGGACTTCCCGAAGGTCCGTCAGGGTGCGGCGGTCGGCGGGGTCCGCACCGACGGCGATGGTCGGCGTCGAAAGATAACCGGTATCCCTGCCGGCTCCGCCATCGGCGAGCGCCGCGGCGAAATCGGGCCATCTGGCAGAGGATTCGAGCATCAGTTCCAGGAGTTCCTGCTCCTGGTAGTGCAGCTCGCTGACAGGGGCGAGCATTCCCGCAGCGGCCCAGCTGGCCCCCGTCCCCGGCGCATCGTCAATAAGCACCACTGAGCGTCCTGAACGCCTCGCCTCCCAGGCAATCCCGTGGCCGATCACGCCGCCGCCGATGACGGCAACGTCAGCGTGCAGCGGTTCCGCGGCAGAAGTGTTTGTGGCGGAAGTGCTCCCGCCGGATCCAAGCTGCATGGAAATCCTTCCCTACGCCGGTACTAACCGGATCAGGTCAAGCGGTCGGCTCTTACGCCCTCTCGGCCCTGCGGCGTTTGTGACAGCTGCAGCGGGCTCCCGCGGTACCTGCCCAGTTTAGAGGAACTAGGCTGGTTGCCATGACCGCGCATGATGTCCACACCACCGCCCGACTGTACCTTTGCACCGATGCCCGCAAGGAGCGCGACGATTTCACCGATTTCGTTGATGCGGCCTTCGCCGGAGGGGTGGATATCATCCAGCTGAGGGACAAGACCATCGAGGCGGCCGAGGAACTCGAACTCTTGGAAGTTGTGCGCCAGGCAGCCCACAGGCATGGCCGGCTCTGGGCCGTCAATGACCGGGCAGACATTGCGTCGCTGTCCGGGGCCCCGGTGTTCCATATCGGCCAGAAGGACCTGCCGCTGCGCTCCGCACGGAAGCTGCTGCATGACGCCACGGTGATCGGGCTGTCCACGCACACCCCTGACCAGGTGGATGCCGCGATCGCCGCCTCCCCCGGGCGAAGCGGTCTGGACTATTTCTGCGTTGGCCCGGTGTGGGCCACCCCCACCAAACCCGGCCGGGCCGCCGTCGGGCTCGATCTTGTCCGCTATGCGGCGGAGGCCGTAAGGGCGGCGGACGAGGAAAGGGTCGGCGGCCTGCTGCTGCCCTGGTTCGCCATCGGCGGGATCGACCTCACCAACGTGGAGCAGGTCGCGGCAGCGGGCGCCAGCAGGATCGTCGTCGTCCGGGCTATCACCGAGGCGCCGGATCCGGAGGCCGCGGCAGCCGAACTGCTCGAGGCCCTGGATGCGGGAGCGGAGAACGCCGGAGTGAAGGGCGCAGGCGCGCCGGTGGCAGGCCTGAACTAGCCGCTCAGACCGAGCTGCACCATCCGCCGGGAATGGTTTTCGGCGAGCTCGGAGGTGAGGCTGCGCACCCGCTCCCGGGCCGCGGCGTCGTCAGCACCGCTGTCCGCTTCAGTGATCAGCTCGGTCAGGAAGGCGTGTTCATAGCCCACGCGCTGTGCCTGCGTGAGCGCCTCTCCCAGGAGCCGCCGTCCCCACAACGCCAGCCGTGAGGCGAGCCGGGGATCATCGGCAAGGGCCACCCTCAACCTCTCGCGGAGGACCGCCGTCGCTTCCTCGGAGGACTGGATCTGCTGAATAAGCTCCCGGGTCCCGGCATCCACGTAGCGGGCCACGGCCTGGTAGAAATCGGCCGAGACCGTGTCCACCACATAGGCCTTCATCAGGGATTCGTACCAGTCCGCGGGCCGCGTCCGCTCATGAAAATGGTCCACCGCTGCCTGGAACGGGAGCATCGCGTCCTCGACGTCAACGCCCATCCCGGCGAGCCTCTCACTCACGAGCTCGTAGTGCTGGAATTCGATGACGGCAATCCTGCCGAGCACCGCGCGGTCGTGGAGCGTGGGCGAGTAGCGGGCGTCCGACGACAGCCGTTCGAAGGCGGAGAGCTCGCCGTATGCCATCACCCCGAACAGATCAGCGACGAAACGGTCGTACCGAGCGGTGTCAGCCGAGGATGTGCCCATAATCCAAGACTAACTGCGGAAATCGGGCTAACCTGATTTCCGTGCCACATCATCGCCTATCCCCCAGCGTCCATGAACAGACCAATGCCCTGGCGGAGGCCCTGAGTGCGCTGCGGACCGAGCTGGAGCTCCCGGGGCAGTTCCCCTTGGAAGTGCTCAAGGAGGCCGAGGCGGCTGTGGCGCAGCGGCAGCTCCCGGAGCTGGACTTGACCGACGTCGAATTCCTGACCATCGACCCGCCATCCTCAACCGACTTGGACCAGGCCCTCTTCATCGAAAGATCCGCAGACGGCTACCGCATCCTGTACGCCATCGCCGATGTGCCGTCCTTCGTGGTGCCCGGCGGCGCCCTCGACGCCGAAACCCGCCGCCGCGGCCAGACCTTCTATGCTCCGGACGGCCGCATCCCCCTGCACCCCGAGGTCATCAGCGAGAATGCGGGCAGCCTGCTCGCAGGCCAGCTCTGTTCGGCGTTTGTTTGGGAGTTCGAACTCGACGCAACGGCCGAGGTCGTCTCCGCCCTGGTGCGGCGGGCGATGGTCCGCAGCCGTGAGAAGCTCAATTACAAGGGCGTCCAGACCGAGCTGGATGCGGGAACCGCCTCCCCGCTCCTGCAGCTCCTGCGCGAAGTCGGGCTCAAGCGCGTCGAGCTCGAGCGGGCCCGCGGCGGTGCCAGCCTGAACATGCCGGAGCAGGAAATCGTGCAGCTTCCCGACGGCGGCTACCGGATTGTGGCGGCCCCGCAGCTTCCGGTGGAGGACTGGAACGCCCAGATCTCCCTGATGACCGGCATGGCGGCAGCCTCGCTGATGCTCGACGGCAAAGTGGGCGTCCTCCGCACAATGCCGGCCCCAGACGAACGCTCGCTCGCCCATTTCAGGCGCCAGACCGATGCATTGGGCAAGCCGTGGGACGGAAAAGTCAGCTACGGGGAGTACCTGCGGACGCTGGATCCCACCGACCACCGGCAGCTCGCCATCCTGCATTCGGCAGGAATGCTCTTCCGCGGAGCCGGGTACACCTATTTTGACGGCACGGTTCCGGACGACGCCATCCAGTCCGCCATTGGCACGGCGTACGCCCACACCACCGCGCCCCTCCGGCGGCTGATCGACCGCTTCGTCCTTGTCATTTGCGAGGCGCTGAGCAATGACCGCCCCGTTCCGGCCTGGGCCCGCGCAGCGCTGCCCTCCCTTCCCGACATCATGGCGTCCTCGGACCAGCTGGCCGCCAAGATGGAGCGGCTGGCCCTGGACACCGTGGAAGCGGCCCTGCTCAGCAACCATATTGGCCAGGAATTCGACGCCGTGGTGATCTCAGGGTCCAAGCCCGCCAAGAACAACGGCAATGGAAATGCGAACGGAAACGGGAACTGGAAGGGTTCAAACGGCAGGGCGTCCAACGGCACTGGCCCGTCCGGCATCGTCCAGATTGCCGAACCTGCTGTCACTGCCCGCTGCGCCGGCGAAATGGAGCCGGGCACCAAAGTCCGGGTCCGCCTGATCTCCTCGGACATCGCGACACGCGAGGTGCACCTCGAACTGGTCGGCTGACTCGGGCCAGGAAGCTGATGCCTCGGCGTTGACTTGCCGCTACGCAGCGCCTTCCTGCCCTGATGCGCCTTCCTGCTGCGCTGCGCCTTCCTCCTCTGCTGGCCCTACTCCTGCCCGCGCTCCGCCGCGCACGTCAGGGAAACGGGTTTTGCCGGTTAGACTGGAAGGGTAGATATGGATGCCCGGTCGTTGATTTCCTTAATTTTCGAATTCAACAAGCCCGCCCCTACGCGATCTTGAGACACACCCGCTGGTCCCCAGTGCCAGTATTTAGATAGCCCGCGATCGGCTTCCACTGGATTTGCTTGCGCGCCTGAGCGTGCTCCGGAACGGCCCTTGCGGCTGGCCGTTGAGCAGGCGGCGCCAATGCCCAAATGAATAAGGAAACTCCACTGTGAGTGAATTGCATACCCACCAGCTTCTCTCTGATGACTCCGGAATCGAGACCATCGAGCCGGAAGAAACCATCATCTCGGACGAAAAGCCGCACGAGATCGCGGAGAAGACCTTCGCGGACTTCGACGTCCGCGCCGACATCGTGGAGTCCCTTGCCGACGCCGGCATCACGCACCCCTTCCCGATCCAGGCCATGACCCTACCGGTCGCCCTCAGCGGCCACGACATCATCGGCCAGGCCAAGACCGGCACCGGCAAGACCCTCGGCTTCGGCATCCCGGCGCTGCAGCGCGTCGTCGGACCGGACGACGCCGGCTATGACTCGCTGCCCGCGCCCGGCGCCCCGCAGGCCCTCGTGATCGTGCCGACCCGCGAGCTTGCCGTCCAGGTCGCCAATGATCTGCAGAACGCCGCCCGCAAGCGCAACGCCCGCATCACCACGATCTACGGCGGCCGCGCGTACGAGCCCCAGGTCGAGGCGCTGCAGAAGGGCGTCGAGGTCGTCGTCGGCACCCCCGGCCGCCTCATCGACCTTTACAAGCAGAAGCACCTCGTGCTGAAGAACGTCAAGATGGTCATCCTTGACGAGGCCGACGAAATGCTTGACCTCGGCTTCCTCCCGGACGTCGAGACCCTTATCGCCGGCACCCCCGCCGTCCGCCAGACCCTGCTGTTCTCGGCCACCATGCCCGGACCGGTCGTCGCCATGGCGCGCCGCTACATGACCAAGCCCACGCACATCCGCGCGGCCGACCCGGACGACGAGGGCCTCACCAAGCGCGACATCCGCCAGCTGATCTACCGTGCCCACAGCATGGACAAGATCGAGGTGGTGGCCCGCATCCTGCAGGCCCGTGGCCGCGGCCGCACCATCATCTTCACCAAGACCAAGCGCACGGCCGCCAAGGTTGCCGAGGAACTGGTGGACCGCGGATTCGCCGCGGCCGCCATCCATGGCGACCTCGGCCAGGGCGCCCGCGAGCAGGCCCTGCGCGCCTTCCGCAACAACAAGGTGGATGTCCTTGTGGCCACGGACGTTGCAGCGCGCGGCATCGACGTCGACGACGTCACGCACGTCATCAACTACCAGTGTGTTGAGGACGAAAAGATCTATCTGCACCGCGTGGGCCGCACCGGCCGCGCCGGCAACAAGGGCACCGCCGTGACGTTCGTGGACTGGGACGACATGCCGCGCTGGGGCCTCATCAACAAGGCATTGGGGCTGAGCGTTCCGGAGCCCGTCGAAACGTACTCCTCGTCGCCGCACCTGTACGAGGAGCTGGACATCCCGGAAGGCACCAAGGGCAGGCTTCCGCGCAGCAAGCGCACCCTGGCTGGCGTCGACGCCGAGGTCCTGGAGGACTTGGGAGAGACCGGCAAGAAGAACTCCCGCACCAGCGGACGGGACAGTGGCGGACGCGACAGTGGCGGACGCGAAAGCGGCCGTTCCGGCGGCCGCGACGGCGCACGCTCCGGCAGCAGGGAAGGCAGCCGTCGCACCGGCGGCGAAACGGGCGGACGTTCGGGAGACCGCCGTCGTCGTTCCACCGATTCCGCCTCCGACGCCGGTAGCGCACCCGCAGCGGCTTCCGCCGCAACCGCGACAGCGGACGGCGAGCAGCCCTCACGAGCCCGTCGCAGCCGCACGCGCACCCGCCGCCGCGACGGCGAAGTGGTCGCAGGCAGCGAGTCCGCGGCAACCGGCTCACAGCCGGGCAGCACCGAGGCCTAAAAGCCTCAATGACTGAAACTGTCTGGGCGCCGGACGGCAGCAACCTGGTGGTACACGCGGACAACGCGGATTTCCTCCCCACGCTGCCGGACGGCGCCTTCACACTCATTTACGTGGACCCGCCGTTCAACACGGGACGGACCCAGCAGCGCCAGGAAACCAAAATGGTGCTCAACGCCGGCGGCGACGGCGACCGTGTCGGCTTCAAAGGCCGTTCCTACGACACCATCAAGGGCGCCCTGCACCGCTACGACGATGCGTTCAGCGACTACTGGTCGTTTCTGGAACCGCGGCTCGTTGAGGCATGGCGCCTGCTTGCTGACGACGGCACGCTCTACCTGCACCTGGACTACCGCGAGGTGCATTACGCCAAGGTCATGCTGGACGCGATCTTCGGCCGCGAGTGCTTCCTCAACGAGATCATCTGGGCGTACGACTACGGGGCGCGCGCCAAGTACCGCTGGCCCACCAAGCACGACAACATCCTGGTTTACGTGAAAAACCCGGCCAAATACCACTTCAACAGCGCCGAAGTGGACCGGGAGCCATACATGGCGCCTGGGCTGGTGACGCCGGCGAAGCGTGAGCTCGGCAAGTTGCCCACGGATGTCTGGTGGCACACGATCGTCTCCCCTACGGGAAAAGAGAAGACCGGCTACCCCACGCAGAAGCCTGAAGGCCTGGTGCGGCGGGTTGTTGCCGCCTCAAGCCGCCCGGGCGACTGGTGCCTGGACTTCTTCGCAGGATCCGGGACGCTCGGCGCCGTGGCCGCCAAGCTGGGCCGCAGATTTGTGTGCGTGGATCAGAACCAGCCGGCCATCGACGTCATGGCCAAGCGCCTGGGCGCGCATGCCGAGTTCGCCTCCTACCCGCCCGAGTGACTCGCACTTACTGTTGTTTTGAGGGCTGAAAACGGCCACCACTGCGAGTTAGTTGGGAACGGCGGTCAGCGGATGACCGCGCTGCCGGTGCCGAGCTCTTCGATCCGGGCAAACGCCTCGGGCGCCGTCAGATTTTCGCCCAGCAGGTTGGGCTTTCCCGTGCCGTGATAGTCCGACGATCCCGTAATGAGCAGGCCGTGTCTGGCGGCGAGGCCGCGCAGGAACTCGCGGCCCGCTTCGGTGTTGTCCCGGTGATCGATCTCAAGTCCCGCCAGTCCGGCGTCGATCATTTCCCGGTAGGTGCGCTCCCCCACCACGCGTCCGCGGGCGGACGCCACCGGATGGGCAAAGACCGGGACGCCGCCGGCTGAACGGACAAGTTCGACGGCGAGCGCGGGAGCCGGCGCATAGTGCTGCACGAAGTACCGCGAATGCGAGGTCAGGATCGAGGTGAACGCTTCAGTGCGGTCCGCCACCACGCCGGCGGCCACCAGCGCGTCGGCGATGTGCGGCCGTCCAAGGGTTGCCCCCGGCGCCACATGGTGGATCACGTCGTCCCAGCTCAGCGGGTAGTCCTCGGCCAATAGAGTGACCATGCGTTCGGCCCGTGTGAGGCGCGCGTCCTTGGCCTTGGTGATCTCTTCGAGCAAGCCCGGGTGGGCCGGGTCGTGCAGGTAGCTGAGCAGGTGGACGCTGATCCCCTCTTCCGTGCGGCAGGAAATCTCCATGCCAGGCACCAGTGCCACCCCGTTTTCGAGCGCCGCCCGCGAGGCTTCGTCCCAGCCGTCCGTGGAGTCATGGTCCGTCAGGGCAATGACGTCCAGCCCCGCTGCCGCCGCGGCTGCCATGACAGCGGCCGGCGGCTCCGTGCCGTCGGAGATGTTTGAGTGGGCGTGCAGATCTATCCTCACTAGCCCAGCCTAGTAGATGCCCGGCTGATACGGCCGGACGGGCCGGTGCCGCTTCGGGTTCGGTGTTGGCCTAAGCCGCACGGCTGGTGAGACTATGGGACGGTGAACGACGCAGAAAACACCCAAAACTCCGCTTCCCAGCCTCTCGAAGAGCGGGTCAACAACCGCTCGCAGCGGCCCAGTTCCGAGGCTTTCAAGGCATTCATGGCCAGCAACTGGGCGCCGTCTCCGCAGGTGACCCCCGCGCGCGACGCCGTGGCAGGCCACGCAGCGAGAAGGCGCAGGGCCATCTCCGACCAGTTCAACGGTGAACGCCTGGTAGTGCCCGCCGGTCCCCTGAAGGTCCGCTCCAACGATTGCGACTACCGCTTCCGGCCGCACTCCGGCTTCGCACACCTGACGGGGCTGGGCCTGGACCATGAGCCCGACGCGGTGCTCATTTTCGAGCCCGTCGAGGACGGCACCGGGGACGACGGCGGCAATCACCGTGCGACTCTCTACTTCCGCCCGCTGGCCGGACGGGACACCGAGCAGTTCTACGCCGACTCGCGGTCCGGTGAGTTCTGGATCGGCGCCCGCCCCACGCTGGCAGAGTTCGAGGCACGCCTCGGCCTCCCGGCGGCCCATATCGACGAACTCGAGACGGCCATCACCAAGAATGTTGGCGCCCCTGAAATCGGCGGCATTTCGATCCGCCTGGTGCGCAAGGTCGACGAGAACATTGACGCTCTCGTGGACACTGCCCGCTACAACACCGCCAAGGACCCTGACAACCTGGACCTCGGCGTGCTGGACGCCCTCGACGAGAAGCTGTCCGAAGCCCTTTCCGAGCTCCGCCTGACCAAGGATGAGTGGGAAGTCGAGCAGATGCAGATCGCCGTGGCCGCCACGGTGGAAGGCTTTGCTGAAGTGGTCAAGGCGCTGCCCCGTGCCCTGACCCACTTCCGCGGTGAGCGCGTGGTGGAGGGTGCCTTCTTCGCCCGCGCCCGGGAAGAAGGCAACGAACTCGGCTACGACACTATTGCAGCCTCCGGCAACAACGCCACCGTGCTGCACTGGACCCGGAACACCGGCAAAATCAACGCAGGGGAACTCCTGCTGCTGGACGCCGGCGTGGAGGCCGACTCCCTCTACACAGCAGACATCACCCGCACGCTGCCGGCCAACGGCACCTTCTCCGATGTCCAGCGCAAGGTCTACGAGGCCGTGCTGGACGCCGCCGACGCCGGATTTGCGGCCGCGCAGATCGGCACGAAGTTCCGGGACATCCACACTGCCGCCACCACCGTCCTCGCGGAACGGCTTGCCGAATGGGGCCTCCTTCCCGTACCGGTCGAGGAAGCAATCAGCGACGAGGGGCAGCAGCACCGCCGCTGGATGCCGCACGGCACCAGCCACCACCTGGGCCTGGACGTCCACGACTGCGCGCAGGCCAAGCGGGAGCTCTACCTGGACGGCGTGCTGGCCGAAGGCATGATCTTCACCATCGAACCTGGCCTGTACTTCAAGAATGAGGACATCGGCATCCCCGAGGAGTACCGCGGGATCGGCGTCCGCATCGAGGACGACATCCTGATGACCGCCGACGGCCCCGTCAACCTCAGCGCCGCGCTCCCCCGCACGGCCGACGACGTCGAAGCCTGGATGGCTGGCATCTGGCAGGAAGTCAACGGCAAGGGTTAACCGGAGCGGGCTCTTGCGGGAGTCCAGCCTCTACAAACGAGGCAAGCCTCTACAAGAAAAAGGGAGGGCAACCGGATTTCTCCGGTGGCCCTCCCTTTCCGTCTCACCTGTGGGGCTCGCCTGTCGCTAACGCTGCGGCTCGTCCTTGCTTTGCGCCGGCTGGTTGGCATCGTTCACGCGCACGCCGTACTGCGGGCGGCCGTCAGGCAGGTCAGGGTAGCGGACAGCCGCAGGCCGCTGGCCGGCGCGCAGCGCGGCGTCCGGGGTTTCGGCGGCTTCCGGGGCTTGGCTATGCTGGCCCTGCCGGCCCTCGACGGCCCCATACTGGGGTGCAACCGGTGCGCCGTGCGCCTGGGCACCGGGAGCCTGGGAACCCCGAGTTTGGGAGTCCTGGAGGTCATGCCCCTGGGCATCCTGCGTCCGCTGGCCGTAGGGGTCGTTCCAGCCGGCCGGCCGCTGGGGCGCCTGGCCCTGGTAGGGGCCCTGCTGGCCGGACTGCGGAGGCTGGCCGGGCTGCTGGGGCTGGCCGGGCTGCTGGAAAGGCTCGTTCTGGTACTCACGCTGGGTGTCGCTCGGCGGCGCAGTGTAGCTCGACGGCGCAGCGCCGGCGGTGGCGTCGGACGGTGTCATAGGCAGCTGCTGCAGCAGCCGGCGCGCCTCGTGGGCGGCTTCGAAGGACACCACGACGTCGTAGTTGCTGGCCAACACCTGGCTGGTGGACGTGAAGTCACGCTTGCCCCGCTGCATCGCGTACGTGACGATGCCGAAGAGCATGAAGAAAGCGGCGCCCATCAGGACCGAACTGATGATGGAGAACGTTCCGCCGGCCGGTGTGAAGAAGGAGAGCATGACGCCGACGAAGAGGCCGAACCACATGCCGCTCAGTGCACCCGACAATGCCACCCGCGGGTAGCTGAGCCGGCCTGTCACCCGCTCCACCATCTTGAGCTCGTTGCCGACGATGGACACCATGTGCACCGGGAACTGCTGGTCCGCCAGGTAGTCGACAGCCTTTTGGGCGTCCAGGTAGGAGGTATAGCGGCCGACGGTATCCCCGGTGGGGACAGTCCGGGACTCGTCGGAGCCGTTGGGGACACCAGCCTTGGGAGCACCAAAAATGTTTGACATACACCCATTCTTGCCCATAAGGATGTGCGCGGGCTGAAATTCAGCTAAAAGTGAGCAGACTCGGTAGCCTGTAGAGGTGAGCACACATCTATCGCGCGTGTTTGTTGCGCGCCTCCTGGGACTGGACGTCTTCGACCCGCTGGGCGACCGTCTGGGGCGGCTGCGCGACGTCGTGGTGCTCTCACGCGGAACCCGCGGCGCCCCGCACGTGGTGGGCATCGTCGTCGAAGTCCCGGGCAAGAAGCGCGTCTTCGTTCCCATGACCCGCATTACGTCCATCGACCAGACGCAGGTCATCTGCACCGGGCTGGTCAACCTTCGCCGCTTCGAACAGCGGGGTGCAGAGACCCTCGTGGTTGCGGAGATGTTCGACCGCCGCGTCACCCTTCGCGACGGCAGCGGCGACGCCACGATCGAGGACATTGCGATGGACCAGCACCGCTCGGGTGACTGGTTCGTCAGCAAACTGTTCGTCCGCCGCGGCCATTCCCTGGCCCCCCTCAGCCGGCTCCGGAGGAACGAAACCATGATCATCGACTGGGCGGACGCCCACCAGGGCGCCAAGACGGAGCCCCAGGCTGCAACCCAGTTCGTTGCCAACCACGAGGACCTCAAGCCCGCCGACTTCGCCGAGGCCTTGCAGGAGATGAGCGACAAGCGGCGGTTCGAAGTGGCCAGCGAGCTGCAGGACGAACGCCTCGCCGACGTCCTGCAGGAACTGCCGGAAGACGACCAGGTGGAGATCCTCTCCGCCCTCGACGTCCAGCGGGCCGCCGACGTCCTGGAGGAAATGGATCCCGACGACGCCGCCGACCTCCTCGGCGAGCTCCCGACCGCCCAGGCTGAGGAGCTGCTGCAGCTGATGGAACCGGAAGGCGCAGAAGACGTCCGGCGCCTGCTCGAATACGACGAGGACACGGCCGGCGGCCTCATGACCCCCGTTCCTGTCATCCTGCCGCCCGAGGCCACGGTGGCAGAGGCACTCGCCCACGTCCGCCGCGAAGAGCTGTCGCCTGCCCTGGCATCCTCCATCTTCATTGCCCGGCCCCCGCTGGAAACCCCCACCGGCCGCTTCCTGGGCGTCGTCCACATCCAGCAGCTGCTGCGCTTCCCGCCGTTCGAACCGCTCGGCAATCTGGTGGACAAGAACCTCGAGCCGCTCTCGGACCAGGCCCACATCAGCGAAGTGGCACGCACGCTTGCAACCTACAACTTGAACTCCCTTCCGGTGGTCAACCAGGCCGGCCGGCTGGTGGGCGCCGTGACTGTTGACGACGTCCTCGACCATCTGTTGCCGGATGACTGGCGGGCAAATGACGGCGAAGCTCCGATCAGAAGGCTTGGAGGCCGCATTGGCTGAAAACACTGCAAAGGGCGCCGTTCCGCGGTCACCAGGCAAGGCAGCGGGCAAGGGCAGCCTGGACACGCCCCTGAGCGGCCGCCAGCGCATCTTACCCAAGTTTTCGCCGGACCCGGACGCTTTTGGCCACGCCACAGAGGGCTTCGCCCGTTTCATGGGAACCCCGCAGTTCCTGCTGTATATGACGGTGTTTTGCCTGTTCTGGCTGGCCTGGAATACTTTCGCGCCCGCCGCCTGGCAGTTCGACAAGGTGGAGCTCGGCTTCACCCTCCTGACGCTGATGCTCTCACTGCAGGCCTCGTACGCCGCACCGCTGCTGCTGCTGGCCCAGAACCGGCAGGACGACCGTGACCGCGTCTCTCTCCAGCAGGACCGCCAGCGCGCGGAACGCAACCTGTCCGACACCGAGTACCTGACCCGGGAGCTGGCGTCGCTGCGGATCGCGCTGCGGGAAGTGGCCACGCGCGACTACGTCCGGGCTGAACTGCGGAGCCTTCTGGAGGACCTGCTGGAAGCCCAGGAGGAGCTCCGGACCCACGATCCTTCCGGTCCCGGCAGCCATGAGTCGCCGCGCGAACTCGTCAGGGAAAAACTCAAGGAAAAGCGGGAGCGGCAGCGCAATCCGCGGACCCAACAGATACCCAAGGTCAAGTCGGACAAGCCCCGCCAGGGCCGGTCATCCCAGCCGCGCCCCACCTCCCCGGAAAGCTGAGCATCCACAGCATGAGCACCACCCTCGCCGCGGCAGTCAACGCTGCCCTGGCAACCGTCATCGATCCGGAACTGCGCCGTCCCATCACGGAACTCGGCATGGTGGATTCCGTTGACATCTCCGACGACGGCGCGGTGCACCTCTCCGTGCTGCTCACCATTGCCGGTTGCCCTCTCCGGGACACGATCACCAGAGATTCTGAGGCAGCACTGCTTGACGTTCCCGGCGTCACGGGCGTCGACGTCGAACTGAAGGTCATGACCCAGGCCCAGCGCGATTCCCTGAAGGAGCAGCTCCGCGGGCCCGGCGGCCAGCGCGGAATCCCGTTCAACCAGCCCGGGTCGCTGACCAAAGTGTTCGCCGTGGCCAGCGGCAAGGGCGGGGTGGGCAAGTCCTCAGTCACCGTGAACCTGGCCTGCTCCCTGGCTGCCCAAGGGCTGCGCGTGGGAATCGTGGACGCGGATGTCTACGGCTTTTCCGTACCTGCCCTGATGGGCATCACCCAGGCACCCACGCGGGTGGACGACATGATCCTCCCGCCGGTGGCGTACGGCGTGAAAGTCATTTCCATCGGCATGTTCGTCACTGGCAACCAGCCGGTTGCATGGCGCGGGCCGATGCTGCACCGTGCACTGGAGCAGTTCCTCACCGACGTCTACTTCGGCGACCTCGACGCCCTCTTCCTGGACCTGCCTCCGGGTACCGGGGACATCGCCATATCGGTTGCGCAGTTGCTTCCCAAGGCCGAGATCCTCGTGGTCACCACTCCCCAGGCGGCCGCAGCGGACGTCGCCGAACGCGCCGGGGCGATCGCCACCCAGACCGGGCAGACGGTGGCCGGCGTCATCGAGAACATGTCGTACATGGAGATGCCCGACGGCGGGCGGATGGAGCTGTTCGGAAGCGGTGGCGGGCAGCTGCTCAGCGAACGGCTGAGTGCCGCCACCGGCACGGACGTGCCGCTGCTCGGCCAGATACCGCTCGACATACTCCTGCGCGAAGGCGGGGACTCCGGCAGGCCCATCGTGCTCGGCCGCCCGGAAACACCGGCAGCAGCCGCTCTGTCCGGCATCGCCGGGAAACTTGCGGCCAGGCCGCGGGGACTTACCGGAATCTCACTGGGCCTGCAACCCAAGTAACCGAACGCCTGGCGGGCGGTGTAAGGCGCCCTAGGTGGCTTCCGTGTCGAAAGGTGCGGCTTCGCCGTCGGGCAACCGTTCCAGGACGTGACCGGGCCGCGAGTCGGGCACCGGCTCCACTGCCTCGGAAACGGCAGCCGTTGTGGCAGCCGTACCGCTGAGCGGCGCTCCGGGGCTGACGGGCTTCGTGTCGTCGTCGAGCAGTGCTTCCTTGATGATGCGGCGAGGATCGTACTGGCGCGGATCGTACTTCTTCCAGTCGACCTCATCGATGTCGATGCCGACTTCTTCCTTGATCTGTTCCCGCGCGCCGGACGCCATCCGGCGCACTTCGCGCACAAGGTTGGTCAGCTTCTGGGTGTATTCGGGCAGCCTTTGGGGGCCGATCACCAGAATGCCGATGAGCAGCAGAAGTAAGAACTCCGGGCCATTGATTCCAAACACTTTAGGAAGATTACCCTCTCCGGGGAGGCGCTGACGATTTCGCCACCGTCACGGCGGCCGGGAGTTGTGTCACTGCGCCAGGTGTTCGGTCATCTTGCCCACCTGCCGGGCTATTCTGCGCAGCCCGCGTTCCAGCCGTTCCACAACGGATTCGCTGCCGGAACCGCCCGGGGACGCCTCGGCGGCGGCGTCCGCCGCAATCCCCGGCTCCCCCGTTCCCTGGCTTACGGTGGCACCGGCCACCGCCAACGCCGGGACGGCGTCATCCGCGGCGTTCGCCGGCAGGTCCGAGACGTACGTGAACGTGGTCCGGCCTGTCTGGTAGATGGCGCTCCACGGGGCGGACACCCTGATCCAGAGCCTGCCGCCAACGGCTTTGCCGGCGTCAACGGCCACGAATCCGTCCTGACCGGCGGCGTGCCCCGTCAGGGGGTTGAGCGGAACATCCGGCGCTGCCGTGGCTGCCGGCGCCGCTCCGCTGCCGGCAGCTGTGCCGGAGTGCTGTTCAAGGACGGTGGCTGTGTGCCGGCCGTCCGAGAGGCGCACTTCAACACCCGGGTGGCCGGCGAAAACCTTTGACGTGGCCGAGACGATGTGGAAGCCCATGGCCTGCAGGTCAGGACAGGCCCATCCGTGGGTGCGCAGGGCGGCCACCCTGGGGTCAGCCGACGGGCCCCCGCCGGCGGCAGCTTCCGCCGGGCTCCCGGCCTGTCCCGAGAAGGTCGCCGCCCCGTATTGCCGCGGCTCCCCCGCAGAGATGTAGGCACCGGCCACAACCGTGCCTGCGGCCAGCACGGCCACCCCTCCAGCCAGGCCGGCCAGCTTCAAGGGGGCCGTCCGAGGCGCCGGCGCGGCAGGCGCCATGGCGAGCTGCTGCGTCCGGAGCAGCAGCCGTGCCGTCAGTTCATCGCTGGCCGCGGGGACGGCAGCATCGCGGAGCTTTTCAAGGTACTGGCGCTGTCGGCGGAGTGCAGCGGCGCATTCGCTGCACTGGCGGACATGGTCGGGCGTGCCCGGATGCTGCCTCCCTGCCCCGGGCAGGGAGGCAGACAATTTCCTGAGGTCCTCCAGCAAGCGGTTCAGTTGACGCATGGCGCCGATCAGAGAACTCCGGCGATGCGGGGCATCTTGAGCCGCGGCTTGCGCGACTGCTGGGGACGCGGATCGCGGTGGGCAAGCTTTTCCCGCAGCATGGTCCGGCCACGGTGGATTCGCGAGCGCACTGTCCCCAGCTTCACGCCCAAGGCCTCGGCAACCTCGTCGTAGGACAGGCCCTCCAGGTCACACAGCACCACGGCGGCACGGAAGTCCGGCGGGAGCTCCTCCAAGGCGGCCTGGACGTCGAGGTCCAGGTTGTTGTGCTCGAAGCTTTGCTCAGGGCCCGGCTCCCGTCCCGGCAAGCGTGATTCGGCGTCCTCCGCCAGCGCGTCGAAGCGGATCCGGCTCTTGCGCCGGGCCTGGTCGAGAAACAGGTTCGTGGTGATCCGGTGCAGCCAGCCGTCCAATGTTCCCGGCTTGAAATTCTCCAGGGAGCGGAAGACCCGGACGAACACCTCCTGAGTGAGGTCCTCGGCGTCGTACTTGTTGCCGGTAAGACGGTACGCAAGCCGGTAGACCTTGGCAGAATGGTTGGTCACCACTTCTTCCCAGGTGGGCCTGACCCAGTCAGCCCCCGGTTCTTCAACTGCAGGGACAGGTGCCACAACTGATCCTGACATCGTCCACTCCCCTCGTGGATGTACTAACGCCTGATGCGATTTACATCATTGGTTCGGCGCCGATCACCACTTGGATGAGCGGATACTTATCATGTCAAATTTGGCTGGGAATTTCCTGACTGTGGGGCCCCCTTTAGCCGTGGGCGCAATGAACGCGGAGCGGTGGCAGCGGGGACGTCCAGCAATGGCATGCCGGGCCCTCTTCAGGGCCCCGATGGGGGGCACGGAGACGTCGGCTCCGGCTGCCCGCACGGAAGTAGCCGCCATCACAGCCGGCCCCGCCGTCACCTTCCGGCGGCACACCGCCGGACACAGTACGCTGTAAGAAACATCCCCCCTGCCGCCCAGAAAGCGAAACACATGAGCGCCGACAAGTCCACGAGCTGGTCCTACGCAGAAGATCTGCCTGCCGAGGATGAGGTCCTGCTGCGTGCCAGGGAACGCTCCTTCGAACTGGGTGTGACGCCTATCGGCCGGGGCGTCGGGGCCGTGCTGACTGTTCTGGCTGCGGCGTCGAAGGCGCAGACCGCCGTCGAAATCGGCACGGGCGCGGGCGTCTCCGGCGTCTGCCTCCTTCGCGGGCTCGGGCCGCAGGCCGTGCTGACCACCATCGACGTGGATGTCGAACACCTCAAGGCAGCACGCGAGGCCTTCCAGGAATCCGGCAGCCCGGCGAACCGGACACGAACCATTTCCGGCCGGGCCGGGGATGTTCTGCCAAGGCTGACTGACGCTGCCTACGACCTCGTTTTCATCGACGGGGACAAGCCCAGCTTCCCCCGCTACGTGGAGCAGGCCGTGCGCCTGCTCAAGTCCGGCGGTCTCCTCATCGTCAACGACGCTCTGGACAAGGACCGCGTGTCCAACCCCGCCGCCCGAGACTCCACCACTGTGGTGCTGCGGCAGGTGGGCAAGGCCGTCCGCGACGACGACCGGCTGGCCTCCGCCATGCTGCCCACCGGTGACGGGCTGCTGGTAGCGGTTAAGAAGTAAGGCCGGATGTTTCTTCGTTAAAGACGAAACGATCGTTGCAACTCCCAAAATCTCGGGGGTTGCAACGACCGCCAGAACCCAAGCCTTCCGGCTGCAGGCCCTGCGTGGCAATCTATTCGGTAACGCCTACGAGGCATTCCTTGAGGTTGGCCGCCTCAGCAGCATTGAGTTCGACCACGAGCCGACCTCCGCCTTCGAGCGGCACACGCATAATCAGGCTGCGGCCCTCCTTGGTTACTTCCATAGGGCCGTCGCCGGTGCGTGGTTTCATAGCCGCCATGAGGAAATTCCCCTCCAATAGTCCCAGGACTGAGCAGCCCGGCCGGGCTGAGTCCGCATGATCAAACAAGCCGCTATGGCGGCCCGTTCGGCAGCCGCCATGACTGAACGCTTCGAATGCTTTTGTCCTTGCTTACCCCCTATTATCCTGTAATTACCCGTCTGTAGCTAATCGATGGACATTCGATGCGGCTGGACGATAACCCGCGTGCCGACTCTGGGCCGGCATCGATCTCACGGCGGGTAGTCGCCTCCGCCTGGCAGTTGGGCCCACGCCCACAACCACACCACCCACACGATCTGTAGCAGGACGAACATGGAGATAACGGCCCCGCGGTAGGCGCGCGACCTTGAGACCATCGCCGCTCCCAACGCGAGCGGGAACAGCGGCAGCAGCATGCGGAAGGTGCTGGTCTGCGGATGCAGGAATACCAGCAGATACCCCATGTAGCAGGCGCACCACAGTCTGAGTTCCGTACCGAGTTGCAGCACAGGCCTGGACATCATGAGCAGCGCGAACGCAGCGACGAAAATGAACGGCGCCGCCAGGCCCAGCACCGGCCCGAACAGCAGCACGCCGGTGTCGAACCACGGTTTGACAGGCACCAGGTCGTGCCCGCGCCAGACAGTTTCGGTCTTGGTGTAGGCCTCAATGTCGCCCGTTGTTATCCAGGCGATGGCAGGCCACAGGAGCGCTGCTGCCCCACTGGCGGCGGTCAGCACAGCCAAGGACCACAGTTCCCTGGGGCTATGCACGCGCGGTGCAGGTTCAGGGACCGCGACGCCCTTGCTTCGGCCGAGGATCCATACCTCCGCCGCCCGGTACAGGAAAAGAATCCCGGCCATCGCGGCAAAGGGTACCCCCGTGGGCCGGGAGAGGCACATCGCCAGGACCACCGGGATGGCCCAGATGTACTGCCTCCGGAGCACGAGCAGCAGGGCCGAGGCCAGCAGGAGGATGTTCAGGGATTCCGCATAAGGAACCTGGAGCACCGGGGAAACCGGAAACGCGGCAAAGAACGCAACGGCCCACAGGGCCGGCCCGTGTTCCGTCCGGCGACGGAAAAGGGCGTAGACCACCACAGACGCGGCGAGGCCGGCGAGCATCGCAATGACCGTGAGGGAGGCCGCGGGGCTGATACCCGTGGCAGCCGTGAGAGTCCGCGCCAGTACCGGGAACAGCGGATAGAACGCCCAGGTGTTTTCCTTGACGCTCCCGGCGCCGTCCACCGGCAGCTCCGACGGATAGCCATTCGCGATGACCTCGCCGTACCAGCGGGCATCCCAGATATTGATGAAGTTCCAATAGTCGGGTTTCGCCGGGAACCACGGATTGACCCCCTGGTGCAGCGCCGCCGACATGAAGATGCCGGCGCTGACCAGCCGGGCCGCCATGTAGATCACCATCACCTGGACCCACCACGGCCAGCGCGCGGCCCCTGCCGACAGCCGCGCCGTGGCCAGGCCGATCGTGCTGGCGGCGGCAGAACCGGTCAAGACCTGTCCTCGGCAGCAGTAAGGTCGTCGGCTGCGGGCCTTTCCTCAGCGGTGGCACGGGCCACGGCCGCAACGCCGGTGCCGTCGATACGGAGGCGGCCACGCAGCCGCTCGATTTCTGCGTCCTTGACTGCAAGCTGATCGCGGAGTTCATCGAGCACCTGGTCTACCTGGTCCATCCGGTAGCCCCGTAGCCCAAGGGCGAACCGCACGTGGTCGACATCGGCCGGCTTGGCGTCAGCCGGCAGCAAGACCGGCGGCAGGGAAGGTACAGGCTCATCGAAGCCGTCGTCAATCAGCCGGCCGCCCGGGCGGCTCTTCCGCAAAATGCCGGCCCCGATGTCTGTCCCGATGACGGCGGTGATGCCAATCAGGACTATGGCAAGGAAGACGAGGAAGAAACTCACATCACCCATCGTGCCAGACCACGGTCCCGCCGCTACTCAGGCCGCTGGTCCCCGTTGGTTGAGGGCGGGCGGACGTGGCCGTGGAGGACGAGGTTGACGGCCTCTTCGGGGTCGTCCACCACCTGCACCAGATCCAGGTCTTTCTCGGACACCATGCCTTCGGCGACCAGGGTGCCCTTGATCCATTCGATCATGGGCCCCCAGAACGACGAGCTCAGGAGAACGATGGGGAAGGAGGTCACCTTCTGCGTCTGGACCAGGACCATGGCCTCGAAGAGCTCATCAAGGGTGCCGAGTCCCCCTGGCAGGACGATGAAGCCCTGTGCGTATTTCACGAACATGGTCTTCCGCGCGAAGAAGTACCGGAAGTTGATGCCGAGGTCCACCCATTGGTTCAGGCCCTGCTCGAACGGCAACTCGATGCCCAGGCCGACGGAGACGCCATTGCCTTCCACAGCTCCCCGGTTGGCGGCCTCCATGGATCCCGGTCCGCCTCCGGTGATGACAGCGACGCCGGCCTCCGCCAGTTTGCGTCCCACTTCAACGCCCATTTCGTAGAACACGCTGCCCGGCTTGGTGCGCGCCGAGCCGAAGACGCTGACCGCCTGTCCCAGGTCAGAGAGTGCCCCGAAGCCTTCAACGAATTCGCTCTGGATCCGCATCACCCGCCACGGGTCGGTATGGATGAAGTGGCCCGGCCCCTTGGTATCGAGCAGCCGCTGATCCGACATCTCCACGGCAGCCTGTTTGCGGCGGAGCTCGAGGGGCCCCTTGCGGCGCGGCTGGACGGATTTAGACGGATCTGCGTTGATGCTCATCATCCAAGGCTAACCTGCCGCTGAACTGCAGGTATCTCTTGAATTACGATCAGCAGGAAGTCGGAGTGATTGCGGTCATAAGTCGCTGATGTTCGCTAGATTCTTCTTATGACTACTCAAGTGCCCGGCAATGCGCTCGTCTCCCTGAATGCCGTGAACAAGCATTACGGCCAGCTGCATGTTCTGAAGGACATCAATCTCCACGTCCGCAAGGGCGAGGTCGTGGTGGTCATCGGGCCTTCAGGCTCGGGCAAGTCCACGCTGTGCCGCGCCATCAACCGCCTCGAAACGATTGACGACGGCGACATCTCGATTGACGGCAAGATGCTGCCCGAGGAAGGCAAGGAGCTCGCGAGCCTTCGCGCCGACGTCGGGATGGTTTTCCAGTCCTTTAACCTGTTCGCCCACAAAACCATCCTCGAGAACGTGACGCTCGGACCCATTAAGGTCAAGGGCGTCGCCAAGGCTGAGGCGGACAAGGAAGCCATGGCCCTCCTGGAACGTGTCGGCGTCGGCCATCAGGCACCGAAGCTGCCGGCCCAGCTCTCCGGTGGCCAGCAGCAGCGCGTGGCCATCGCCCGCGCTCTGGCAATGAAGCCGAAGGTCATGCTGTTCGACGAGCCGACTTCGGCGCTGGACCCGGAAATGATCAACGAAGTCCTTGACGTCATGATCCAGCTGGCCAAGGAAGGCATGACCATGATCGTGGTGACCCATGAAATGGGGTTTGCCCGCAAGGCCGCCGACCGTGTGGTGTTCATGGCGGACGGCCAGATCGTGGAGGATGCCACGCCGGAAGAGTTCTTCAACAATCCGAAGAGCAGCCGTGCCAAGGATTTCCTGTCCAAGCTCCTCACTCACTGAACCCCCGAGTTCGCACCCAGGCCGTCTTCGGCGGCCGCCCAATGAAAGGAATGTCATGAAGGCATTTTTGACCCGAAGGAAATCCCTTCTGGTAGCAGCATCCGCAGCCTTGGCGCTGACCCTGAGTGCCTGCGGTGGTGGCGGCACCGGCGGCGGCACCAACCCCACGCCCGTCGAGAAGCCCAGTTTTGCCGCCGGCTCCACCATGGAAAAGCTCGCTTCTGCCGGCAAGATCACCATTGGCACCAAGTTTGACCAGCCGCTGTTCGGCCAGAAGGGCCTGGACGGCAAGCCCGTGGGCTTCGACGTGGAAATCGGCAAGCTCATCGCAGCCAAGCTGGGAATCCCCGCCGACAAGATCGAGTGGGTTGAAACGGTTTCCGCCAACCGCGAGCAGTTCATCAAGCAGGGCAAGGTGGATCTGATCGTTGCGACGTACACCATCAACGACAAGCGCAAAAAAGAAGTCAGCTTTGCCGGCCCGTACTACGAGGCAGGCCAGGCCCTCATGGTGAACAAGGACAACACGACCATCACCAAGCCTGAGGACGTAAAGGGCAAGAATGTCTGCTCCGTGACCGGCTCCACTCCCGCGGCCACGATCGTGGAGAAGTACGGCGCAGTCCTGGTGCCGGCCGCAACCTACTCCGCTTGCCTCGAGCCGCTGCGCAACAAGCAGGTGGAAGCCGTCACCACCGACAACGCCATCCTGGCCGGTTTCGTCAACAAGGAACCGGACGCCTTCAAGCTGGCATCCGAGGAGACCTTCACCAAGGAGCCCTACGGCATCGGCCTGAAGCTGGATGACACCGAATTCCGCAACTGGATCAATGACCAGCTGGAAAGCTTCGCCAAGGACGGGTCCTACAAGAAGGCCTGGGAAGGCACGGCCGGCGCCGTCATCAAGACGGCACCGGAACTTCCCGCCATCGACCGCTACTAGAACGGGCCTGGCGGTCACCGGCTGCCGGAAATCTTTCCGGCAGCCGGTGACCCCGCTCCCGTCTACCGCACATCCCCACAAACGCAGCTGAAGGATCCTATGGACGTCATCATTGAAAGCCTCCCGCAGTACTGGGACGGCTTTCTCAGAACCCTGTTCCTGGCCGTCGTTTCCGGCATCATTGCCTTGGTGGTGGGCACGCTCCTGGCCGCCGCCCGGGTATCACCGGTGACGGCCCTCCGCGGATTCAGCATGGCCTACGTGGAGGTGGTGCGAAACACTCCGCTGACCATCGCCTTCTTTTTCGCCGCGGTCGTTTTGCCCCGGCTTGGCGTCACGTTCCAGCAGTTCGAAATCGCGGCCATCATCGCGCTGAGCGCCTACACCTCGGCGTTCATTGCCGAGGCAGTGCGCTCGGGCGTCAACAGTGTCCCGGTGGGCCAGGCTGAGGCTGCGCGCAGCATCGGCATGAAATTCAGCCAGGTGCTGTCCCTCATCATCCTGCCCCAGGCGCTCCGCACAGTGATCCCGCCCATGATCAACATCCTGATCGCGCTCGTCAAGAACTCCTCCGTGGCCGGCGCTTTCTACGTGCTTGAGCTGTTTGGCTACGGCAAACAACTGGCGAACGAACACGGCGATGCGGTCATGTGGGTACTCGTGGGCGTTGCCTTCTTCTATCTCCTGATCACCGTGCCGCTGGGCTACGTGGCTCACCAGGTCGAACGAAAGGTGGCGATTGCACGATGACTTCTGTTCTCTACGACGTCCCGGGCCCCAAAGCCCGCAGAGTTTCCCTGATCGGCTCGATCATCGGCGTGGTGGTCATCGGCGCCCTTCTCGCCCTTGCCCTCGTCACACTTGCCCAGCAGGGAATCTTCCAGGCGCAACGGTGGGCGATCTTTGGCCAGGCGGACGTCTGGTCGCTGATCTTCAACGGCATCGGTGCAACATTGAGCGCCGCCGCGATCGCGGCAGTGATCGCCTTCCCGCTGGGACTCCTGCTCTGCCTCATGCGCATTTCCGATGTAGCCTGGATCCGGGTTCCCACAAGAATCGTGCTGGAGTTCCTCCGCGGCATGCCCGTGGTGCTGATGATGCTGTTCGTCCTGCTCGTGTTCGCCACAAGTTCGTTCATTGCCGTGGTGGCCGGGCTGGTGCTCTACAACGCGGCCATCTTCGCCGAGATCATCCGCGCCGGCATCCAGTCCCTTCCCAAGGGCCAGCGCGAGGCCGGCCTGGCGATCGGCCTGACCAGCTTCCAGTCACGGCTGAGCGTCGAACTCCCGCAGGCCATCCGGCGCATGCTCCCGTCCCTCGTGGCTCAGCTCGTCGTCCTGCTGAAGGACACCTCCCTGGGCTACATCGTTGCGTACGGCGAACTGCTCCGCGCGGTGCAGGTCATGGCGGACTTCCTCGGCCCGCAGTTCCTGTTCCCCGTGTTCTTCGTGGCTGCAGCGATCTACATCGCCATCAACCTTGCGGTGTCCCGCCTGGCCATCTGGATTGAGCGTCGCGGGTCCAAGAAGGCGGCCGGCGGCGTGGCGAAAGCTCCCACCGCCGGGGTGTCCACCATCGTGAAGTAGGCCCCCGGGCACGTTGACTGCAAACGACAGAAGGTCCGCAACCATCCCGGTTGCGGACCTTCTGTCATTACGGGCTGCTGTCCTGCGGCGTCAGGCCAGCCAGTTCTGCAGCGCACGGAGGCAGGCACGGATGGCCTCGGCCTCAACGTGCTCGTTGTCCTTGTGCGCCAGCAGCGGATCGCCGGGGCCGAAGTTCACCGCCGGGACTCCCAGCTCACTGAAACGCGCGACGTCGGTCCACCCGTATTTGGGTTTGGGCTCGGCTCCGACTGCGGCCACAAAGGACGCGGCGGCCGGGTGGTTCAGCCCGGGCCGGGCGCCTGCCGCGGCGTCGGTGCGGACCACATCGAATCCCTCCAGCAGCCCGCGCACATGTGCCTCAGCCTGGTCAGGTGACTTGTCCGGCGCGAAGCGGTAGTTGATCTCCACCACGCAGCGGTCCGGAATGACGTTGCCCGCGGTACCGCCATGGATTTTCACGGCGTTAAGGCTTTCGCGGTACTCCAGGCCGTCCACGTTGATGGTCTGCGGGCTGTACGCCGCAAGCCGTTGCAGGATGGGCGCAGCGGCGTGGATGGCGTTGCTTCCCATCCAGGCACGCGCTGAATGGGCGGCTTCCCCGAGTGTCGTAGCCTCAAGCCGCATGGTGCCGTTGCAGCCTCCCTCCACGGTGCCGTCCGTCGGCTCCAGCAGGATGGCAAAGTCGCCCTTGAGCAGGTCCCCGTGGTTCCGCACCAGTCTGCCCAGGCCGCTTTTGACGGCTTCCACTTCCTCGTGGTCGTAAAAGACGAAGGTGACGTCCTTGGACGGCGACGCGCCGCCGTCCAACATGGATGCCGCAAGCGCAAGCTGGACGGCGACGCCGCCCTTCATGTCCGTGGCTCCGCGGCCGTAGAGGACGCCGTCGCCAGGAATGCCCGATGGCCAGGTGGACGGGACAGTTCCCAAGGAGCCGTCCGTCACCGGCAACGGCACCGTATCCAGGTGCCCCGCGAGGATGACCCGCTCAGGGCGGCCGAGGGACGTGCGGGCGATGATGGAATCCCCGTCCCGGATTAGCTCAAGGCCAGGGAGCTGCCGGAGGGCCAGCTCGACGGCGTCGGCAAGCTCAGCTTCGTTGCCCGACACGCTGTTGATGTCGAGCAGCTTGGCGGTCAGCAGGGCAACGTCCTGGCGCAGGTCGAGGGTTACGGGGGCAGTTTCGGCAATCATCATCCAACTCTATCTCCCGGGCCCTGCCCGGTCGGGCAGCAGCAAATCCTCCATGTTGGCTACTTAACGGCGTCAAATGCGACCAGCCGGGCACGGATTCATTTCGGCGCGTGCACGACGGCTCGATACACTGGGGCCATGACTGAAACCGCTTCTTCCGCCGTGCCCGCTGCCCAAACGCTGTCCGACGATTCCCGCTCGGCCTACGGATTCGGAGTGGCCACCGTTGCCACCCGCAACGGTGAAGCCACGGTGCTGGATGTCTGGTTCCCGGCCCCCGCCCTGGGCGTGGCAGCCGAAAGCCTGCGCGCAGTCGAGAACGCCGATGAAACCCTTGGCGACATCGCGGCCGGCGGAGCGGACGCGGACCGCGGTACTGAGCAGAAGGTAGTGTTCGTCCAGATCAACCTGGACGAGGCACCGGCGGACACGGCGGATGCCTACCTTCGGCTGCACCTGCTGTCGCACCGACTCGTCCGTCCCAACACCATCAACCTGGACGGCATCTTCGGCAAGCTCCCGAACGTCGTGTGGACCAACTTCGGCCCCTGTGCCGTGGACGGCTTTGAGCTGACCCGCGCCAAATTGCGCAAGCGTGGCGCCGTGACCGTCTTCGGCGTCGACAAGTTCCCGCGCATGGTGGACTACGTGGTCCCCGCCGGCGTCCGCATTGCCGACGGGGACCGCGTCCGCCTGGGCGCGCACCTCGCCGAGGGCACCACTGTCATGCACGAGGGCTTCGTCAACTTCAATGCCGGCACGCTGGGCACCTCCATGGTCGAAGGCCGCATCTCCGCCGGCGTCGTGGCCGGGGACGGCACGGACGTCGGCGGCGGCGCCTCGATCATGGGTACCCTCTCCGGCGGCGGCAAGGAAAAGATCGCCCTCGGCGAGCGGGTCCTGCTGGGCGCGAACTCCGGAGTCGGCATCAGCGTCGGCGACGACTCCGTGGTGGAGGCCGGGCTTTACGTCACTGCGGGCACCCGGGTACGGGTTATTGGCCCGAAGGACGCCGACGGCGAGGACACGAGCCGGATCGTCAAGGCCGTGGAGCTGTCGGGGGTTCCGAACCTGCTGTTCCGCCGCAACTCCACCACCGGCGAGGTGGAGGTACTCCCCCGCAAGGGCCAGACTGTGGAGCTAAACGACGCCCTGCACGCCAACTGACCGTCCAGGAGCGGCCGGCACCCGAACCGGCCGGCCGCCCCGGACCAAGGGAGTAACCTCGTGACACGCCGACGCAAGCTGCGCGGAGCGGTCGTTGTGCTGCTCTCCGTCGTGCTCGTCGGCGGCGGCATCTACACCGCCGTGGCCTTGCTGCAACAATCGGAGCAGCTGGTCACGGAAGAATGTACCGCCGCCGTCGGTTCACAGCGGGCAGAACTCGCCACCGACCAGGCGGCAAACGCCGCCCTGATCACCGCCATTTCAGTGCGGCGGGGACTGCCGCCGCGCGCCGCAAGCATCGCCCTGGCGACTGCCATGCAGGAATCGAAGCTGCGGAACATCGAGCACGGCGACCTGGCGGGTCCGGATTCCCGGGGGCTTTTCCAGCAGCGCCCTTCGCAGGGCTGGGGCACCCTGGAACAGGTCATGGATCCGCACCACGCAACCAATGCCTTCTATGACGCGCTGGTCGAAGTGCTTGGCTACGCAGAGATGGACATCACCGAAGCAGCGCAACGTGTGCAGCGTTCGGCCTACCCGCGCGCCTACGCCCAGCACGAGGAGATGGGCCGGGCCTTCGCCTCGGCGCTGAGCGGCCAGGCGCATACTGCACTGGACTGCACTCTTCGCTCACCGGAGCGGCCCGGTGAACCCGAGGCCTTGCTCCAGGAGCTCGAGGCCGCGTACGGCAGCATCCCTTCCTCGACCTCCGGCCCGACTCTGGTACTTGAGGCCACGGGCGACCTGGCGTGGTCGCTGGCCCACTGGGCAGTGGCAAATGCCAAGGAATTTGCGGTTGCACAGGTGGATGTGGACGGAAAGAGCTGGGACCGGCGGGCACGGAACGGGTGGCAGGATTCACCAGGCTCCGACGGTACGGTAACAATCACCTTTGCCGAGGCACCCGCCTGATGGGTTCCCCGAACGGCCGGGCTTCCCGCCCGGCCGGGTCACTCTTCCCTCAGACGAGAATTTCCACGACAGGCTGCACGTAGCTCCGGAACACTTCAGGCTGCTGCAGCAGACCATGGCTCATGATGATCTTGTCCGGTTCGAGGAACCATGCGCGCTGTTCGTCCAGCGGCAGTTCGATGATCGTCAGGTCGAAGTCGCGTGAGTTCCGGCCCACCTCCAGCAGCCGGTCCTCCACGATGTCTTCCAGCAGGTGCACCGATCCTCCGGCCACCCGCTCGGCCTCCAGTTCCGCATACTCCTTACGGCGTTCGCGCGCCCAGGTGAGCGCTGCGCCGAAATGTGCCTGCAGGACCCTCCGCAGCGCCGGGGAATTGGCGAACGACCGGAATCCGGGCGGCGACATTTCCGGGGACATTTGCGGATGCGCCTTCAGCAGTTGCTCCCACCACGCTTCCCACTCGGTCTTGAGGGCACTGATCCCGCCCACCTCGGCGGTCAGGTGGGAATGGTCCGCGTGCCTGACTTTCGGGGCGGCGTGGGACAGTGCCGGAAAGCCGGCACCGTCCAGCCCGGCGACGTCACGTATGTAAAGAGCAATGAGCATGGGCCCCGACGTGTCCATGGTGATCCGCCAGCCTGGACCGCCTGTGTGCTGCATCCGTATGCCTCCCTTGGCATGTTCCTATCCGCCCCCGATTGACGCGGCATCCCGCTCTCCGGCTCCAGTCTATTCCCCCAGCCCGGGGACGTTAATGCTTGGGTGCCAGCGGTCCTTCCAGCCCTGCCAGATGGGATTCAAGCACGTCCTGGCACATCTCCAGGGTCATCCACTCCGGCTGCAGGAGGGCATGCATCGTCAGGCCATCGAGCGTGGCGAGGAGCCGCTCCGCTTCGGTGACCAGCCGCTGTTGCCCGCCACCATCATCTTCGACAAGACCGGTGATCAACTGCCCGACGACGGCGGCCACCGCCCGGTGGCTTCGATCCGCCTCGGCAGCAAGGAACGGCCGGATTCTCGCGGCATTCTTGAAGGCCAGCCAGGCGCAGGCGTCCAGCGCGCGTTGTTCGTCCAGCGGAAGGAATTCACCCAGCAGGGTTAATACCGCCGAGCGCTGCGTCTCGCTGCCGGCTGACGAAGCGGACACGCCGGCATACGCGCCGCTCAGTCGTGCCACGATGCGGTCCACCACGGACGCAAAGGAGAAGGCCAGCAATTCCTCGCTGCTGGCGAAATAGTGCCGCACGGATCCGACCGCCAGGCCTGCTTCGTCGGCCACTTCCCGGAGGGATGCCCGCTCCAATCCGTCGGAGGCGATGATCCGGCAGACGGCATCTACGATCTCCTGGCGCCGGGCGGCGGCATCCACAATTTTCGGCACTCTTTGTTTTTAGCACGGATGTGCTGCAGGGATAGGCCGCCCCGCCGCAACGTGACCGGCCACACACAACGGACACATTCAGCGGGGTCCCTGCCTGCTGGGATAGCGTGGGAGCATGAAAATTCTGGTCACGGGTGGCACCGGCTACATTGGCTCGCACACCGTCTTGTCCCTGCAGGAAGCCGGTCATGAAGTCGTGGTGATCGACAATCTGGTGAACTCCAGCGAGGAGTCCCTGCGCCGGGTGGCTGAACTCACCGGCAAGGAAGCCGTCTTCCACCGCGTGGATCTCGTGGACGAGGCCGCGGTCGACGCCGTGTTCGACCAGCACGCCATCGATGCGGTCATCCACTTTGCCGGCCTCAAGGCTGTGGGCGAATCCGTCCGGGAACCGTTGAAGTACTACCACAACAACCTCGTCGGCACCCTGAACCTGATCCGTGTGATGGACCGGCATGACGTCCGCTCGATCGTCTTCAGCTCTTCGGCTACCGTCTACGGCGAGCACAATGCCGTCCCGTACGTAGAAAAGATGGAAATCGGCGCGAACAACCCCTACGGCCGCACCAAGGAGCAAATCGAGGACATCCTCGCCGACCTCGGTGCCGCCGACGAGCGCTGGCACATTGCGCTGCTGCGCTACTTCAACCCGGTCGGCGCCCACCCGTCGGGCCGGATCGGCGAGGACCCCCAGGGCATCCCGAACAACCTCGTGCCGTTCATTGCCCAGGTCGCGGTCGGCCGGCGCGAGAAGCTCATGGTCTTCGGGGGCGACTACGACACCCCGGACGGCACCTGCCTGCGCGACTACATCCACGTCGTGGACCTCGCCGACGGCCACGTCGCCGCCCTGAATCATGTGGCAGACCGCACCGGCGTGTTCCGGTGGAACCTCGGCTCCGGCAGGGGATCCTCTGTCCTGGAAGTCATCCGTTCCTTCGAAAAGGCCGTCGGGCGCCCCATCCCCTACGAAATCACGGGACGTCGCGCCGGCGACCTCCCTGCCTTCTGGGCAGACGCCACCTCGGCCCTCGCCGACCTTTCGTGGTCCACCACCAAGACGGTGGACCAGATGTGCGAGGACCACTGGCGCTGGCAGAAAAACAACCCCCTGGGCTACAGCTCCTGACCCCCCGCCGTCGTTGTTGCTTGTGTCCCTGCTGCCTTAGCGTGCCGGGTACTGGCGCTCGGGCTCTCCTGTGTAGAGCTGCCGCGGGCGGCCGATCTTCGTATTAGGATCGCTGATCATTTCGCGCCACTGGGCAATCCAGCCCGGCAGGCGGCCGATCGCAAAGAGCACCGTGAACATCTTCTCGGGGAAGCCCATGGCCTTGTAGATCAGGCCGGTGTAGAAGTCCACGTTCGGGTAGAGCTTGCGCTGGATGAAGTAGTCGTCATTCAGGGCCTTCTCTTCGAGACGCAAGGCGATGTCCAGGAGTTCGTCGTTGCCGCCGAGCTTGGTGAGGATCTCGTGCGCCGTGGCCTTGACGATTTTGGCACGCGGGTCGTAGTTCTTGTAGACCCGGTGTCCGAAGCCCATGAGGCGGACGCCATCTTCCTTGTTCTTGACCTTCTCCATGTAGTCCTCGGGCCTGGTGCCGTCGGCCTGGATCTGGCGCAGCATCTTGAGCACGGCCTCGTTGGCGCCACCGTGGGCGGGTCCGAAGAGGGCGTTGATGCCGGCGGAAACGGAGGCGAAGAGGTTGGCGTTGGAGGAACCCACGAGGCGCACTGTGGAGGTGGAACAGTTCTGCTCGTGGTCTGCGTGCAGGATCAGGAGCAGATCCAGCGCCTTGGCGACGACCGGGTCCACCTCGTACTGCTCGGCCGGAAGGCCGAAGCTCAGGCGCAGGAAGTTCTCCACGAGGTTGTGGGAGTTGTCCGGGTAGAGCATGGGCTGGCCGATGCTCTTCTTCAGGGCGTAGGCGGCGATGACCGGCATCTTGGCCAGCAGTCGGTAAGTGGAAACTTCCACCTGCTCGGCGTTGAACGGGTCCAGCGAGTCCTGATAGAACGTGGACAGCGCCGACACAGCGGAGGAGAGCACCGGCATGGGGTGCGCATCGCGGGGGAAGCCGCTGAAGAAGCCCTTGAGCTCTTCGTGCAGCAGAGTGTGGTGGCGGATGCGCTGGTCAAAGGATTCCAGCTCAGTGGGGGTGGGCAGGTTGCCGTAGATCAGCAGGTAGGACACTTCCAGGAAGCTGGAGTGCTGGGCAAGCTGCTCGATCGGGTAGCCGCGGTACCGCAGGATCCCTGCGTCGCCGTCGATGTACGTGATCGCGGAGGTGGTGGCAGCGGTGTTCATGAAGCCAGGGTCAAAGGCAACGGCGCCGGTCTGCTTCAGCAGTTTGGAAACGTCGTAGCCTTCGTTTCCCTCTACAACCTTGATGCGCGGGAGCTCGAGCTCGCCGCCTGCGTGGCGCAGGGTTGCGCTGGTGGTCTCAGTCATGGAGTCCCCTTCATGAGGCATCTGGGCCTCTGTAGAAAGCTTGATCCAACATCAGGTGAGCCGCGCGGGGATCCCGCACAGGCGGGAATTCCAACGGCCGTGCTGCCTTCTTGTAGAAAGCCACCATTGATAGTCAGTTAAAAAGTACCGCCACTTTCAGCCCGCTACTAATCCGGGACACGCTTATACGCCGCAAAATGCGTCACTTGTGGCGGGTGTCACACCCATTGTTACGGGGCCGTTGCTCCGGAACCGCGGTTAGGCGGTCGCAGCCAGCCGGGCCACGGCAGTGTCGATCCGCTCGTCGCTGCCGGTCAGCGCCACACGAACGTAGCCGTTGCCGGCCTCGCCGTAGAACACGCCCGGACCCGCCACGATCCCGCGTCCGGCGAGCCGCTCAATAGTGTCCCAGGTGGCTTCGCCTGCCGTGCACCACAGGTAAAGTCCCGCGGAGGACTCATGGATCTTCAGTCCGAAGCCTTCGAGGGCCGGCACAATCCGCGTCCGGCGGCCGCGGTACAGGTCCTTCTGCGCCTGAACGTGGGCGTCGTCGCCGAGGGCCACGCGCATTGCCTCCTGGACCGGGTAGGGAACGATCATCCCGGCATGCTTGCGGCTGTTCACCAGGTTCGCCATGATGGCCGGGTCTCCGGCCACGAACGCTGCCCGGTAGCCGGCCAGATTGGATTGCTTGCTCAGGGAATAGACGGCAAGGAGCCCGTCATGGGAACCGCCCGCCACCCGGGGATCCAGGATGCTGGGGACTGCCTGCCCGCCCCGCTGAAGATCCCACTCGCCCCAGCCGAGTTCCGCATAGCATTCGTCCGAAGCCACGAGCGCCCCGACGTCCCGCGCCTGGTCGACGAGTTTTTTCAGGGAGGCGGCGTCCCGGACACTTCCGGTCGGGTTGCCCGGGGAATTGACCCACACGAGCCGGACCTTCGCCCGGGTGGCAGCATCGAGTTCGTCGAGATCATCAGCAGCCACTGCCGTCGCTCCGGCGAACGTCGCACCGATGTCATACGTGGGGTAGGCAACGGCGGGACGGACGACGACGTCCCCCGGCTTCAGCCCAAGCAGGAACGGCAGCCATGCCACCAGTTCCTTGGAGCCCACCGTCGGCATGACGTCGCGGGGATCCAGCCCCTCAACGCCCCTGCGGCGTGCAAACCATCCGGCGATGGCCTCCCGGAGCGCCGGGGTGCCGTGCACTGTGGGATAGCCGGGAGCGTCTGCTGCGGCCCGGAGGGCCTCCTGGATCACCGCGGGCGTGGGATCCACCGGCGTCCCGATGGACAGATTGACTGCTCCACCCGGATAATCAGCCGCTTTGGCCAGGTAGGGCGCCATCGCCTCCCAGGGGTAGTCGGGAAGGCTCAGGCCGAAGCTCCGCACAGCTGTTGTCACCGAAGCGCCCGCCTCAGTCCTGGTTCTGCGGCGGCAGCGCGGCAATCATCGCGTGGTCGGTGTGGGTGTTGCCGACCTTCGCGGCGCCGCCCGGGGAACCGAGCTCGTCGAAGAACTCGACGTTGGCCTTGTAGTAGTCGGCCCACTCTTCCGGGGTGTCGTCCTCGTAGTAGATGGCCTCGACCGGGCAGACGGGCTCGCATGCACCGCAATCGACGCATTCATCGGGATGGATATAGAGGGAACGCTCGCCTTCGTAGATGCAATCGACGGGGCACTCCTCAATGCACGCCTTGTCTTTGACATCTACACACGGCTGCGCGATTACGTACGTCACGTCCCTTGCCTCTCCACGTTGGTTCCGGCGCTGGCCGGTTGGTGCTTCCGGCCTGCATGCCGGTCTATCGACTTCCGAGCCTATTATCTCCCAGCACCGTTCCGCGAATGAAGCGCCGCGTCACACTCGGGAAGCGGCATACGATAAACGCGTGAGTCTGACAACGCCCCCGCCCCGCGAGTTCCTGGCCGCCGCGTCCCCCGGGACCCGGGTGGTGGTGCGCTACAGGGTCGACGGCGGTTATACGGATGCGCTGGGAGACCTCCTGGAGTGCCGGGCAAGTGACTGCACCGTACGTACCCGAAGTGCCGACGTCGTGGTTCCCCTCGACCTCGTGGTGGCGGCAAAAGAGGTGCCGCCCGCACCCGCGCGGCGCAGACCGCAAACACGACACTGACTTCCGGTCAGCCTGCCTCGACCTGACTGGGCAGTTTCCGCATGCCCAGCAACGGCGAGAACAAGACCGGTGCGACCGCCAGGAAGCTTCCCGCCGTGCCGATCCAGATCACCGGCACCAGCCCAAGGTGCTCGCCAAGGAGGCCGGAGGCAAGCGCCGCCAGCGGCATCACTCCCCACACAACGAACCGGATGGACGCGTTCATCCGGCCCAGGAGCCTGGCCGGACACACCCGTTGGCGCATGCTGAGCTGCATGATGTTGTAGACCAGGACAACGAAGCCGAAACCGAACTCGGAAAGGAGCAGCAGCGCCAACGAAATCCCGGGCTGGGCAATCATGGCCGCCACTGGAACGGGTATCAGGAACACCGCGCTGACACTGGCGCAGACCGGTATGACGGTGCCCTCGCCGGCCCACTCGGCCAGGCGCGGGGCAGCGATGGCGCCCAGCAGTCCACCGACCGCGCCGGCCGCCATGATGAGACCCATGCCCTGCGGCCCAAGTCCGAGATTCCGGAGAATGAGCACCGGGAGCATGGTGAAAATCAACATGCCGCAGAAGTTCATCGCGCCGGTGCAGACGGCAATCCGGCTGATCAGCGGATGCCGGATCACGAACGAGAGTCCTTCTTTGATCTCGACACTCAGCGGCCGCCTGTCGGCTGCCGGCGCGGCCACCTCGCGGTCACGCGTGCGGGCGAGGAACACTGCGGAGAGCAGGTAGCCGGCGGCCTCCCCTATGAACAGCACCGGCGCAGTGACCACCGTCAGCAGGAGGCCTCCCGCTGCGGGTCCTCCGATTCTGGCTATCTGGGCCGTCGCTTCAAGTTTGGAGTTGGCCTGGCCGACGTTGCCGGGAGAAACGAGAACAGGCACGTAGCTCTGGTACGACACATCAAAGAACACCGTGGCCGTGCCCACTATCGCGGCGACGACGTACAGGTGCCAGACTTCCAGCAGGCCGCCCCACCACAGCAGCGGCACCGCCGCCATGGCGGCGGTCCTGACGATGTTGGCGGCGATCATGGTTCGCCTCTTCAGCCAGCGGTCTACCCACGCGCCGGCTGGCAGCCCCACGACCAGGAACGCTGCCAGGCCGGCAGCATTCAGCACGCCGACCTCGAATGCCGTGGCCTGCAGCATGGCCACGGCAAGCACCGGGAACGCCAACTGTCCCAGCTGGGCACCAAGCTGGCTCATGGTTTGGCCGGTCCAGAAAGTGGTGAAGTTACGGTCCAGCAACAGGGATCTGGTTGCTTCACCTGCAGCAGTGGATTCGGCGGTCACCGCATCAGTTTCCAGTGGTGATTGATATATGTCAATCACTTATTGCTGGCTAGACTTGCGCTATGACACCCGCGCCGGAGAGCGATGAAGCGGACCTGGTGGCGAAGGGCCGCGCGCTCAGCTCCCCGCTCAGGCTTCGGATTCTACGGCTGTGCCTGCACCAGGCCCGCACCAACAAGGAAATCGCAGAACTGCTGGGCATCAATCCCGCTTCCAGCCTTCATCATGTGCGCACGCTGGTGCGGACCGGTTTCCTGCTGGCGGAGGAGCGCCGGAAGGGTCGGCGGGGGGCAGCTGAGGTGCCCTACATCGCAAGCCGCAAGTCCTGGAGCACTCCGGTGGACAACGTCTCCCCCATCCTCATCGAGACGTTCCTGCAGGAAACCCGGGACCTTCCGCCGGAGGACATTGAGGTCTGGCGCCTGGGAGTGAAGTTCAACGATGCCCGGCGCGAGGAAATGCTGGGCAAGCTCCGCGCGGTGCTGGACGAGTACATGGCACTCCCTGCAGACGCCGACGGCCAGGCCACCTCTTTGATGATCGCCCACCACCGGGACCCCACAGCGGACTAGGCTGGCGCTCCGGTTGCCGGGCCCGGCGCGTTTGCGGCCGGAAGCCGGCGGCGGTACCGCCGGCACCATGCCAGCATCAGCACCGTGACAACGGCGATCCCGTAAACCCAAAAGTTCCCGGCGAGGTCCCCGGCAATGAGGCGCTTTCCGGGCTCCATGGCCGACCACCACCCTGCCAGGACATAGCAGAGAACTCCGCAGGCCGCCGTCGGGATAAGCGACCGGAACGCCGCACCCAGGAACAGTTGAAGCGAGCCCAGGAGCGCCAGGGCAGCCAGCGCGCCGAGCGGCAGCGCGACGTCGGCCGCCACCAGCAGTAGCTGGCGGTGCAGTGCCGTGCCGGCAACGGCAGCAAAAAGAGCTGCCGGCACGGCGGCGGCAACGCCGCCTGCCATGCCGGCAGCTCTATTGTTCACGAGGGTGATGACCGGAACGTGCCTGGATCAGACCTTCGCGCGGGCGCGGTTGGCCTTGGCGCGCTCGTTGGTGTCAAGGATGAGCTTGCGGATGCGGATGGACTCCGGGGTCACCTCAACGCACTCGTCCTCGCGCGCGAATTCGAGGGACTCTTCGAGGGTCAGATCGCGGGGCGGCGTCAGGTTCTCGAAGGTGTCAGAGGAAGCGGCACGCATGTTGGTGAGCTTCTTTTCCTTGGTGATGTTCACGTCCATGTCGTCGGCGCGGGAGTTCTCGCCAACGATCATGCCCTCGTAAACCTCGGACGTGGGCTTGACGAAGAAGGAGCCACGTTCCTGCAGGTTGATCATGGCGAACGGCGTCACAACACCGGCGCGGTCGGCGATCATCGAACCGTTGGTGCGGTACTCGATCGGACCGGCCCACGGCTCGTAGCCTTCGGAGATGGAGGCCGCGATGCCGGCGCCGCGGGTGTCCGTGAGGAACTTGGTGCGGAAACCGATCAGGCCACGGGCCGGAACGATGAATTCCATCCGGCACCAGCCGGTGCCGTGGTTGGCCATGTTGGTCATGCGGCCCTTGCGGGCAGCCATGAGCTGGGTGACGGCGCCGAGGTACTCTTCGGGCACGTCGATGGTCATGTGCTCCATCGGCTCGTGGACCTTGCCGTCGATGGTCCTGGTGACCACCTGCGGCTTGCCGACGGTCAGTTCGAAGCCTTCGCGGCGCATCTGCTCAACCAGGATGGCAAGGGCGAGCTCGCCACGGCCCTGGACTTCCCAAGCGTCGGGACGCTCGGTGGGCAGAACCTTGATGGAGACGTTACCGATCAGTTCCTTGTCCAGGCGGTCCTTCACCTGGCGGGCAGTGACCTTGGCGCCCTTGACCTTTCCGGCCAGCGGCGAGGTGTTGATACCGATGGTCATGGAGATCGCGGGATCATCCACGGTGATCAGCGGCAGCGGCTGGGGGTTCTCGGCGTCGGTCAGGGTCTCACCGATGGTGATCTCTTCGATGCCGGCGACGGCGACGATCTCGCCCGGTCCTGCGGACTCGGCCGGAACGCGGTCCAGTGCCTTGGTGGCCAGGAGTTCGGTGATCTTGACGTTCTTGAGCTCACCGTTGGCGCGTGCCCAGGCGACGGTCTGGCCCTTGCGCAGGGTGCCGTTGTAGATGCGGAGCAGCGCGAGGCGGCCAAGGAACGGGGAAGCGTCCAGGTTGGTCACGTGGGCCTGCAGCACGCCGTTCGGGTTATACGTGGGTGCCGGGATGTGCTCAATGATGGTCTTGAACAGGGGCTCAAGGTCCTCGTTCTCGGGCGCTGAGCCGTCGGCCGGCTGCTCGAGGGAGGCGCGGCCTACCTTGGCGGCTGCGTAAACCACGGGAACTTCGAGGATCTTGTCCAGGTCGAGGTCCGGAACCTCGTCCGCGAGGTCGGAGGCCAGGCCCAGAAGCAGGTCCATGGACTCGTGGACAACTTCTTCGATCCGCGCGTCGGGGCGGTCGGTCTTGTTGACCAGCAGGATGACCGGCAGGTGCGCGGCCAGGGCCTTGCGCAGTACGAAGCGGGTCTGGGGCAGCGGGCCCTCGGAAGCATCAACGAGGAGCACCACGCCGTCCACCATGGACAGGCCGCGCTCAACCTCGCCGCCGAAGTCAGCGTGGCCCGGGGTGTCGATCACGTTGATGGTGATGGTCTCACCCTTGGAGGACGGTCCGTTGTAGGCCACGGTGGTGTTCTTGGCCAGGATGGTGATGCCTTTTTCGCGCTCAAGGTCACCGGAGTCCATGACGCGGTCTTCGAGGTGGTTGTGCTCGGCAAAGGAGTTGGTCTGCTTGAGCATGGCGTCGACCAGGGTGGTCTTGCCGTGGTCAACGTGGGCCACGATCGCGACGTTGCGCAGGTCACTGCGCGATGCAGTGGCTACCGCAGTGTTGGTGGTGGTTTCAGACATGCGTTATTGCTCGATTCAGTGGTGAAGTCAGCTGTTGTATCGCGACATTTCCAACTGGAACGCACGACGGATCAGTCCCTTTAACACAGGGCACCTACAGCTAGTCTAAACGCTCTGCCATTTATTGGCCTAAAATCCGAAAGCGCGCCCTCCCCCGGCCCGTTACCAAATCGTGAGTCCGCACGCACGTCACGTGAGCAATCTCACTGGCTTTTCCCGAACTGATCCATCACTATTGCTTGGAACACTACGACCAGGCCAGGAGTCCACGGATGCTGCAAGCCTCAACGCGGGCCGTCCTGATCGCCCCGATCATCGCCGCCGGCGTGTTTTTGGCCGGCTGCGGGACGGCGTCCCCGCCAGCGCCGGGCACGGGCAACCCGGCCACGCCCCGCCCCGCTGCCCTGGCACCGGCCGCAGGGCCCGGCGAGGCCGTTGCCGCAGGCTCGCCCGTGGGAAGGGACCTCATCGCGGCGGACCCGGCAGGCCTTCCGGCCGGATCCCTCTTCCGGAACCCCGCGAACGGACGGGACGAAGTGATCATCGACAATATCGACCGAACGGCCCTGCTGATCGGCGATTCGCAGTCCGAACCGGAGGCAAGCTGGCCGCGCCGGGCCTTGACCGGGCTGGGTTACGAGGTCTTCTTCTGCGGCAAGGGCGGCACCGGCTTCGTTGCCTCCAACGGCACCACGGGAAACTACGTCGACGCCCTGCAGCGGGGCGACTGGCACCTGCCCTATGGCTTTCCTCCGCTCGTGGTCATTGAAGGCGGCGGCAACGACGCCAAGCAGGGCGCCGCTGACCGGGAGATCGTCGCGAATGCGGAGAGCCTGATCACCACACTCAAGCAGCGGTATCCGGGAGCAAAACTCGCCATGGTCGGCACGCTGGCCAAAGGTGCCGGCAACGGCGGCGGGAGGCGCACCGAAGTGGACGCGTTGCTGGGGAAAGTGGCGGCTGCCCATCGCATTCCGTTCGTCGGTGTCGGTGATTGGCTGACCCGCTACGGCCTGGAGGCCTCGCTTGCGGACAAGGTCCACATGAACGACGACGGCCACCGCGCCTTGGGGACGCTGCTGGGCAGCCGGCTCGCGGCCCTCGGGCTCGGCCCCGGCTAGGAGCGGAGAATCCTGGCGCGGAGAAGCCCATGCGGACGACAAAGGAGCCGGTGCGCACCTTCGGGTGGGCACCGGCTCCTTTAATGCGCATACTCTTGCTGCGGGACGGCGCCTAGGCCGTGGCCACCTCGGGAGGAAGCATAAGGTGGGCGCCAGGAATCGCGTTGAGCAAGGCCTTGGTGTAGTCCTGCCGCGGCGAATCGAATACATCATCCGTTGACCCGGTCTCCACCAGTTTGCCCTTCTCCATGACACACACGTGGTCGGCTATCTGCCGGACCACCGCCAGGTCGTGGGTGATGAACAGGTAGGTAAGGCCGAGGTTGGACTGCAGGTCCGCGAGCAGGTTCAGCACCTGCGCCTGGACCAGCACGTCGAGTGCGGAAACAGCCTCGTCGCAGATGATCACCTCCGGGTCCAGCGCAAGTGCGCGTGCGATGGCCACGCGCTGGCGCTGGCCGCCGGAGAGTTCATTCGGGTAGCGCTGCATGGCGGACTGGGGAAGCGCCACCTGGTCCAGCAGTTCGCGCACCTTCTTCTCGCGGCTGGCCTTGTTCCCCACTTTGTGGGTGCGCAGCGGCTCCTCGATGGTCCGGAAGATGTTGTACATCGGGTCCAGCGAGCCGTACGGGTCCTGGAAAATCGGCTGCACCCTGCGGCGGAAAGCGAACAGCTGCCTGCTGTTGAGCGTGGAAGTGTCAACGCCGTCGAAGACGATTTTCCCCGACGTAGGCGCCAGCAGGTTCAGCACCATCTGCGCCACCGTCGACTTGCCGGAGCCCGACTCCCCCACGATCGCTGTCGTCGTGCCGCGCTTGACGCTGAACGAGACGTTGTCCACCGCGGTGAAATCTGTCGACCTTCCGAGTGCGCCGCGGAGCTTGAAGACCTTGGTCAGGTCTTCAACCTTCAGGACGTCCTCGGGCAGCGCTTCCTCCACGACAACGGGTTCCGTCGGCGCCAGCAGGTCCGTGGATTCGACTCCCTGTTCCTTCGCCACCTGGATACGGCGGGAAGCCAGGGAGGGGGCGGACGAGACGAGCCGCTGCGTGTAGGGATGCCGGGGGTTTCGCAGCAGTTCCAGGGACGGGCCAGCCTCAACCACCTGGCCGCGGTACATGACCACCACTTTGTCTGCCCGTTCGGCCGCGAGGCCCAGGTCGTGGGTGATCAGCAGCACGGCAGTGCCGAGCTCGGTGGTCATCGTGTCGAGGTGATCAAGGATCTGCCGCTGAACGGTGACGTCCAGGGCCGACGTCGGCTCGTCGGCAATCAGCAGCCGGGGCTGGCATGAGAGGCCAATGGCGATCAGCGCACGCTGGCGCATGCCGCCGGAAAATTCGTGCGGATACTGCTTGGCGCGCCGCGCCGCATCCGGCAATCCTGCCTGGGAGAGCACCTCGGCAACATCGTCGGGACCGCTGGGCAGCCCGTTCGCCTTGAGCGTCTCGCGGACCTGGAACCCGATCTTCCACACAGGGTTGAGGTTGGACATCGGATCCTGCGGCACCATGCCAATGTGGCTGCCGCGGAGTTCGATCATCCGCTTTTCGCTGGCGTTCGAAATGTCCTCGCCGTCGAAAAGGATCTGGCCGCCGGCCACCCGGCCGTTGGTGGGAAGAAGGCCGATGGCGGCCAGCGCCGTCGTCGATTTTCCCGAACCTGATTCGCCCACGATGGCGACCGTTTCGCCGGGCATGATGGTCAGATGCGCATTACGCACGGCATTGACGTCGCCGTGGCTGGTGCGGAAGTTGATTGCGAGGTCTTTGATTTCAAGAAGCGGACGCTCGACGTCGGACCCGTGTTCCCGAAACTGGACAGCGGAGCTCATGGCGTCTCCTTTCATCGCTTGCGCGCTTTCGGATCGAGGGCATCACGCAGGGCGTCGCCCAGCATGATGAAACTCAGGACGGTGATGGACAGCGCAATGGCCGGGTAGATCAGCGGCATCGGGTTGGACCTCAGGGAGGCCTGCGCCGACTGGATGTCGTTGCCCCAGGACATCACGCTGGGCGGCAGCCCGATTCCCAGAAACGACAGCGTCGATTCGGCAACAATGAAGGTGCCGAGGGATATGGTGGCCACGACGATGATCGGCGCCAACGAGTTAGGCATGACGTGGCGCATGAGCGAGCCGAACTTGGAGACGCCCAGGGAGCGCGCGGCCGTCACGAAGTCCGCGTTTCGGACCTCTATCACGGCGCCGCGGGTAATGCGGGCGATCTGCGGCCAGCCGAAGGTGACCAGGATCAACACGAGCGTCCAGGCCGTGCGGTTGGCACGGAACACAGGCAGTTGCATCATCACGATGGCGCCGAGGATCAGCGGCAACGCGAAGAAGATGTCGTTGATGCGGGCCAGGATGGCATCCACCCATCCGCCGTAGTAGCCGGCGAGGGCTCCCGTGATGCCGCCGATCATGAGGACGCCAAGGGTGGTGAAGAGGCCCACGGTCACCGAGGAACGCGTGCCGAAGATGACGCGCGCGTACACGTCGCAGCCCAGCTGGGTGAAGCCCAGCGGGTGTCCGGCCGCCGGTCCGGCGTCGGAGTTGGCCAGCTGGCACGCTTCTGAGGCCGGGTCGATGCCGGAAAAGAGCCAGGGGAAGAGTGACACGGCGACGACGACGAGGATCAGGAATGCGGAGATCAGGAAGAGCGGCTGCCTGCGCAGGTTCTTCCAGGCCTCTCCCCAAAGGCTCAGCGGGGCCTGGCCTTCCTGGACCTTGTCGGTTGCTTGCAGCGGTGTCTCGGAAAAGTCGGCAACGAAGTGTTCGGCGTGCCGCCTCGCCGGCGCCGCAGTGCGCAGGTCTGGGGTCATGTTCTCAGGCGTCATAGCGGATCCTTGGGTCAAGCCAGGCGTACAGCAGGTCTACAAGCAGGTTGGATACGACATAGATCAGCACCAGCACCGTGACGATCGAGACGACCGTGGGGCCTTCACCCTGTGTGACGGCGCGGTAGAGCCGGTTGCCGACGCCCGGCACGTTGAAGATGCCCTCGGTGACGATGGCTCCGCCCATCAGGGCGCCCAGGTCAGCGCCGAGGAAGGTGATGACCGGGATCAGCGAGTTACGGAGGATGTGCACGCGGACCACGCGGAAACGGGACAGGCCCTTGGCAGTGGCGGTGCGTACGTAGTCGGCGTTCATGTTTTCGATGACGCTGGTCCGGGTGAGGCGCAGGACATAGGCGAAGGAGCCCAGCCCGAGGACGATCGCCGGCAGGATGAGGTCCTGGACCGTGGCGGCCGAACTGACGGTCGGTTTGGCCCAGCCGAGCTGGACGCCGATGGTGAACTGCAGCAGGAAGCCGAGCACGAAGATCGGGATGCCGATCACGATCAGGGATGCGATCAGGACGGTCGCGTCGAAGAACTTGCCCTTGCGGAGTCCCGCGATCAGGCCGAAGATGATGCCGAAGACGGCTTCGAAGATCAGGGCCATGACGGCCAGCCGGGCCGTCACCGGGAAGACCTCGCCCAGCACTGCGGCGATCGGTCGTCCGGAGAAGTCCTGGCCCAGGTCGAAGGTGAAGATCCCCTTGAGGTACAGCAGGTATTGGATCCAGAACGGCTGGTCAAGGTGGTACTGCGCGCGGAGCTGGGCAGCCACGGCCTCATTGACGGGCTTGTCGCCGAACAGTGCCACGATGGGGTCGCCAGGCAGGCTGAAGACCAGGAAATACACCAGCAGCGTGGCGCCCAAGAATACCGGGATCAGCTGCAGGAAACGCTTGAGGATGTAAGTCGCCATCAGCGAAGGACACCCCCGTCAGCAGGCACCCTGTCCAAGGATGCGGCGGAGTTGTTCATCAAAGAACCTTTTCACTATGGGTGCAGCCGACGCCGGTGCGGTCACGGCGGGCCGGCTGCGAAGTGCACCGGCCGAAGCGGGTGCTGAGAAATTGGGGTGGAAGCAAAACAACGGCGGAGGCCCCAATCCAGGCAGCCCCCGCCGTCGTTTTAGTAGTTACTTGCCAGTGATGTTGTAGTAGAGCGGAACACCGTTCCACGCGTAGTCAACATTGGTGACCTGGTCGCTCCAGCCACCCTGGGAGACCTGGTACCACAGCGGGATGGCCGGAAGGTCCTGCAGGAGGATCTCCTGGGCCTTGTTCATCGCCGTGTTGCCCGCGCTGACCGAGGAGGCCTTCAGGCCGTCGGAGACGGCCTTGTCGAACGCCGGGTTTGCGTATTCGGCGTCGTTGGAGCCTGCACCGGTCTTGTAGATCGGGCCGAGGAAGTTGTACAGCGACGGGTAGTCCGCCTGCCAGCCGGCGCGGATGGAGCCGGTCAGCGTCTTGGCGGTGGCGTCGTTGCGGGCTTCCTTGAACGTCGCGTACGGCTTGCCTTCAACCTTGATGCCGAGGTTGTTCTTCAGCTGGTTGACGACTGCTTCAACCCAGGCCTTGTGGCCGCCCTTGTCGGCGTTGTAGGCAATGGTGAACGTCTTGTTGGCGTCCCACTTCTGGATGGCGTCGGCCTTGGCCCAGAGGTCCTTGGCCTTGGCCGCGTCGAACTTCAGGTTTTCCGAACCCGGGATGCTGTCGCTGTAGCCGTCCAGCACGGGAGCGGTGAAGTCCATGGCCGGCTTGCGCGCACCGTTGAAGATCACCTTGGTGATCTCGTCGCGGTTCATGGCCATGGAGATGGCCTGGCGGCGCAGCTTGCCCGCTTCGCCGCTCCACTCGGGCAGGTATTCCGGGATGGCGATCGTCTGGTTGCCGGCGTACGGCTTCTCGATGGTCCGCTCGCCCAGGTCGGATTTGAAGTTCTTGAGCGCGCTCGTGGGGATCGTCTGCAGCACGTCGAGGTTGTTGGACAGCAGGTCCTGGTACGCGGCGTCGTCGTTCTGGAAGATCTTGAAGGTCACGCCGGCGTTCTTGGCCTTGCGGGGACCGTTGTAGTCCGGATTCGGCACAAGCTGGATCTGCACGTTGTGCTGCCAGCCGCCGTCGGCCATCTTGTACGGGCCGTTGCCGACGGGCTTTTCGCCGTAGCCCTTCGGGTCCTTCAGTGCGGCGGACGGAACCGGCACGAATGCGGAGTAACCGAGGCGCAGCGGCCAGTCGGATTCCGGCTGCTTCAGCTCAACGGTGAACGTCTGGTCGTCAACGACCTTCAGGCCGGACATGGTGTCTACCTTGGAGCCCTCTGCGCTGGCTTCGTCGTAGCCCTTGATGCTTTCAAAAAACGCACCGCTGAGCTGCGCGTTCTTTGCGGCGGCGCCGAAGTTCCAGGAATCCACGAAGGTCTTGGCGGTGATGACCTCGCCGTTGGTGAACTTCTGGCCCTTCTTGATCTTGATCGTGTAGTGCTGGGCGTCTTTGCCCTCGATCGACTCGGCGAGTTCGTTGACCGACTTGCCGCTGGGGTCGTAGCTGACGAGACCTGCGAACATCATGTCGATGACCTTGCCGCCGCCAACTTCATTGGTGTCGGCCGGCATGAGCGGGCGCTGGGGTTCGGATCCATCGGCAAGAATGACCTTGCTCGAGTTTCCGGCTGCGTTGGAGCTGCCGGAGTTGGATCCGCCACCGCCGCATCCGGTCAGGGCAAGTGCGGCGATAGCCATCATGCCCAGTGCTTTGGAAGTGCGCGAAAAACGCATTCCGCCTCCTATGTGTTGTGGGAGAGATTCAGGGGATATCTTTTGCATCCCCGCAGTCCAGGCACAGACGTATCGTGTGACGTGGGCTACATGAGGAAGAAGCCTAACCGCAAGTAGTCCAAATAGTGGTACGCCGTTGCCAAACCGCGACCGGGTCCTATCGCTTTAGCGCAGAGACCGCAAGTCACAAGTTACCGTCGAGTACTATACTCCACAAAATGTGGCGCAGGTTACTCCGCCGCCGTGGCGAGCAGCTGCGCCCTCAGCTCGCGCCGTTCGCGCTGCCTTTCCGGATCCGGCAGCGGTACGGCCGCCAGCAGCCTCTGCGTGTAGGGCTCCTGGGGGTTCCTGAGGATCTGGTCGCGCGTCCCCTGCTCCACGATGCGGCCGCGCTGCATGACGCAGATCCTGTCCGCCAGGACGTCCACCACAGCAAGGTCATGCGTGACGAAGAGGCAGGCGAAGCCGAGCTCGCGCTGCAGGTTCTGGAAAAGCTCCAGGACCTTCGCCTGCACGGACACGTCCAGTGCCGACGTTGGCTCATCTGCCACCATGAGCTTGGGTTTCAGCGAGAGGGCGCGTGCAATACCCACGCGCTGTTTCTGCCCGCCGGAGAGCTCATGCGGATACCGGTTGCGGTAGTCGCGGGGAAGCTCAACCTGGTCCAGCAGCGCCTCGATGCGCTTCTGCAGGTCAGGACCCTTCGCCACCCCGGCGAGATACATAGGTTCGCCGATGCTTTCCCCGATGGGCAGGCGCGGGTTCAGGGACGAAGACGGATCCTGAAAGACCATCCCGATGTGGCGCCGCACCTGGTGCAGTTGCTTGCCGTTTTTCTTGGCCGCGGAAATATCCTGGCCCACCACGTGCATCTTGCCGGCGGCCACAGGCAGCAGCCCCACGGCTGCGCGCCCAATCGTGGTTTTTCCGGACCCCGACTCCCCGACGAGCCCCACGACCTGGCCGGGGTAGATGGTCAGGTTGGCACCCTCCACCGCCCGGAAGGCGGGCACGCGCCCCTGCTTGGGGTACTCGATGGCGACGTCCGTCAGTTCGAGGACCGGTTCGCCGGAGGGCCTGGCCGCCTCGGCAGCGGCCAGGGCCGCGGCATTCTCGCGCTCCCGGCGGGCCAGCTCCTCGCGGTCCACCGATTCGAGTTCGGCGTGCGTGGCGGCAGCCAGCGCGGCCGTCACGTCCACCTCCCCCTCTGAACCGGCGCCGCCCTGTCCGAGGTGGGGCACGGCGGCAAGCAGCGCCTGCGTGTAGGGGTGCTGAGGGTTGTGGAAGATCTGGTCGGCGGTGCCGGTCTCGACGATCAGCCCGCGGCGCATCACTGCGATCCGGTCGGCGAGGTCGGCCACGACGCCCATGTCGTGGGTGATTAGGACGATTGCACTATCGAGCTTGTTCCGCAGGTTCCTCATCAGGTCAAGGATTTCGGCCTGGACTGTCACGTCGAGGGCCGTCGTGGGTTCGTCCGCAATCAGCAGTTTGGGATCGCAGGAGAGCGACTGGGCGATCATGGCGCGTTGCCTTTGCCCACCTGAGAGCTGGTGGGGGTAGGACTTGAACGCCTTCTCGGGATCCGGGAGTTCCACGAGGTCCAGCATGCGCAGCGCGCGTTCCCGGGCCTCCCCGGGTGACACCTCGTTGTGCAGGCGCACAGTTTCGACAATTTGGGCACCCACCGTGTAGACCGGGTTCAGGGCGGTCATGGGCTCCTGGAAAATGACGGCCACGTCCTTGCCGCGGACACTGCGGATGTTGGAGGCGTCGCCGCCGAGCAGCTCCTTACCCGAGAGCCTGACACTGCCGGAGACCCGGCTGTTGCTGGGAAGCAGACCCAGCAACGCCATGGAGCTGGCACTCTTTCCCGAACCTGATTCACCGACGATCGCCAGGACCTCGCCGGCCCGGACTTCGTAGTTAAGTCCGACGGCGGCCGGAACCCACTTCTTGTCCACGCCGAAGTCGACGCTCAGGTCGCGCACCTCAAGGACGACAGCACCTATGTTGTCGGGGTCTGTGAGGGCGGGGCCGTGGCTGATGTAGTCAGACATGTTGGGGTTTTCCTTCCACCCGGGCCAGCGGAGCAGCTGAAATTAGTGCTGCGGCTCGGAATCCTGAATTATTGGGGGCATGAGCACTGCGCCGCACGCCGAAAATGCTGTGATCTTCAAAGCCCGCACCAACAAATGGTTCGCCGGGCTTGCCTGGCTTGTGGCCGGCGTCGGGCTCGTCGGCACTGCAGTGACGGGCGGGGCCGGGTCGATGCTCGGCACCGGCCCGCTGCTCCTTATCGCCTATCTTGGCTGGCTGTTGTTTTGGCGGCCGTCCGTGGTGGTCCACGACGCCGGCGTCCGGCTCGAGAACCCCTTCCGGTCCGTCATGGTGCCCTGGGCTGCCCTCGTCCATGTGGATACGAGGTACGCCCTGACCCTGGTCACACCGTCCAGAAGCTACGGTGCCTGGGCGGCGCCCGCTCCCGGCATCTGGGGCGGACGCAACGCCCGCCCGGAAGACCTCCACGGCCTGCCGGGGACCACCTACGGCCCCGGGAATTCCGTCCGGCCAGGCGACCTGAAAAGCACCGACTCCGGGCAGGCGGCACAGCTGGTCCGCACCCGCTGGCAGCAGCTGGTCGAATCCGGGGCCATTGACGCCGGAAACGCTGCGGCCACCCCGGTGTTGATAACCGTCCGCTGGCTGGAGGTGGGCGGCACCGTGCTGCTCCTTGCGTTCAGCATCTGGGGCGTTGCCCTGCTGTAGCCCTGGGCGCTGCGGTAGCACGTCAGGCTCCCCGGTGTTCGCCGGCCGCGTTCCCGCCTTCGGTTCCGCCGTCAATGGCCGTCACCGGCGTTTTCTCCGCTGCTGGAGAGCCGCCTGCGGCCCGCGCCTTCTTGGCATTGAACTTCTTCTGGCGCGGATCAAACGCGTCCCGCAGTCCGTCGCCGATGAAGTTGATGCTGAGGCAAATGAGGACGATGAAGAGGCCCGGGAACCAGAACAGCCACGGCCGGGTCGCAAAGGCTTCCTGGTTCTGCGAAATGAGCAGGCCGAGGGAGGTGTCAGGAGACTTGACGCCGACGCCCAGGTAGCTCAGTGCGGTCTCGGTCAGAATCGCCGCGGACATCGTCAGCGTGACGTTGACGATCAGCACTCCCACGGCGTTGGGCAGGATGTGCTTGAAGATGATCCTGGCGTTGCTCGCTCCCGATATCCGCGCGGCGTCAACAAATTCACGTTCCCGCAGGGAGAGGAATTCACCGCGCATGAGCCTTGCCAGCCCCACCCAGCTGATCAGCCCGAGGAAAATGCCGAGTGCCAGGACGCCGTTGGAGCTGGCGAAGGTGGCAAACCAGCTGCCCTCATCCCGCCGGCCCGCGAACTGGGCCATGACCGCCGCGAGGAGCAGTGCAGGGACGATGATGATGACGTCCGTGAGGCGCATGAGGATGGCTTCCATCCAGCCCCTGAAGTAGCCGGACAGGGCGCCGACGACCACGCCGATGAGCCCGGCAATAAGACCGATGACCAGCATGATGGTGATGGACTGCTGGGCCCCGCGCATTGTCATGGCGAACAGGTCGCGGCCGATCCGGTCTTGTCCGAAAGGATGTTCACCCCAGGCCAGAGGCCAAAGCGAAGCTGTTGGCGCACCGTCGTTGACCAGCGGCGAAACGTCCTCGTGGCCGTAGCGCCACCATCCGGGGATCCCTGCATACCCCACGGCGGTGAAGGCCATGATGAAAATGATGGCAAAGACGATGAGGCCCACGATCGCCCCGGAATGGCCGAGGAACCGCTTGCGGACGATCTGTCCCTGGCTTAGTCCTTTGGCCTCGATAACGGGCTCGATGCCGGCAGCCGCCTGCTGTTTCAGGCTGGCCTGCTCGGCCACGATTTCGTCCTGCTGACTCGGCTGGCTCATGCTTTTACCCTTACTCGTGGATCCAGTGCGGAGTAGGCAAGGTCCGCGATGAGGTTGAACACCATGGCCGTGATGGCGACGCAGATAAAGACGCCCATGACCGGGTTGGGGTCAACGTGCAGAATGCCATCGAGGAACAGGAAGCCCATGCCGCGGACGGAGAACACCGTCTCCGTGATCACGGCACCGCCGATGAGCCCGCCAATGTCGAAGGCAACGATCGTGGCGACCGGGATGAGGGCGTTCCGGAACGCGTGGCGCATCACCACGGTCCGTTCAGAAACGCCTTTGGCCCGGGCCGTTCGAATGTAGTCCATGTTCATGATTTCGAGCATGGAGGCTCGGGTGAACCTGGTGTAGCCGGCCAGCGAGATGAGGATGAGCGCCGTGGTGGGCAGGATCAGGTGGGTGAATGAATCGAGCCCAAGTATCCAGAAGTCCCCCTCGATGTTCGGGGTGCCGGCACCGATGGTGGCGATGGGGCGTCCCCGCACCCTCCCGTTGTTGAAGTACGCCGGCCACGCCTGCATGAACCGGTCCAGCAGGACGAGAAATCCCAGGAGGACGGACGTAATGGCTGCGGCGCGCATGGATTGGCCGCGGTCATAGCCGCCCACCAAGTAGCCGATCGCCATGCCGACAAGAACGGTGGCGATGGCCAGCAGCACGATCATGAGGAAGGTCGCCTGATTGAGCAGCGGCTGGATGAGGAAGTACGCAACCACGCCCACGCCGACGGCGATGAGTGCGGACTGCAACGCCTTCCGGTTCCTGAGCCCTGCCGTCAACAGGGTCACCGCAAAGGCGAGTCCGACGCCGGCGATGGCGATGACGACAGGCCCGAGCCCTGGAGTCTTAAACCATTGGGTGACCGAGAAGTAGATGAGCACTGCCGTCACGACGGCGAATACGATCCCGCCCGTCAATACCCGCCGCTTCGTGTCCCCACCTGCAACCACCATGGCCACCAGGCCGAACACCACGCCGATGCCTATGGCCAGCGGAAGCGGTATCTGCGGATTCCTGAGGAAGTCGTTGAAGCCGATGGCGCCGAATTCCTTTAGCAGTACGGCGACCCAGAAAATGGGGAGGGAAAAGAACAGGAAGGCCATGAAAGTCACGCCGTAGTCCAACGTGCTGTACTGCCGCAATGCCGTGATGATGCCGAGCGTAATGCCCACGAGGATCGCCAGGACGGCGGCGCCGGTAACCAGCGTGAGTGTCTGCACGAGGGCATGCCCCAACGCATCGGTTATGGGCTGTCCAGCGATGTTCTTGCCGAGATCGCAGGAGCCGGCGAACGGCACGAGGCACTTGGCTGCGCCGCCGAGCCATTTGAAGTACCGCAGCGGAGCCGGGGTGTCCAGATCGAGGAGTGCGGACCTTGAATCCATCAGCTGCTGTTTATTGGGCTGGCTGCTGGCCCGGAACTCTGCAAGCGGATCGCCGGACGCCGCGGTCAGCAGATACACCAGGAAGGATGCGCCCAGAAGAATGAGTGCCGCGGTGACTAGCCGCCGGACGATGTAGGTCACCATTTTGATAGAACCTCAGTATTCGGGCCCAGGGATTGCCCGGACCGGTCGCAGGTTTGGCCGTGCCCGCCTGTTGTGTTTCGGCAGCGGCACAGGCGGGAGATGTCGCTGCAAGGCGCCGGGACCATGGTGCTTGATCCCGGCGCCTCAGCTACCTTGTTGCGGTTGTGGTCATCGGCTTACTTTTCGGCCCACTCCCAGAAGTTCCACCAGACGCCCGTCTGGTTCGGCATGAACTTCACTCCGGTGATGCGGTCGCTGTAGGCGTCCACTCCAACGGACTGGAACAGCGGAAGGCCGTAGGCAGAGGCCCAGATCTTCTTGTCGACCTGCTTGATGAGGTCGTCCTGCTTGCCCCGGTCGGTCGTCACGATGAGTTCATCCATCAGCTTGTCGGCCTCGGGATCGCTGAACTTGTTGAAGTTGGAACCGTTGCCCGTCCGGAAGATCTGCGGCACGCCGGAGACTCCAACGCCAGGGTTGATCCAACCGAAGATCGTGGCGTCGTAACCGCCCTTGCCCAGCGCCTTACCCCAGTCGGAGGCGCCAAGGCCGCCGTCGACGATCTTGAAGCCCGCCTTGGTTGCCGACTCGCGGATCAGGGAGAAGGCATCCACACGGTTCGGGTTGTCCTTGTTGTACATGATCCGGATTTCCGGAGTCTTGCCGGCGAGCAGCTTCTTGGCTCCGTCAACGTCAGCGTCCTGGTACGCCGAGGCCCCGTTTTCCTTCACGGAGTCTGCGTAGGCAGGCTGGGCCGGAACAAAGAGCTGCGAATCCAGCGGCTTCGCTTCCGGATCAAGCTTCTTTACGATCTTGTCGACGATGTCCTTGCGGGGAACCGTCTTCATGAATGCTTCGCGGACGTTCTTGTCTGCCAGCGGTCCTGAGAAGTTAAGGTCGATGTGGTCGTAGGAGAGCTGGTTGCCCTGCTCTACGGTCACGCCCTGGCTCTCAAGTGCCTTCAGCTGGTCAAGCGTGTCTGCGGAGGCCTGCGGGGCGATGATGTCCGCCTCGCCATTTTTCAGTGCCTGGACCTGGGCAGGAGAGGAACCGATGTAGCGGACGGTGATTTCATCGAGCTTGGCTTCGGGGCCCCAGTTGTAGTCCTTGTTCTTGACCATGGTCAGGGACTGGTCCTGGTTGACGCTCTTGACGATGAAGGGACCGTTGGACAGGAACAGGCTCGGATCACTCGGCAGGGTCTTGGAGTCGAATCCGGTGTTCCAGAGATCAGACATTGCCTTCAGCTTGGCGTCGGCAGGCTTCGGGGCCTTGGAGTCGCCGCGCGGCATGCCCTTGAGGAGGTCAATGAACGCCTGGGTGTCCGCCAGGCCGGCTTTCTTCGCCAGCACGTGCGCAGGGATGTCAATCCCGGGTCCGCCAAGTGCGATTTCCCAGTCAGCGAACGGCTTGGAGTACTTGATGGTCATCGAGTGGTTGTTGTCGCCGATTTCCGGGAAGTCCGTGAGGGCGAGGCCGGTGGGGTCACCGGCGTAGGAGAAGTACGACGTTCCGGCCTTCCCATCGGCGTCGGCGTCGTTGTAATAGCCGGAGAAGGCAGCCCATTGGAGGAGGAGATCCGCTGCCGTGACGGGCGTGCCGTCCGACCATTTGACGCCTTCGTTGATGGTGTACTTGACGGTCAAGGGATCATCGGAGGTCTTTTCCATCTTGCCGAACTTTTCATTGCGGACAACGTTGAGCTTGTTGTCGATGTAGTAAAAGCCCGAGTGGGTGGCGTAGCTGACCTTCGAGTTGATGTCAGTGTTGCCGTCGGCCGTATTGGGGTTGAACGTATTGAACGCATTCACCTCGACCACAGTGGCGGTGCCGCCCTGTTTGCCGGCCGCGTTGCTTGACGGGGTTGTCCCGGTGTTGGTGCTGGCGCAGGCGCTGAGCGCCAGCGCCGCAGCCGCGGCAACGCCTACTGCTTTGGAAATACGACCAAATCGCATTCCGCCTCCTATGTCTCTTTAGTGTGGAAAGGACCGCCGCTGTAGACGCCGGCCAGACCGCCACATCCCCCCAGTGAGCATGTGGCATGTCTCACATGGGAAGTAGCCTAGACCCGAAGGCGGGGCCTGCGGACCGAAAGTTGTCCCTCAGTAAAGGTTGTTATCGAGATGCAACCTAGGCGGAAACTGGAGGTGGCATTCTGCAAGAAACGCTTGACTGCATCGGTGCGGGTGGGTATGCGCGCCAATCACAGCAAAAGCCCCGATCCTAGGGATCAGGGCTCCTACTTGTTAATTCTCAATCACTGAAGAGTGCGTACCGCAACCTCAGACGTTGAAGCGGAACTCGACGACGTCGCCGTCGGCCATGACGTATTCCTTGCCTTCGATGCGGACCTTGCCGCGGGACTTCGCCTCGGCCATGGAACCGGCATCGATGAGGTCCCCGAAGGAAACAACTTCGGCCTTGATGAACCCGCGCTGGAAGTCCGAGTGGATGACGCCGGCCGCCTGCGGCGCGGTGTCGCCCTGGTGGATGGTCCACGCGCGGGTTTCCTTCGGGCCTGCCGTCAGGTACGTCTGCAGCCCGAGGGTGTGGAAGCCCACCCGGGCAAGTTGGTCCAGGCCGGATTCATCCTGCCCGTTCATTTCCAGCATTTCACGCGCTTCCTCCTCATCCAGCTCCACGAGGTCGGACTCGAGCTTGGCGTCGAGGAAGATGCAGTCTGCAGGCGCGACCATGGCGCGGAGCTCTTCCTGCTTCTCGGGGCTGCCCAGGATTCCTTCGTCCGCGTTGAAGACGTAGATGAAAGGCTTGGCCGTCAGGAGGCTGAGTTCCTTGAGGTGCTCCATCTCAAGCTTGTCGCTCTTGACCGAGGAGAAGATGGTGTCGCCGCGTTCCAGCACCACCTGGGCCGCCTTGATGGCGGCCAGCTCCGCGGCCTCGCGCTTCTTGATCTTGACTTCTTTTTCGATCCTGGGGACGGCCTTTTCGATCGTCTGGAGGTCAGCCAGGATCAGCTCGGTGTTGATGGTCTCCATGTCGGAGCGCGGGTCCACCTTGCCGTCGACGTGGATAACGTCGGGGTCGTCGAACACGCGGACGACCTGGGCGATCGCCTCGGCCTCCCGGATGTTGGCGAGGAACTGGTTACCCAGGCCCTCGCCTTCGGACGCACCTTTGACGATGCCGGCGATGTCAACAAAAGACACTGCGGCCGGCAGCAAACGCTGGGACCCGAAAATCTCCGCGAGCTGCTGAAGCCGGGGGTCGGGCAGGTTCACGACGCCGACATTCGGTTCGATGGTGGCGAACGGATAGTTCGCCGCAAGCACCTGATTACGGGTCAGGGCGTTGAAAAGAGTTGATTTGCCGACGTTGGGCAGTCCGACGATGCCAATAGTAAGAGCCACGGACATTGATTCTACCCGTTACGGCGGCGCCGGCGGCTACCGGCGCCTCGCTGCCGGACGCGCGGGCCCGCGGCAGACACAGTTCAATTGGGGCCTGCGGCCGTGGCGCCGTTGCCTTCGGCAAAAATGTCGCACCTGCATGCCACAGTGAATGCATGGATTCTTTTTCAGTCATTCTGGCCCTCCTGATGCTGGTGCTCGGCGCCTTGGCGGGGGCAGCCCTCGCCTACACGGTCTTGCGCCGCCGGAGCGCCGCGCTTGAAGCGGATTTCGACGGCGTTTCGGCGCGGCTTTCGGAGGTCAGCGCCCATTACGCTGCTGCCGACGCCGAGCGGAAGCTGCTGGCCGTCCAGAACAGGGAGCTGGGCGAATCCCGGCAGCAGGACGGCAGCGTGCTGCGGGCTTTGGCGCCGGTTGCCGAAAAACTGACGGCCGTCCAGCAACAGGTCTCCCTGCTGGAACGGGACAGGCTTGAGCAATATGGGCAGCTGGCACAGCAGCTGCAGGAAGCCAGGCTCTCGGACGAACAGCTGATGAGGTCCACGCACGCACTCGAATCCGCGCTGCGTTCCAACAGCGCGCGCGGCCAGTGGGGCGAGGTGCAGTTGCGCCGGGTGGTTGAAGCCGCCGGGATGCTTCGCCACGTCGATTTCCACGAGCAACTCCACAGCCAGGGTTCTGACTCGTCGGTCCGTCCGGACCTGGTGGTTCAGCTTCCCGGCGACAAGCAGCTAGTGGTGGACGCCAAGGTGCCGCTGTCCGCGTACCTCGAGGCACAGGATCTTGGCCAGCCGGACAGGGGCAAGGCTGTGCTGACCCAGTCAACCCAGCAGGCACTCCTGACAGCCCATGCCAAGGCTCTCAAGACCCATGTGGATGCCCTCAGCAACAAGAAGTACTGGGACATATCGGGCAACTCCCCTGAACTCGTCATTTGCTTCCTGCCGGCGGAGTCAATCCTCGCCGCCGCGCTGTCCGCTGATCCCGGGCTTTTGGACCACGCCCTTTCCAAGAACGTGGTCCTTGCTTCGCCCGGCACGCTCCTGGCCGTACTCAAGTCCGTGGCGTTCACGTGGCGGCAGGACGTCCTGACGGACAGTGCCCGCGAACTGTTCGAACTCGCCCGGCAGCTCTACGAGCGGATGGGGACGCTCGGCGACAACGTCAGCAAGCTGGGGTCTTCGCTGAAATCGTCGGTCGACCGTTACAACTCAATGGTGGGCACCCTTGAAGCGCGGGTCCTCCCCACGGCGCGGAAACTGAATGCCCTTGACGCGGCCGGGCTTGTGACGCCTCCGGCGGTCCAGGTCACACCCCGCTCCGTTTCCGCTCCCGAACTGCAGGCCACCGACCAGACCGGCCGGGAACTCGAGGAGGCGTCTGAAGACGCCGCGTAGGCAGCCGCGACGTCCGGGAGCCGCCGGGCCGACCGCACTTCCGGACTCGGCCCCGTCGGGAAGGTGAGTTAGCGCGAGCGCCTGCGGGAAGGTGAGCTAGCGCGAGCGCCTGCCGCCGAGGGCACGGGAGACGTCGCCGGCTTCCTTGAGGGTTGCGCGGAGCTCCTTGGGCAGGGAGAACAGCAGATCCTCCTCTGCGGTGACTACCTCCTCGACAGCGCCGTAGCCGTAGTCGGCCAGGAGGCGGAGGACGTCCTTTACCAGCACCTCCGGCACGGATGCACCGGACGTGACTCCAACGGTGGCGACACCTTCAAACCAGGCCTCATCCACCTCGTTCGCGAAATCCACGCGGTAGGAAGCCTTGGCACCGTACTCCAGGGCGACCTCAACCAGCCGCACCGAGTTGGAAGAGTTCGCCGATCCGACGACGATTACCAGATCCGCCTGGGGCGCAATCTTCTTGATGGCCACCTGGCGGTTTGTGGTGGCGTAGCAGATGTCATCACTGGGCGGGTCCTGGAGGGTCGGGAACCGATCCTTGAGCAGCCTGACGGTTTCCATGGTTTCGTCAACGCTCAGCGTGGTCTGGGAAAGCCAGATCACCTTTTCCGGGTCCCGGACGGTCACCTTGTCCACTTCGTGCGGGCCGTTGATGATCTGGATGTGCTCCGGGGCTTCGCCGGCGGTTCCTTCGACTTCCTCGTGGCCGTCGTGGCCAATGAGGAGGATGTCGAAGTCGTCTTTCGCGAAGCGGACCGCTTCCTTGTGGACCTTGGTCACCAGGGGGCACGTGGCGTCGATGGTGCGGAGACCGCGGTCCTCAGCAGACTGGACCACGGCCGGGGACACGCCGTGGGCTGAGAAGATCACCAGGGCGCCCTCGGGCACCTCATCGGTTTCATCGACGAAAATGGCGCCCTGTTCTTCAAGGGAACTGACCACGTGCACGTTGTGGACGATTTGCTTGCGGACGTATACAGGGGGCCCGTAGTGTTCCAGAGCCTTCTCAACGGCGATCACCGCGCGGTCCACACCGGCGCAGTATCCGCGCGGGGCCGCCAGCAGAACCCTCTTGGTGCCGGTAACCGGAGCGGCTGCCAGAATTTCCTCCGGCGGACGCCGCCGGCGCGGGACGGTTGGCATCGAAAGGGAGACTGCTGAGGAGGTCATTTCTCCATGCTACCGGGTGCGGGACTTCGCCCCGGGTGCGCCGCCGCTACTGTAAATCGGCCGCTCCGGTAAATCGGCCCGTCCGGCGATTCAGCCGGTCCGTCATGCCGGGGGTGATCACGGCGAGAGGTGCTCAGCCCTTGCGGGCGCGGCCGCCGATGATCCCGGCCACGAGTCCTGCTGCCAGAAGCGCGGCTCCGGTGATCGCGGCAGCAAGGATCCAGGACCCGAAACCAGCCGTCGACGCTGCCACGAACTCCTTCTTGAACAGGTCCGCCACTTCGTTTCCGCTTGCAGTGCCCACGACGGCGTCCGAGGCCCAGCTTGACCCCAGGTTCCACAGCCCGGCAAGCGCAAGCGCTCCGATACCGATTCCTGCCAGCACTTTCCAGCGGCGCCGGGCAACAAGGAGGGCCAGAAGGAACGCGATTCCTGCCCCGATGGCCAGACTGTAACCGACCGGGGCGTACACGGCGACCCGTTCGATAAGCTGCCGCTGGTTGGACTGGCCGATGTTTACGAGGGTTTGGGCCGGCGCCTCCAGCGGAACCCCCGCCTTGGCCGACACCTGTTTCGTCACCAGGGCCACGAGTGGCGCCACATCCAGGGTGACGGAAGTCGCGGAGTCGGCGTCGGGCGGAAGGGTGGCTGGGGCTGCAAAGTTGAGGCGGTGGCTCTTTCGCAGCGTCTCTTCCCAGGCTGCAGGGTATCCCGGCAGTCCCGTGAGCGACGCGGCAGCCGATTCCAGCACCGGCCGGACGAGCTCGGACAGGGGTCCGGGGATGCTTCCCGCCGTGTCGATACTCGCCACGGCTGCAGTTGCAAGGCGCTTCTGAAACGTCGGATCCTTACCCAAGGGGGCGGCCAGTGCCGCAAATCCGTCCTCCTGCACGATATTTCGGTCCACCCAGATGGCCGGGACAGCAATCGCTGACAGCAGCAGGCCAAGGATGACGGCCAAGGCCGAAACAAAAGAGCGCAAGGGGGTTCCTAGCTGGTCGGGGTTCCTGGCTGGCAGTCGGGACACTGCCATCCTAGGGGCGCCGCCGCATGTTCAAAAAATGTCGGCAACCGGTGATAAAGCTATGGATAGAGTTGGTTAACCCACCGCGAAGGCAAAGGACCGCCACATGCATCAGGCAATCACGGCTACCCAGGCAGCGCATGGCTGAAAATGCCACCGTGCCGGCCGGGGGTCCCACAACGGTGCCCGCCACCGCCGCCGATACCAGCCCGGACAACCCGTGGCCGCTGCAGTTGCTGTCCCAGAAACTCAAGACGCACATTGAACGGGCACCGGCCGCGTGGGTGGAGGGACAGGTCATCGAGCTGAATCGCCGCGGCAGCAGCGCATTCCTGACGCTCCGGGACGTGGATGCCGAGATTTCCCTTCCGGCTTCCATCTGGTCCAAGGTCCTCGACCGCCAGGAGACCCCGCTCGAACGCGGAAGCAGGGTGGTAGCCCTCCTCAAGGCCGAGTTCTGGCTGAAGACCGGCCGCCTGAACATGTCCGTCAAAGACATCCGCCCGGTGGGCCTGGGCGACCTCCTCGCCCGGATCGAACGGCTGCGCCATGCCCTCGCTGCCGAAGGTCTCTTTGCCGAGTCCCGGAAGAAGCGGCTGCCGCTCCTCCCCCACCGCATCGGCCTGATCACCGGCCGGGACTCGGACGCCAAGAAGGATGTCCTCCGCAACGCGGCCCTGCGCTGGCCCGCCGTCGAGTTTGAGGTCCGCGAAGTCGCCGTCCAGGGAAATACAGCGGTTGCACAGATTATTGGTGCCCTGAGGGAACTCGACTCCCGCCCCGACGTCGACGTCATCGTCATTGCGCGCGGAGGTGGCGCACTGGAGGACCTCCTGCCCTTCAGCAATGAGGAACTGATCCGTGCCGTCGCCGGCGTCCTGACACCTGTCGTGAGCGCTATCGGGCACGAGGCGGACCGTCCCATTCTGGACGACGTCGCCGACCTGCGCGCGTCCACCCCGACGGACGCCGCCAAGCGGATAGTTCCGGAGGTCTCTGAAGAGCTCGCCCGGGTGCGCCAGGCCGAGGCCCAACTGCACCGCTCGGTGACGCAGCTCGTAGCCAGGGAGTCCGACCGCCTCGCCGCGCTGAGGTCCCGCCCCGTCCTTGCCGCGCCCGAAGGCATGGTCTCCGCGCGCGCGGACGACGTGGAACGGCTTGGCCGCCGATCGACTGCAGCCATCAGCGCCGCCGTCACAAGGGCCGCCGACCAGCTTGTGCATCTTCAGGCCCAGGTCCGCGCCCTGTCACCCCAGCAGACCCTGGACCGCGGATACGCCGTGGTCCAGCTCGCCGGAGGCAAGGCGCCGGGCACGGAAGGGGCCGTCGTTCGCCATCCGGCCCAGGTTCCGTCCGGGACAGAGCTCTCCGTCCGTGTCGCGGGCGGGCGGTTCGGTGCCACCTCCACTGGAGGGCACCAGGCGTCAGGTGCCTGACCCAGCGAACCCGGCCCCATCCTCCGAATTAATCCCGCCCGCGAAACCAGCCAGACCAACCCGACAGGTGAAACCGACATGACAGACCGCTCCGACCAGACCGGCTCCAGCAGCGCGGCAGCGACAGCGCTGCCGGCAGAGATAGAGGCCCTCAGCTACGAGGAAGCCCGCGAACAACTGGTGGGCGTCGTGTCCAAACTTGAAGCAGGCGGCACAAGCCTTGAAGATTCACTAGCCCTCTGGGAGCGCGGTGAGGCCTTGGCCCGGCGCTGTGAAGAATGGCTGGAGGGCGCGCGGAAGAGGCTGGCTGCCGCCCGCAAGGACGGCTAGAACGGCAAGGACGGCTAGGACTTCTCGAGGAGGCGGCGCTCGGCGTCGACGTCGAAGTCGGCCTTGGGCCACTCCAGCTTGAGGGCCATGAGCGCCTCGAGCAGCAGCTGCTGCACCGCGATGCGCGCATACCATTTCTTGTTCGCCGGAACGACGTACCAAGGGGCGCCGTCCGTCGACGTGGCATCGAACGCAGCCTGGTAAGCGGCCATGTAGTCATCCCAGAAGGCGCGCTCCTTCAGATCCCCGGTGCTGTATTTCCAGTGCTTCGCCGGTTTGTCCAGCCGTGCCAGCAGCCGCTTCTTCTGCTCGTCACTGCTGATGTTCAGCATGACCTTGATGACCGCGGTACCCACTGCCGTCTGCCTGGCTTCGAATTCGTTGATGGAGGCGTACCGCCGCTGGAGTTCTTTCGGGTCGGCCCAGCCGTGGACACGGTGGATGAGGACATCCTCGTAGTGCGAACGGTCGAAGACGCCCATCGTGCCCGCGGCGGGCACCACCTTTTCAATCCGCCAGAGAAAGTCGTATGCCTTCTCCTCCTCGGTGGGCGCCTTGAACGACTTGAACCTGACCCCTTGGGGATCCATCGCGCCCAGGACGTGCTTCACGATTCCGCCCTTACCAGCGGTGTCCATTCCCTGCAGGATCAGCAGGACCCGTTTGGAGCCGCCAAACTTGGCCTCAGCGAACAGCTTCTCCTGCAGCTCGGCCAGCTTGGCGTCAAGATCGGCGAGCAGCTCCTCGCCGTCGGCTTTCTTCCCGGTGTAGCCAGGCGTCGCATTGGGGTCCACATCCTCAAGCTTGAATCCCTTGTCAACTCTCAAAGTCCCGGAGGGGAACTTCCCGAATTCCACGACGCCGGCCATGGTGACCTCTTTCTGCAGTTGTACGTGGGAACAGGCTAGTTCCCTTGGTACCTGCTGAGGAAGTCTCCCATGCGGCCGATTGCTTCCTCGATGTCCTTGACGTTCGGCAGGGTCACCATCCTGAAGTGGTCAGGCCGCACCCAGTTGAAGGCCCTGCCGTGGGATACCAGGATTTTCTGCTCCCTGAGGAGGTCCAGGACGAACTTTTCGTCATCTCGGATGCGGTAAACATCGGGGTCCAGCCTGGGGAACAGGTACAGCGCTCCCCTGGCCTGTTGAGTGCTCACGCCGGGAATGGCGTTCAGCATGTCATAGGCCTTGTTCCGCTGCTCCAGCAGGCGGCCGCCGGGAAGGATGAGGTCGTTGATGCTCTGATAGCCGCCCAGCGCGGTCTGGATGGCATGCTGTGCCGGTACATTGGCGCACAGCCTCATATTGGCGAGCAGATTGATGCCTTCGAGGTAATCCGAGGCGTCCTTCTTCGGTCCCGAGATGGCCATCCACCCTGCCCGGTAGCCGCACACACGGTAAGCCTTGGACAATCCGCTGAAGGTCAGGCACAGCACGTCGTCGCCGGTCAGGCTGGCCAGGTTCACGTGAACGGCATCCTCGTACAGGATCTTCTCGTAGATTTCGTCCGCGAAGAGGACCAGACCGTGCTTCTCAGCCAGGGCCACAATCTTCTTGAGGGTCTCCTCCGGGTACACGGCACCGGTGGGGTTGTTCGGGTTGATCACCACGATGCCCTTGGTGCGCGGCGTGATCTTGGACTCGAGGTCCTCCAGGTCCGGCTGCCAGCCCGATTCCTCATCGCACAGGTAGTGCACGGGCCGCCCGCTCGCCAGGGCCACCGAGGCAGTCCACAGCGGGTAATCCGGGGTGGGGATGAGGACCTCGTCGCCGTCGTCAAGGAGCGCCATAAGCGACATGGTGATGAGCTCGCTCACGCCGTTGCCGAGGTAGATGTCGTCCACGTGGATGTTCTGGATGCCCCGGGTCTGGTAGTACTGCGAGACTGCTGTACGAGCCGAGAAGATGCCCCGCGAGTCGCTGTAGCCCTGGGCATGTGGCAGGTGGCGGATCATGTCCACCAGGATCGCGTCCGGCGCTTCAAAACCGAAAGGTGCCGGGTTTCCGATGTTCAGTTTGAGGATCCGGTGACCCTCCGCCTCCATCTGCTGGGCGGCCTGAAGAATCGGTCCACGGATGTCGTAAAGGACATTATGAAGCTTGGTGGACTGCTTGAATTCTGCCATCCATCAAATATGCCATATGCGGGATGTACTTCCGGGGAGACTTGGCTCACACGGAACGGACGGACCATCGCGTCCGCTGGGGTCCGTTAAACCCCGACGGCGGCTGCCGGTACCCCCAGGAGGGTCCGGCAGCCGCCGTCGTCGTTAGCTCAAGTGCTGTACCGCTGTTTCAGCGCAGGACAGCAGAGGGTTTACTTGACGATGCCCTTGTCCTTGAGCCAGGCGGCTGCGGCGTCCTTGGCGTTTTGCTTCTGGCTGCCGCTCACTGCCCGGTTGAGGTTGATAAGGTCCTCCGTGGTCAGAGTCTTTGAGACACTGTTCAGCGCTTCCTTTGCCTTGTCTGTCATCTTGGCCTCGTTGTAGAGCGGCAGCACCTGCTGGGCCTTGAAGTTGCTCTTGGGGTCTTCCAGGACCACGAGGTCGTTGTCGGCGATGGACGGTGTGGTGGTGAAGATGTCGGCCACCTGGACCTCATCATTCAGGAGGGCCTTCAGGGTCAGGTTTCCGCCGCCGTCGCTGAAGGGCTTCAAAGCCTTGAGCTCGCAGCCATAGTTCGTCTTCAGGCCCGGGAATCCATAGGACCGGGTTTCGAAGGTGGCCGGAGCTGCCATGGTGAGGTCCTTGCAGACCTTGGCGAGGTCTTCAATGGACTTCAGCTGGTACTTTTCCGCGGTGGCCTTGGTGACCACCATGGCGTCCTTGTCCTCAGCCTTGGAAGGTTCCAGGACTGCGACGCCCTTGGGAAGCTTGTCCGGCAACGCCTTGAAGATGTCGTCCGCCGAAACTTCGGGCGCCTCGGTGTTTACAAAGGACAGCAGGTTGCCGGAGTAGTCCGGAACAACGTCAACGGACCCGTCCTGGACAGCCTTGAAGTAGATCTCCCGGGAGCCGATGTTCGGTTTTGTGGTTGCTGTGACACCGGCAGCGTTCAAGGCGCCGGCGTAGATCTCGGCGATGATCTGGCTCTCGGGGAAGTCTGCGGAACCGACCACCAGGGAACCGCCGGCGGCCGCACTGCCCGCGCTGGTGGTCGGTGAGGACAGCGGATTACCGCTGCTGCACGCGGAGAGGGCAAGGGCAATACCGACACCAGCGGCCAGGCCGCCCAGGCCACGGCGGGTGATGGTCGTGTGGACGGGGTGATTCATTGGGAGCCTCCTTGAACAGCGGCCGCCGCGGGTGCGGCAGCCGTGAGATCGGTGACGGCCTTGCGGCCGCCCTTGGAACGGGTGGAAAGTCCGGGTGACACCAGCAGCCGCTGGGCTGCTGCCAGGATAAGGTCGACGGCGATTGCCAGGCCTGCGATCAGCAGTGAGCCCGCCAGCATCCGCGGAAAGTCCTGAAGGACGAGCCCGTCGAACAGGTAGCGTCCGAGGCCGCCGAGCGGAAGGTAGGCCACCACGGAGACAGTGGCGATGACCTGGAGCACGGCGGTGCGGATGCCGCCGAACATCACCTGCAGTCCGTTGGGAAGCTCCACGCTGAACAGGATCTGCAGTTCCTTCATGCCCATGGCGCGTGCGGCGTCCACTACCGTGGTGTCCACGCTCGAGATGCCGGCGTAGGTGCCTGCCAGCAGCGGCGGGACGGTGAGGATCACCAGCGCCCATACCGGCGGCATGAGCCCGCTTCCGGCGATCAGGGCGAACAGCACCAGGAGTCCCAGCGTCGGCAAGGCGCGCAGGGCACCTGCCACGGCCACGGCTGCCACCCGGCCCCTCCCGGTGTGCCCGATGTACAGCCCCACGGGAAGGGCGATGGCCGCGGCGATGACCAGCACAAGGCCGCTGTACTGCAGGTGCTCCAGCAGCCGCACGGGGATTCCGGAGCTTCCGGACCAGTGCTTAGGATCCGCGAGCCAGGCGAAGGTGTCGGTAAAGATGTTGCTCACGATCCGGCCCCCGCATGGACGTGCGTCTCGGCGATGAACTCAGCACCCGTTTTCGCATCGGAGCGCGGCGAGGCGGCCGACGCCCGGGTCCACGGTGTGAGCAACCTTTCCAGCACAACCAGGATCGCGTCCATGAGCAGCGCCAGCAGCAGGATGGCAACGATCCCCACCACCACTTCGGTGACAAAGTTGCGCTGCAGTCCGTCGGTAAACAGCATTCCCAGGTTTCCCACCCCGAGCAGCGCCGCCACGCTGACGAGCGAAATATTGCTGACCGAGACCACGCGGAGACCTGCAAAAAGGACAGGCAGGGACAGCGGCAGGTCGATCTGCAGGAAGCGCGCGCCAGGCTTGTAGCCCATGGCCACAGCCGCCTGGCGGAGGTCGTCATCCACCGAATCGAAGGCATCCATCGCGGCCCGCACCAGGAGCGCCACCGCATAAATGGTCAGGGCGACTACGACGTTCGCAGGGTCCAGGATCCGGGTCCCCAGCAGCGGCGGCAGGATGATGAACAGCGCCAGTGAGGGGATGGTATAGAGCAGCGAACTGATGGTGTTCACGAGCGACCTGAGCGCGGTGTGGCGGCGTGAAAGCTGCGCCAGCGGAATGGAAATCAGCAGGCCAAGGAGCATCGGAACCAGGGCCAGGACCAGGTGCTGCCCCGCCCGTTCAAAGACCATGCCGTTGTTGGCCAGGAACCAGTCCATCAGAGTGCGGCCTGCCGGACCTGGCGGGCAGACTCGATGACGGCCAGCACTTCGGCAGCCTTGACCACGCCCGCGACCCGTCCGTCACCGTCCACCGCGACTCCCAGCCCTGACGGGGAGGAGAGTGCCGAGTCCAGAGCCCGCCGTAGCGTCTCGCCGGACCGGAACAGCGAACCGCCGGGGATGAGCTCCGCGTCACGGTCCGGGCTTTCCCAACCCAGCGGCCGCGACTCCTGGTCCACCACCAGGCGCCAGCCGTCAGAAGAATCCGCCTGCGGGGCTGAGCTGTTGCCGCCCCTGGTGACAGTCGGCACAGGATGGATGGTCACGCCGTCGGCCGCGGTGAAGGCCAGGTGCCGGAACCCGCGGTCGCGGCCCACGAAGGAAGCAACAAACTCGTTGGCGGGGGCCCGCAGGATCTCCTCCGGCGTCGCGTATTGCGCCAGTTTCCCGCCGACGGCGAAGACCGCCACCTTGTCCCCCAGGACTGTCGCCTCGTCGATGTCATGGGTGACAAAGACAATCGTCTTCGCCAGATCTCGCTGCAGCCGCAGCAGCTCGTGCTGGAGCTCGTCCCGCACCACGGGATCCACCGCGCTGAAGGGCTCGTCCATGAGCAGAACCGGCGGGTCGGCGGCGAGCGCGCGGGCCACGCCGACGCGCTGCTGCTGGCCGCCGGAGAGCTGGGACGGATACCGCTTCCCGAGCATCGACGCCAGCCCGACGACGTCGAGCAGTTCCTCCGCCCGTTTGCGGGCGTCGGCTTTGGACACGCCGTTCAGGCGCGGCACGGTAGCGATGTTGTCCAGGACCGACCGGTGCGGCATGAGCCCGGAGGACTGCATGACGTACCCCATGGACCGCCGCAGTTCTGCCGCAGGAACGGACGTGACGTCTTTGCCGTCCACGGTGATGGTTCCGGAGGTGGGCTCAACCATCCGGTTGATCATGCGCAGGGATGTCGTCTTGCCGCAGCCTGATGGTCCGACGAACACCGTGATGGAGCCTTTGTCGATGGACATGCTCAACTGGTCCACTGCCGGCTGTCCGCTCTGGTACCTCTTGGTGACGCTCTCGAACTCAATCATGGCTTCGGCCATTCCCTGGCTTACCTAACTGTTGGCGGCAACTTTGGACGGTGAAGCGAGCTGATCATATGCCCGCCGATTTTTAGGTGTAAAGCACGTCTTGACAAAGCGTAACCAGTGCCCGCAGCAATGTAACTGCCGACGCGGATACCGTAACCATTCGGAGACAACGCGGATTGGGATGGGTCAGCGTTTCCTGGGCCGGTCACCTGCGCGCTGGGTTCTGGCCGCCACGGCGACCTTCTGGTGCCATTCACGCTGATACGCCCTCCGTGCCGCGGCGTCGTGGCGCCGGTTCAGGGCCGCCAGTTCACGCTGCAGCTTCAGGTAACTCGCCCACCTCCTGGAGTCGAGTGAGCCGTCATCAAGCGCCGCGCGGACTGCGCAGTCAGGCTCCCGGTCGTGGGCACAGTCGGAAAAGCGGCACTGCCTAAAGAGTTCCGCCAGGTCACCGAACATCTCGCCCATGCCGTCATCGGCATCAAAGAGGCCAAAGCCGCGGACGCCGGGCGTGTCCATGAGCACTGCACCGCCGGGCAGCGGCACCAGCTCCCGCGACGTGGTGGTGTGCCTTCCCTTCCCGTCCGCGGCGCGCACGTCCCCGGTGGACTGGACCTCGTGGCCGGCGAGCGCGTTGATGAGCGTGGACTTTCCGGCCCCGGACGGCCCGAGCAGCACGAGCGTCCCACCCGGCGGCACATGGGCCAGCAGCTCGTCCAGGCCGTCGCCCTGCTCCGCGGAGGTGGTCACCACGTCCACTCCGGCGGCCTGCAGGATCACCTTTCCGACGACGTCATCCGCCAGGTCGGACAGATCGGCCTTCGTGATGATCACCAGGGGCACGGCACCGGAATCCCAGGCGGCCACAAGGGTCCGCTCCAGCCTATTGTGGGTCAGCGGCCGGTCCACCGGGACCACCACGCCAACCACGTCAATGTTGGCGCCGAGAACCTGCGCGTCGGAGGACGCTTCGAATGCCCGCTTGCGGCTCAGCTCGGACGTGCGCGGAAGCACGGCCGCGACACCGGGTCCACCGGCATGGATGGGCCCGAGCCAGACCCAGTCGCCGGTGGCCGGCACCGGTCCGGCAGACGGGTAGGGCACGCTCATCTGACCGTCTGCCGTTGCGACGAGAAGACGGTTGCGGTCCACCCGCACAACCCGGCCTGGCGTCTGTCCGCCGCCTGCCGGGTGGGCCCTGAAGCGCACGGCGGCACTCTCTGTAAAGCCAAACTGCACTGGTCCCCTCAGCTTTTCGGTGCCGGCAATAGGGGTTGCCGCTTCGCCGCGGCTCGGGGTCGGATCGGAATTGTGGCTTGAACTGGAACTAAGGCTTGAACTGGAACTGAGGGTTGATTGCTGCATTGCGGCCGCTGAAGGGCCGGAAGAAATTTTCACTGTGAACCTCAGGGTGGGCTCCTGGCACCGCATCGGCCGTCTTGTGCGTTCCGTTGTTGCCCATCAAATGTCCTGGCATTGTCGCTCAGGCCAGCGGATGGAGGGGGGAAGGCTGCGGCTGACTGCCGTTAGGCGGTGCGCAATATCGGGGCAGGATCAATGAACGAGACTTTGCTGGTGCGCGGCGCGCACAGGAATTCTGCAGTCATCAGGTCCACCTCCCCGTTTTTGCGTTCGGTGCCGGTCACGTGTCCGGAAGCTCCCCCTAGGATAGCCAGCCGGTTCCCGGCTTGGCTAGGGAAATGTTGTCAGGAAACTTTTCTGAGGAAACTTTTCTGAGGAAGTTTTGGCCGGGCAAACGCCGCAGCCGAAGCATCAGTCAAGCTTGCCGTTGGCGGGACGCTCCCGGAAGAGCCGCAGCGCCGCATCCACCAGCGAGACCCGGTTCAGCGAGCCGACCTCGGGGAGCGGTATCCACGCGGCGTGAGTGGTGGTGCCGTCCACTTCGTGGCTGAGTTCCCCGCCGGTCACCCGGGCCTCGTAGACAAGGCGGAGGGCCTGGAAATCCCTGTCGATGCCGTCCAGCCGTGTTCCGGCCGGCCAGTGGCCCACATCGATACCCAGCATGGAACCGATCTCGGCGTGGTAGCCGGTTTCCTCAAAGACTTCCCGGATGCAGCCGTCCACCGGATGTTCGGCGAGGTCCAGGCCGCCGCCGGGAAGCGTCCAGCCCTCCTTGCCGTCCTGCTTCCAGTACGCCAGCAGGATGGCGTCATCGCGGATGATGACCGCGTAGGCAGCAGGGCGGGTGTCGAAGAGAACGCTCATGGAGCCAGCCTAGCCCGGAGCTATGCCCCGGGGTGCGGCGGTCCTAGAGTGGGACTGTGACGAATCTGGAGGTCCTCCCCCAGGAGGAAGTGTGCCCGCCCGCAGGACCCGACGCCGGGACGGGCACCGGTCCGTGCGTGCAGCTCTGGCCGGCGCGTGAGGTGCCGCTCGGCGGTGTCCGCGCCATGAACGTGCTCCGCACCCTGCCGCAGCGAGGCCTGCCCACCGTGGGGGCCTGGTGTTTCCTGGACAGCTTCGGTCCGGACCGGATAGCGATGTCCGTCCTGCCGCACCCGCACACCGGGCTTCAGACCGTCACCTGGCCGCTTGCGGGACACATCCGCCACCGGGACAGCGTGGGCAGCGACGTGATCGTGCGCCCGGGCGAACTCAACATCATGACCGCCGGCCACGGTGTCTCGCATTCAGAGTTCGCCGTGCTGCCTGCTGAGAGTGGCGCGGCGGAAGGCGCTCCGGAAGGCGACGGCAGCCAAACTCACCACGGCGGCGCGCAGCTTCCGCTGCAGCGCGGCCTCCAGCTCTGGGTGGCTTTGCCGGATGCCGAACGGCACCGTCCTCCGGCCTTCGAACAGCACCGCAACCTCCCCACCGTCCGGGGTCCTGGCTACACCGCCACGGTGATGGTGGGCACGTTCGCCGGCGGCATGTCTCCCGCGACCATGTACACGCCGATTGTCGGCGCGGACGTCCGGTGCGACGGCCCCGCGGGCCTCCCTCTGGAACCGGAGTTCGAGCACGCGGTCCTGGTGCTCGACGGCGGCCTGACGGTGGATGGGCAGGAGATCGGGCCCGGGCCGCTGGGCTACCTGGGGGCCGGCCGCGAACTGCTCCGGGTGGACGCTCTGCCGGGTACGCGCTTCCTCCTGATCGGCGGTGAGCCCCTCGAGGAGGAACTCCTCATGTGGTGGAACTTCGTGGGCAGGACCCATGACGAGGTGGCGCAGGCCAGGGCGGAGTGGGAAGCGCAGGCCACGATGCCGGACGTCGCTGCCGAAGCCGCCCGCTTCGGACTCGTCCGGGGCCACGGTCCTGACGCCGGGCGCGAGGCCGGCCGCATTCCCGCGCCCCCGCTGCCCGGCGTGCAGCTCAAGCCGCGGACGCGCTCCTGACAACGTTCGTTGAAACCGGTTTCTCCGTCACCCCAGTTCGCCGACGAGCTGCAGAACACCGAACACGGGCTCCCGGTCCAGCACCCGCACGTCCGTGACGCCGGCCGCAGCGAGGTGGTTCCTGAACGAGTCCTGAAGCCGGACAACGTTCATGCCCAGTCCGCTTCCCAGAATGACAGGGCCCTCGAGCTTCAGTTGCCGGAGGACCTGCGCGGCCATCTCGGCCAGGTCCCTGCCTGCCTGGTCGACGAGCCCCTGGCTGACCCCGTGGCCGGCGTCTGCGGCCTCCACCACCAGCCGGGCCTGCTGGGCCCAGTATCGGCGTCCCGTGGCAGGCGAATGGAACAGGGCGATCAGCTTGTTGGGCTCGTCAAGGCCGCAGGACTCCAGGAGGGCACGCGTGAGCGCGTCCGGCTCCAGCCCCTGGTTCATGCGGTGCAGGCTGTGGCGGACGGCTTCCCGGCCCAGCCAGTAGCCGCTGCCTTCGTCGCCGAGGAGATAACCCCAGCCGCCGGCCCGCGCCTCTTCACCCAGCCCGTTCCGGCCCCAGGCCGCCGAGCCAGTGCCCGCGATGACAGCCACCCCCTCGCTCGCCCCGCCGGCCGCCAGCAGCAGGCGGGAGTCATGGACCACTGTGATCCTGGCACCCGGCACGTGGGGCTCGATGAGCGCAGCCAGCGCGGCCGCGTCCTCAGCGGTGTCGATGCCGCCGGCCCCTGCGTAAACGTAGGCCACGGGTCCCTGGCCAATTTTTGCGAACAGCTCCGCCAGATGCGCCGCCGCTTCGTCGCGGCTCACGTTCTGGACGTTGGAGCTGCCGACGATTTCGTCGGCGACGGGCTTGCCGTTCTCGAAGCGGACGCCCCGTGTCTTGGTGCCGCCGATGTCCAGGCCGATCACGACGCCCGCGGAGGGGACAGCACCTGCAAGAGGAAGTGCTTCCGGGGAAGCAGCTGCCCCGGAAGCAGGAACAGCGCTGCCGGAGGGAACAGACAGGGCATCGGGTAGGTTGTCAGAGTCAGTCACCCCAACAGCCTACTGAAGCGTCACGAGGAGCAGGCAATGTCCCACGGCATATTTGGCACCCGGATCATCGCAGCGCCCATGGCCGGCGGCACGTCCACCACCCGCTTCGTTGAGGCCGTCCACCGCTCCGGCGGTCTCGGCTTCCTAGCAGCCGGGTACAAGTCGGTTGCGGCCATGAGCGATGAGATGCGGGTCGCCCGCGCGGCCGGCGTCCGGTTCGGCATGAATGTTTTTGTCCCGGATCCCCAGCAGCTGCAGCCCTCCCCCGCGGCCGTGGCACTGCTGGAGCACTACCGCGACCGCCTTGCCGCTGATGCCGCCCGGTATGGCGTCGAGGTTCCGCCGCTGATCCTCGGCGACGATGATGGCTGGCAGCACAAGATCGACGAACTGCTGCTCCATCCTGCCGAATTTGTCAGCTTCACCTTCGGGTTGCCCGACGCCCGCGTCATAGCCGGGCTCCGCAAGGCTGGCTCCACAGTTCTTGCCACGGTCACGAGTACTGTTGAAGCGGCGCTCGCCGCGGACCGCGGCGTGGACGCGCTCGTCGTGCAGCACGGCAGCGCCGGTGCTCACAGCGGCGCCTTCCTGGCGGACAGTGCCCCGAGTAGCGTCCCGTCCACGACGGCGGAGCTGGTCCGGCAGGTGCGCGCCGCCGTCGGCCTTCCGCTGGTGGCTGCCGGTGCCGTCTCCGATGCTGCGGCGGTGGGGTCGGCACTCGCCGCCGGCGCGGAAGCGGTGCAGGTGGGCACCGCCCTCCTGCGGACGGACGAAAGCGGTGCCCGGCAACTGCACAAGGACGCGCTGGGGGCTGACCGGTTCACGGAGACGCAGCCGACGCGCGCTTTCACCGGCCGCTACGCGCGTGCCCTGGTCAACGCGTTCGTGCGGGACCATCAGGACGCCCCGGACGGCTACCCGGCCATCCACCACCTCACTGCGCCAATGCGGGCCGCTGCCGCTGCAGCCGGGGACGCGGAACGCCTGAACCTGTGGGCAGGAACGGGCTGGCGGAGCGCCCGGCCGGGCCCCGTGGCCGACGTCATGAGCCGTCTTCTCGCCGAGGAGTGAGATCCAGGCAGTCTGACTCAACAGGCGCTCTGACGCTGCCTGAGCGCCTGGATCTCACGCCCCGATGAACGCTGTATCCCGATGAAGGGTCACGCACCCGAGGGGGCACGGACCAGCCCGGCCAACAGCGCCGGGCCTTCCCCGAGTACGAGTTCGCGGAAGAGGCGCACAGGATCTGGCTCGGAATCGCGCCCTCTGCGCTCGCGCCAGGCGAGGCCGATTTCGCGGTACGCCAGTTCCGATTCCAGCGGTATCTCCACCCAGCCCAAATCTCCGGTACTGGCCGCTGTGCCTGGACCTGCACCGCCGCCCGGCGGCAGGATACTCACCCCCAGTCCGGCTGAGACCAGGCCGCGGACAGTGTGGGAATCCTGGCTTTCGAAGGCGATCCGGGGGCGGAAGCCGGCTTCGCGGAACATCGCATCCGTGAGGGACCGCATGCCGTATCCGGGCCCCATGGCAACAAAGGGGTCCCTCCTGATATCCGCCACCGCTGCCGACTGCCGGCCGGCCAGGCGGTGCCGGCGATGCACCACGAGCCGAAGCGGCTCCCTGTAGAGAGCGGCCGAACCGATGCTCCGGCTGGCAACAGCCACCGGGGCCGTCAGGGCGAGGTCGGCCGTTCCAGAGGCGAGCCCCGCGAGACAGCTGTCCCTGGATCCCTGGCTGAGGTCAAATTCCGTCTGCGGGTGCCGGTTCCGGAACGCGCTGATCAGCAGCGGCAGGGTGGCCTCGCCGAAGGTGTGCTGGAAGGTCACCGCGATCCGGCCGCGGACCACCTCGGATTCGTGTTGCACCAGATCAAGACCGGTCCGGAATTCTGCGAGCGCGGACTCGATGTACGGGAGCAGGGCCTTGGCGGCGGGCGTGAGGCGGACACCCCGGCCCTCGCGGATGAGCAGCTCCGTGCCCACCGCGGAGCTGGCGCGGGCCATCGCCCGGCTCACCGTGGATTGCGGAACGCCGAGCAGCTCGGCCGTTTCCGTGATGTGCTGCGTGCGGCCGAGTTCAGCCAGCACCGGCAGAATGGGCAGCAGCTGGGCGAGTTGCTTGTGCTGAATATCCATGGCTCCCCGGATCGTAATACTGCGTTATTGCATGATTCCGCACTGAATGATGCATTGGATGCTAAATCAGGGTAGATCTACGCTGGAAGAATGCCAATGCCCCGAAGTCCGAACCCCAGCTTTGAACCCGGCTCCGCTCCGCAAGCGCTGTGGGAGGGTCATCCAAAGGGTTCGGCCGCGTACGGCAAGGTCCTCGCCGGGCTTGCCTTTGCGGGTGTGGCAACCTTCGCGCAGCTCTACTCCACGCAGGCGGTGCTGCCGCTCATGTCCAGGGAGCTCGGGGTGACGGCGGCCGAGGCCGCGCTGACCATTTCACTGGCCACGGTGGGGTTGGCGCTCACCGTCATCCCCTGGTCGTTCCTGGCCGACAGAATCGGACGCGTCCGGGCGATGACCTGGGGCATCTGCGCCGCCACCGCGCTGGGGCTGCTCGTTCCGCTGGCTACGTCGTTCCCCTTGCTCCTTGGACTCCGGATGCTGGAAGGCATGGCACTGGGCGGCATCCCCGCGATTGCGATCGCCTACCTGAACGAGGAAATCAACAAGGCCCATGCCGCCATGGCCGCCGGCAGCTATGTGGCCGGAACCACCCTGGGCGGACTGGCCGGACGGCTGGTGGCCGGGCCGGTCGGCGAGCTGTGGGGCTGGCGCGCCGCCGCCCTCGCAGTCTCCGCGCTCGCCACCGTCGCCGCTGTCTTGTTCCTGGTCCTTGTGCCGAAGGCCCGCGGCTTCAGGGCCGCTCCGGCCAAGGGCCTCCGCGGAGCCGCGCGGACGCTGGGCGGCCACGTACGCAATCCGCGCCTGCTGGCACTCTACGTCCAGGCGTTCCTCCTGATGGGCGGCTTCGTGGCCGTCTACAACTACCTCGGATTCCGGCTCTCCGGGGAACCCTTCAGCCTTCCGGCCACCGTCATCAGCCTGATCTTCCTCGCCTACCTGTCCGGGACCGTAACGTCGCGCTGGGCGGGCGGGCTGACACAGCGATTCGGCCGGCGCTCCGTGCTGCTGGCGGGCATCGTCCTGATGACGGCGGGCATGGCCCTCACCCTCACCCAGGTGCTCGTGCTTATCCTGGCAGGGCTGCTCATTTTCACCGGAGGCTTCTTCGCCGCCCACAGCATCGGAGCGGGCTGGACGGGTGCCATCGCCGTCACCGGCCGGGCGCAGGCCGCGTCGCTGTACAACCTCGCCTACTACCTGGGGTCCAGCGTCATCGGCTGGGCCGGCGGCCTGGTCTACCAGTCCCTCGGCTGGACGGCCCTCGCCGTCACCGTGATCGTGCTGGGATGCACGACGGCGGTGATCACCGCCGTCGTGCATCCCGCCACGGCCGGAGGTGCCGGCCGCCGCCCGCACCACAGGGAGCGCGGGCAACAGGCGGCCGGACAGGAGAACCCGGCAGCCGGCGGCTAGCGGGTCCCTTCGATGGCCTGGACCAGGTCTCCGAGAATGTCCGCGGCGTCTTCGAGCCCCACCGAGACCCGGAGCAGGCTGGCGTGCGGCTTGGCCTCCGGGGCCACCGGGCGGTGCGTGAGGCCGGCCGGGTGCTGGATGAGTGTGTCGACGCCGCCAAGGGACACCGCGTGGGTGATCATCCGGACGGCGGCAGGGACCCGCTCGGCATGTTCGGCGCTGCGCAGTTCAAAGGCGAGCAGGGAACCGGGCCCGGACATCTGCGTTCCCACCAGCCCGTGGGGATCGCATTCGGGAAGGCCCGGATAGCGGACAGAGCGGACCAGCTCATGTTCCGCCAACCCGGCGGCCACCTTGTGGGCGGTGGACTGCTGCGCCCGCACCCGGACGGGCAGCGTAGCAAGTCCGCGGTGCAGCAGGTAGGCCGGCCACGGTGTGAGGATGCCGCCGGTGACGGCCCTGACCTGCCGGAGGCGGGTGGCCCACTCCGGCGAAGACGCCACTACACCGCCCATGGCATCACCATGGCCTCCCATGAACTTGGTTGCGCTGTGCAGCACCAGGGCGGCACCGTGGTCCAGAGGACGTTGCAGCACGGGCGTGGCAAACGTGTTGTCCACCAGGACCGGAACACCGTCGGCAGCCGCCACGAGCAGGGCAATGTCCACCAGGTCCAGGCTGGGGTTCGCGGGCGTCTCCACCACAACCAGTCCCGTGTCCGGCCGGAGTGCTGCCCGGACCCCGTCCGGCGCCGTGAAGGTCGCTTCCGTCCCGAGGACGCCCGACGCCAGCACATGGTCGGTGCCGCCGTAGAGCGGCCGGACCGCCACTACATGTTTCTTGCCGCCCGCCACCACTGCCAGCAGCACCGCGCTCAGGGCCGCCATGCCGGTAGCGAATGCCACCGCCTCGGGTGACCCTTCCAGGACCGCGACGCCGGACTCGAACCGCGCCACGGTGGGGTTCCACAAGCGCTGGTAGACGGTGCTTTGCCCGTCCAGGTGCGGGCCGCCGGTGGCCATCTGCTCGTAGGCCAGGCCGCCGTCCGCGACCGAGGGCAGCGGAGCCGTGGTGGAAAGGTCAATGGGCACCGCATGGACACCCTGGCCGGTGAGCCCGTCGCGGCCGGCGTGGACTGCCAGTGAGTCGAGAGAACGCATTCTGCTCCTTGTGAATTATTCGCCATTGAACGCCGCAAGTATCTGGCAAATATTCGGAGATATACAGTCCTTGTGAATGGATCGGCCGGAAAGCCGCGACTATGATGAACGGAGAACACTCCGAGGAGGATCCGTGACCACGAACGCGAAGAATATTCGGCCTGGATCGGGAAATGCCGAGCCGCTGGACGCCATCGACGAACGGCTGCTGGCCGCGTTGGTTGACGACGCCCGGATCTCCAACAAGCAGCTTGCCGAACTGGTGGGCATCGCCCCGTCGACGGCACTGATGCGCACCAGGGCACTCTCCGAGCGCGGCATCATCCAGGGGTTTGAGGCCAAACTGAGCCTGTCCGCAATCGGCCGCTCCGTCCAGGCCCTGATCGCCGTCCGGCTCCGCGCCCACGACCGCGAGCAGATCGACCGTTTTACCGCCCGCGTCCCCAGGCTGCCGGCAGTGCTGTCCACGTTCCACACCTCCGGCTCGGTGGACTACCTGCTGCACATCGCCGTCGCCACCACCGAGGACCTCCGCGACTGGGTCCTGGACAACCTCGCCACAGATCCTGTGGTGGGACATACCGAAACCACGCTCGTGTTCGACCACATGCAGGGCAACCACGGGCCGCTTCCGGAGCAGGACTAGGCGTAACCGCCGCAGGCAGCGAAACGCCGCCCCGTCAGGCGTCCCGGTCAGGCGTTCCGTCAGGCGTTCCGTCAGGCGTCCCGGAGGGACTGGCGCAGCGTGACCGCAGCAAGCGTCCCGGCCGCGAGGCCGCAGAGCACGACGAATCCGGTGACGGCCTCCTCGAGCCCGTAGGCCGCCGTCGCGATTCCCAGCCCGACCACCGGGACTGCGCTGCCGAGGTACGTGATCACGTACACCGTGCTGATGATCTGGGCGTGACGGGAGGCTTCCACCTTGCCTGCCACGTCGTTGAACACGGTGCGGAAGGCGATGCCCTGGCCGAAGCCGGCGGCCAGGCTGGCACCGACCAGCAGCCAGGGGTTGCTCCAGGACGCCGCGGCGGCGATGAACATTACCGACCCTCCAAGCAGGGCCAGCCCTGCCGGAACCGCGAACCGGCCGCGGACACTGAGCAGCTGGCTCAAGGCTGATGCGCCAAGGGTGAGTCCGGACAGGACGCCGATGAGCGGCCGGGAATCAATGCTGAGGATCCGGGCGAAGTAGCCGGGCGCCAGTGAGAGGCAGAAGCCAAAGACGGTGAAGCTCAGGAACCCGACGGCGGCGGCCAGCCAGAACGCGCCGCGCGCCTCCTGCGACACCGAGGGGCGTCGGGGCGCGAGGGCCCGAAGCGGCCTCGGTCCCTCAGCCGGCTTGATGGCGGGACGGGCGCGGAGCAGGTACAGCGGGACCAAAAGTGCCAGCAGCACCAGGGAGTGAATGAAGTAGGGCGTGGAGGTGGGGCCGGGGAGGAGCGACAGGACTCCCCCGATGGCCGGACCGGCCGCGACTCCCCCGGCAGAGGCCAGAAGGGTGAAGCGTGAGGCCCACTCGGGCCTCGCCGGGAGCAGTTCGCGCAGCGCGGCGGAGCTGGCGCCCGTGGCCAGGGCCACGGCCACGCCCTGGAGGGCCCGCCCCGCCGAAAGCGCCACAAGGCTGTCCGCGTGGGCGAAGACGAAGCCACCCGCCAGCCCCGTCAGCACAGCGAGCAGCAGTGCTGCGCGGCGTCCGATGTGGTCCGACCAGTGTCCCGCCAGCATAAGGGTGGACACGAGGGCGAGGACGTAGACGGAAAATGCCACCGTGATGTCGAAGGAGCTGAGACCGAGCGTTGCCTGCAGCTGAGGGTACAGCGGCGTTGCCAGATTGGCCCCCACCAGCAGCGTGAAAATCACCACGCCGGCCATCGCAAGCCGTGCGGTGTTGGAAGCATCCCAACCCCACCGGCTGGCGGCGGCCGGTCGCATTCGAAGTTCGCTGAAGACGGTCATACCCGTGCCCTTGCCTGTGTCCCACGGCTCCGGTTCCTTGTGGGAGCGTCCGCCGCGAATGAGAATGGATACCTAAAGAATGAGGCAGGAGTGCGTACCGGAACCCTCTTTCGTGGGAAAATTGAGCAAAACAGTCAATTTTCTAACGCTGAAGTGAACCGGAGTGATGATTTGAACAGCCTGGACCCTACCGACCTCAGGATTCTGCTGGAACTGGTCCGTGATCCGCGGGTCCAGATCGGCGAACTGAGCGACAAACTGGGCATTGCGCGGAACACAGCACAGTCGCGCGTGCGCCGGATGCTGCGCTCCGGCATACTTCACGACGGCGGCCGGGAAATCGACCTCGAGTCGGTGGGGTACGACGTCGTCGCTTTCGTGACGATCGAGGTGACCCACCGCGAACTCGACGGCGTTGTGGGCGCGCTGCGCCTCCTTCCCCAGGTCCTGGAGGTGCACGAAATTTCCGGCCGGGGCGACGTCTGGTGCCGTGTGGTGGCCACGGATACGCATAACCTGCAGGCCGCCCTCCGTTCGATCCTCCGGATCAAAGGGGTCATCAGGACGGAAACCGTCCTGGCGCTTCACACGCACATCCCGTACCGGACGGAACCGCTGATCAGCCGTCTGGCCCAGGGAGCAGGAGCCCAGGGAGCTGCAGTCCCGGGCACTTCAGGCCCGCCGGCGCGGCCGGCGGCTGGCCGCGCGGCCGACCGCCGCGTTGGGGAATAGGATTCGAAGATGGATTGGCTCTCGTATGTTTCCCAGATCAACTGGCTCGCTGTGCTGCTTGCCTTCGTCGCCAGCATGGCCATCGGCTTCGTCTGGTACCTTCCCGCGGTGCTGGGCAACAGGTGGATGGCGGCGCTCGGCAAGACCGAAGACGACCTGAAGAACGCCGAGGGCGGCGCCGGCATCTGGGTGCCCATGATGGTGGCTGCCGCCCTGACGGCCGTCCTGCTCGCTGTGCTGATCAGCAAGCTGGGGCTGCACAACGCCCTGGCGGGCGGGCTGTTTGCCTTCGTGCTGGCTGTTGTTTTCCGCGCTGGAGGCCACGTCGTCCACAACGGCTTCGCCGGACGCCCTGCGGCCGTGACCCTCATCGATTCCGGCCATGATGTGCTCGCCGTGACTGCCGCCGGTGTCATCATCGGCGCGATGTCCTGAAGGGCCGGACAGGAACCCGCACACCGTGACCATCATCGACAACGCCGTCTACGTTGACGGGATCCGCAGGGCAGAACCCGAAAGCCTTGAGCAGACCTTTGAGACGCTGTCAGCCCACGGCGGCCTGGCCTGGATCGGGCTCTACCGGCCGACAGAACCTGAAATGGCTGCCGTCGCCGCGGAATTCGGCCTCCATGAGCTCGCGGTCGAAGACGCCATCTCGGCCCACCAGCGGCCGAAGCTGGAGCGCTACGGCGACAACCTTTTTACGGTGCTGAGGCCTGCGCGCTACATCGACGACACCGAGACCGTGGAGTTCGGCGAACTGCACATCTTCACGGGCAAGAACTTCGTGGTGACCATCCGGCATGCGGAGATGTCCGGCGTTGGGCAGGTCCGGCGGCGGCTGGAGGCGAGGCCTGATCTCCTCCGCCACGGTCCGGAAGCTGTGCTGTACGCGCTCCTGGACAAGGTGGTGGACGACTACGCTCCGGTGGTGGCCGGTCTGGAAAACGACATCGACGAGATTGAGGACCAGCTGTTCGCCGGCGATTCCACCGTGTCGCGGCGCATTTATGAACTGGCCCGCGAGGTCATCCAGTTCCAGCGCGCCATCCATCCCCTGCCCGAGATGATGCAGCAGCTGAAACGGGGATTCGAAAAGTATGTGGTGGACACGGACCTCCAGCACAGCCTGCGGGATGTGGAGGACCATGTGGAGCGGGTGATTTCCCGGGCCAACTCTTTCCGGGACCTCCTGCAGAACGCCCTCACGCTTGACGGGACGCTGACGGCCAACCGGCAAAATGAGGCGAGCGCTGAGCAGAACGAGCAGGTAAAGAAGATCTCGTCCTGGGCCGCGATCTTCTTCGCGCCGTCGTTCGTGGCGGGTGTGTACGGCATGAACTTCGACCACATGCCCGAGCTGCACTGGGTCTTCGGGTATCCCATGGCGATCGGGCTGATGGCGGGCACCGCCGGGCTGATGTACGCCATCTTCAAGCGGAAGGGCTGGCTCTAGCGACATGTCCGGGTACAGCCGCGGGCTCATCATCACCCCGGGAACCGACCGGCAACTGGGCGCCTGCGGGCTGTTCCGGCCGGCGCCCTCCCAGCAGCGGGTTGTGGCACTGCCCTCGCAGGCCATCGCGGTCAAGAACGCAGATCCGGACATGATCTGGGTCAGCTTCGCCGCGCTGTGCGGCAGCCCGCTGGGAGCTGGGGACTACCTGTCACTGGCGAGCGGGTTCACCGCCTGGGTGATCGACGGCGTCCCGTCCCCCGCCGTGGAGTCCGCCGCGGGTTCCGCCGCCTGGCACCGCTTCATGGAGGTGCTGGACCTGCTCCACGAGCGGGACGTCACGCCCTTCCTCATCGGTCCAGGGCCCCTCGACTGGGAGGCCGCCGCTGCCCGGACCGCCGGACCGCCGTCGCAGGACCCCTCCGCCCTGGTCAGGATTGCGGACAGGTTGGCCGTACTGCGCAGGGTCGAATCCGACGAACAGCTGGAAGACGAACAATCCAGCGGCTGCTAGCCGCCTCCCCAGCCGGCCGGTGCGGACGCACCGCACCTGCGGTCTGGCCGGACTGCGTGGGCGAGGCTACTTCGGCCCGGTGGAAACCAGCAACTGGTCCTGGCTGCGCGCGCCCGGATCCTCTGCTTTCTGGCCGAGGGCCGCGGCGATCACTACTGAGCTGGCCGATGCCCAGGCCTGCGGGCGGCAGCTTGCGGGGAACGGTACGGGAGTACGCACCGCGTCCGAGCCGTGGCCGCCAAACAGTTCAGGCAGCCGCCAGTCATTGGCCTCGGCCACGTGCAGCAGCCCCGACGCAAGCTGGGCGGCTTCGGCAGAAAAGCCGTCGGCCAGCATGCCGCTGATGATCAGGGCGGTGTCGTGGCTCCACACCGCTCCGGCGTGGTACCGAGTCGGCCAGTAGCCGCCGTTGGTGGTGGACAGGGTGCGGACGCCGTACCCGGAAAACATGGTCGGGTCCATGATGCGCCGGACCACGATCTCCTTCTCCACGTCGTTCAGGATGCCCGTACCGAGCAGGTGGCCCATGTTGGACGTGACGCCGTCAACGGGCTTCTTGTCCGCATCGAGGGCCAGGGCTGGATAGGGACCCAAATCGTCCTCGCACCAGAACTGGGCACGGAACCGCTCAGCCATGCCGGCTGCGTAATCCCGCCACTCCTGGGCGCCAGGCCGGGCGAAGGCCTCCAGCAACTCGGCCCCGACCACTGCCGCCTCATAGGCATAGGCCTGGACCTCGGCCAGGGCGATGGGCCCGGCAGCCAGGGAACCGTCGTGCCAGCGGATGGCGTCAACGGAGTCTTTCCAGCCCTGGTTAACGAGTCCGTGCCCGGAGGTGTCGAGGTATTCGAGGAACCCGTCCCCGTCCAGGTCACCATGGTCCCGGAGCCACTCCAGGGCATCCTGGAGGTTGGGAAGAAGCTCCGCCACTTCCGCATCGGGCATGCCGGCTTTCCAGGCGTCGTGCAGGAGGCAGATCCAGAGCGGAGTGGCGTCGATGGTGCCGTAGTACACAGGCGGCAGCCGCAGGGCCTGGCCGCCCTCGACCATGGACAGGACCGTCCGCCGGACTTCGTGCAGGATTTTCCCGGGCTGGACCGCCGACGTGTGGTCCGTTTCCGTTCCCTGCCGTCCGGCCAGGGCGCGCAGGGTGCCGGCGGCGATGGCCGTGTTGATGGGCAGCAGCATTCGGGCGGCAATGATGGAGTCCCGGCCAAACATGGTGAAGAACCACGGGGCACCCGCCGCGAGGAACGTGTCGTGCGGATGGGAGGAATGCGCCAGCCGCAGGCTGTTAAGATCGCTGACCGACCGTTGCAGGAGGCTGTTGATCCGCGGATCGGCGGAATGAGGGGCGACGATGGGCGGACCGCCGCCGGCAAGCATCGGGGAATCGGCGTCGGTCAGGTCCACTGCCCACTCAAGTTCGACGGCAGCTCCCGGTTTGATCACCACGGACCAGTCGATGGTCACCGTGCTTCCGGCGAAGCCGACGGCGGCTGGCCCCGCTCCGTCGCTTGAGCCGGTGGTAAGGGCCAACACTGTGTCGGCGTCGCGCCAGGACCAGCCGTCGGCGGCCGGTTCAACGGGCCGGCTGGACCGCTCCCCCTGCTTGATCTGTTCCAGGGTGGTGTTGTCAGCCGTCATGGTCAGCCGGATGTTCAGTGTCACGGACTGGCGGAACGCCGACTCAAGCCTCAGAGTTTCCGCCACCCGTCCGGAGCACCCGGAGAGCGATTCAGCGTCTTTGCCCGGCCGGATCCTGCCCGAAGCGGCGGTGCGGGTCCTGACCAGGGAAAGCAGCGGGTCTGCGACCTCGGCCTCCGCACGCACAAAGTAGATGTAGTCAGTCTCCTTGGATGAGCGGAGCTGGGTTGAAACCCAGTCAGGTTCCCGGCCGTCAACAGTCAGGACGGCACTGTTCAGCACGCGGTCGTCACCGCAGTAGATCCCCTGGGCACCGGCCCTGCGGATCTGTCCGTGGGCGTCCGACCACGCCTGGATGGGGGCGCTGAAGACACCGGAAAGGTTGTGCAGGTATGGCTGCTCAGAGGCCACGAAAATACTCCTGGAAGTCAAGACTGGGGCAAACCGGAAGAAGGCTGCGGAACGGTGCTGGTGAACAAGCGAAGGAGGCCGATCAGAATTTGATCGATCAAATTTCCGCGTTAAAATCGTCTCACACGTTACTGGGAGACGGAAAAGACCCAAGGAGCATTCGTGGCCAGACCCACCCTCGCAAGTCTGGCCGCCGAGCTGGGGGTGTCCAGGCAGACCATCTCCAACGTGCTCAATGCACCGGCCCGGGTGAAGCCGGCCACACGGGAGCGCGTCCTCGCAGCCATCGAAGCTGCGGGCTACCGGCCCAGCGCAGCCGCACGCCAGTTGCGGACGCGGCGGTCCATGAATCTGGGCATGAGGCTGCTGCCTGCCACGGACGGCATCAACGGCTCCGTCCTTGACCGCTTCCTGCATGCGCTCACCGAATCCGCCCAGGCAGCCGGGTACCGGCTGACCCTGTTCTGTGCCGATTCCGATGACGACGAGGTCCTCCAGTACGAACAGCTGCTCCACATCGCCGGCCTCGACGGGTTCATCCTCACCTCCAGCAGACCGGACGACGTCCGAACCCGCTGGCTGCAGGAACACGGAACTCCTTTCGCCGTGTTCGGACGCCCGTGGGACGCGGGCCTGCCGAGCGAATCGGCGAGCCATGCGTGGGTGGACGTTGACGGGGCCGCCGGAACCGCGGAAGCGGTGACCATGCTTGCCCGTCAGGGCCACAGCCGCATCGGCTTCCTGGGCTGGCAGGACGGTGCCCCGGTGGGAGACGATCGCCGCGCCGGCTGGGAACGGGCGATGCGCGCCTCCGGCCTGGGGCAGCACGTTCCCGGGCTCAGCATGGCCGCGCCCGACACCATCTCCGGAGGGGTCTCCGGCGGCCGGGAGCTCATCGCAAGGGACGCCACGGCCATTGTCTGCGCGAGCGACTCGCTGGCCATCGGCGCGCTGGAATGCCTGCGTGAACTGCGACCGGGACTTTTCGCGCCCGGGCAGCCCGCCGGTCCCGGCCTCAGGGCCGCCGTGGTCGGATTCGATGACACGCCCGTGGCCGCGGCCTTGGGGCTCTCCAGTGTGGCCCAGCCGGTGGAGGATGCCGCCCGGCACATAGTGCGCCTGCTGACCTGCGAACTTGCCGGCAACGCCGGAGCCAGGGCCGCCCCGGAGGAGCATCTGCTGCTTGCGCCCCGCGTGGTGGAAAGGGTGCCCCTGCCGCTGGCACCGCGCGGGTGAGGCTGAGCGGGTTGCCATGGGCCCGCGAGGACGGCAACGGATGTGACGTCTGAACCGTCACGTCATGAAAACTGTGGAGCTAAGGGGATTCGAACCCCTGACCTCTTCGATGCGAACGAAGCGCTCTACCAACTGAGCTATAACCCCGGGGACGCTGCCTCTGGAAGAGGAACCGCAACGCCGGTTTCCCTAGGCTACAAATTTTCCGGCCGCTTTGCCAACCAAGCCGCGAATGTCTCCCGGCCGTAGGGTTCTCCGGGGGCCAAATTCCTACCCTCGCGCAGGAAATTTCCCATGGCGCCCGGCAGCGGCAGCCCGACGACCAGTCCCTTGGCACCCGTGACGCGCTTCCATGTTTCCGCCATCGCCTTCATGTCAACCGTCTCCGGTCCGCCAACCGTCCGCAACCGGTGCAGCTCCTCCGAAGGCGGCTCAACGGCCGCCTCCAGCAGCGCGGCCGCCACGTCGGCAGGCGCGATCGTTTGGACGCGCGCGCCCCTGATTGCAGGAATGATGTCTATCCGGGCCCCGGCAGCGAAGAGTCGAACCACCAGGCTGTGGAATTGCGTTGCCCGGACGGTCACGGTTTCCAACTCCGAACGTTCATACAGGCGTTCCTTGTCCGCCCTGGCCCGGTAGTAGCTGTACGTGCTTTGGTCGCAGTTGATGATGGAGAGGAGGACAGCCCTGACCACCCCGCCGTCCACCGCCGCCGCCAGCAGAAGTGCGCCGCCGGCGGCGAACTGTTTGAGCGCCTTGCCGGCCATGCCCTCCAGGCAGTCAATGACGACGTCGGCACCCGCCACCGCCTCGGGCAGCCCATCACCGGTGGTGACGTCAGCCCGAAAGTAGGTGGCGCCGTCGTGGTGCCCGGCGCTACCCTCCGGCGGCGGGTTACGGCTGAGGACGGCGACGGCGTGACCCTGGGCAAGGGCCTGGCGCACCACTTCGCGGCCAACCTGGCCGGTACCCCCGGCCACACAGATGCGGGTCATGATCCGACGCTACACGAAAGCAGGCTACGCGCGGCGGCGCTGCAGGACGTCGTCCAGGTTGCTCAGCGCGCTCTGCGCCTTAGTCAGCGGCCGGGCTGGCCCGGCATTCGGGGAGGCGACGGCGGGCGCTGCGGCGGGGCCCTGCTTGAGGGACGGCTTGCCGGCTGACTTAGGGGCCTCCGGCAGGTCAAGGGGTTCGGGCGCGGGCCGTTCCGCCTTTGCGGCCTCCACGTAAGTGGGCTTCGGGACCTCGACGGGCTCCCAGCTGGTGGCTTCAGCGGCCGCCGGCTCGGCAGCTTCCTGCGCCTTGGCGGCCTGGCCGCTGTTGTCGCCGGCGGCGAGGGCTACCGCCAGGGCGGCCTCGCGGAGTTCGACGGCGGTCAAGGGCTTGGGCTGGGGGGCTGCGGCTTCAGCGTCGAACAGTTTGCTTTCGCGAAGAACGGCCTCGCCGGCGGCTGCCGGGACGTCAACGCGCGCGGCGCGGTCCACGCGTTCGGCAGGCGCACCCATGGCTGCAGTAAACGCGGCGTTCACCTTCTTGCGGCGATCCCGCACAGCGAGCCTGCGGAGAAGAACGACGGCGGCGATGCCCGCCAGGAACGACACTGCTGGAAGCCAGCCGTTTCCGAGCCCAAAGATCCGCAGCACTCCCGACACGACGGCCGTAGCGAAGAACAGGAGCCCGGCCAGGGCGATGGCGGTCCGCCCATACCGGATCCGGAAGGCGCCTCCGTCCTTGACGGCAGGCTCGCGGCCGGGTTTGCCCGGCGCAACGCCTGCTGCGGATTCGCTGCTCTTCCTGGTGTCCATGGGGTTCTCCTGCTGGGCGGCCATATGAAGGACCGTTCCGGCTTGCGGGTTTGCAGTTTCGTGGTCGACGGGCTCCAGCGTCAGATCGCCGGCAGCCTGGAACTGATGCCGGCCATTTCGGAGCACGTAAGGGGCAACCCACACAATCCAGAGCGCAACAGCGACCACAAGGATGACTGAGCTGCTAAGAGGGAAGTCCACACACAAAACCGTATGAGGAATAGGTGACCTCTTGTGGCATTCGTCTCGGTGTGTCGCTCCCGGGCTCTCAAATCATTGGACTTATGACGAAAAAGTCGCGGCATGTCCCTGTCAGGCGGGCCTCGTGCGCAGCCATCTGCTGAGAAGGCCCTCCGGAACTTCCTCCGAAGTCAAGGCAAACGTGCGGTGGTCCGCCCAGTCGCCGTTGATGTGCAGGAACCGCGGCCTGTAGCCTTCATCGCGGAAGCCGAGCTTTTCCACGACACGCAGGCTCGGCCCGTTTTCGGGGCGGATGTTGATTTCCATGCGGTGCAGCCCCAGAGCGCGGAAGCAATGGTCCGTGGCCATGGCCACCGCGGTCGGAGCGATTCCCTGCCCCGCCCGCGACTCATCCACCCAGTAGCCGAGCGTGGCCATCATGGCAGAGCCCCACACGATGGAGGAGACCGTCAGTTGCCCAACGATGACGGGGTCGCGGAAGCCGGGAGTCCATGCCGCGATCACGAATGGCAGTGCCGTCCCCTGGGCGGCCTGGGCATTCAGGGACCGCACCATCTGCCGGTAATCAGGGAGAGCACCGCCCGGCGCGGGGTTGGAAGCCTCCCAGGGTGCCAGCCACTCACTGTTGCGTGAACGGACCTCTGTCCATTCCCTGCGGTCCCGGTATCTGATAGGGCGCAGGACAAGGTCCCCGCACTCCAGGGTGACCGGCCAGATGTGGCTGACCCTCATGGGGAGTTACTTGGTCAGGCTGGCGGCGAACTCGGGCAGCCACTCGCGCAGGCCGGGGCCCAGGTCGTCGCTGTCGATGGCCAGCTGGACGCAGGCCTTGAGGTAGCTGAGCTTGTCCCCTGTGTCGTACCGGCGGCCGCGGAACACCACGCCGTACACGCCGTAGCCCTCGCCGGTCCCCGCGGCAAGTTCCTGAAGTGCATCAGTGAGCTGGATTTCCCCGCCCCTGCCCGGCTCCGTCTTTTCGAGGACGTCGAAGACGGCAGGGTGGAGCACGTAGCGGCCAATCACGGCCAGGTTTGACGGCGCTTCATCGACGTCGGGCTTCTCCACAAGCTTGCGGATCCGCACGTAACCGTTCATGTCGGTTTCGTCGATGTCGGCACAGCCGTAGGCACTGATCTGGGAAGGTTCCACCTCGATCAGGGCGACGACGGAGCCGCCGGTCTTGGCCTGAACCTCGATCATGGTGCTGAGCAGCTCGTCCCGTGCATCGATGAGGTCATCGCCAAGAAGTACCGCGAACGGCTCGTAGCCGACGTGCTGCTTTGCACGCAGTACGGCGTGGCCAAGGCCCATGGGGTCGCCCTGGCGGACGTAGTGGATGTCGCCGAGGTTGCTGGCCGCCTGGATGGATTCGAGCTTGGTGGTGTCGCCCTTGGCTTCCAGCATTGACTCCAGCGAGGGAACCCTGTCGAAGTGGTCTTCCAGGGCGCGCTTGTTCCGGCCCGTGATCATGAGGATGTCATTGAGGCCCACCTTGACGGCCTCTTCGACGACGTACTGGATGGCGGGCTTGTCCACCACCGGCAGCATCTCCTTGGGCATGGCCTTGGTGGCAGGCAGGAACCTGGTGCCGAGTCCCGCAGCGGGGATGACGGCCTTGCGGACTGAAGGCTTAGTGGAAGTCACTGGACTAATGTATCGGAGGGAACATTCATACGGTTAATGCTTCCGGCAGTGGCCCGGCCGGGATTCCGCGCGACAAGGAATGAGGCACCATGTCACCAGAGACCCCGCCATCAAAGGATGAGATCCGCTCCCGGCACCGGAAGATCCGGGTGGGAATGCAGCCCGACGTCCTGTCGGCCGCGGGAGCCGGAATCGCCGTTCATGGGCTGTCCTGGGCGGACAGCATCGCAGCCGGCAGACCGGCGACATTCACTGCCTACCTGGGCGTGGCCTTCGAGCCGCCTACGCTCCCGCTCATAACGGCGCTCTTCCAGGCTGGCCACAAGGTGCTGCTGCCAGTCTGCGAACCTGACCGTGCTCTCAGCTGGGTCCTGTGGAATCCTGCCACCGAATTTGTCCGCAGCAGGTACGCCCCCATCGAGGAACCGGCAGGGGAACGGCACGGTCTGGAGGCGATCGGGGATGTGGCAGGGATGTTCCTGCCTGCCACGGCCGTGGACGGAAGCGGCAACAGGATCGGTCAGGGCGGCGGATACTACGACAAGTTCCTGGCAGCCATGGACGCAACCGGCGTGCACGCACCCAGGGCCGCGGTCATCTACGATTCCGAGCTCCTGCCCGCCTCGAGCATTCCTGTTGAAAGCTTTGACCGCCCCGTCGACGCGGTGCTCACACCCTCCGGTGTGGTCCAACTGACATGATGGTTACCGCAGCAAGGTGATAGAATTGGCACTCAGGCCCTGCGACTGCTAATGGAGCCATTTCCGGCACGGAATTCCGTCCAGTATCTTCCCGGAGATGGCGACTTGGCAGCACTGGACCTGTCGTTTGTCCAAGAGGAGGATCTACAGTGCCCACGTATGCCTATGCCTGCAAGGATTGCAGCCATGCCTTTGACATCGTGCAGTCATTCACCGACAGCACTCTGACGTCCTGCCCCGAATGCCAGGGGACCCTGCGCAAGAAGTTCAACAGCGTCGGCGTCGTCTTCAAGGGCTCCGGTTTTTACCGGACGGACTCGCGCGACGCCAAGGGCAGCACGGTCTCACCGTCGCCCGCCACGTCATCGCCGGCGGCCGCCGCTCCCTCGAGCGCGCCTGCCGCTGCCGCCAGCTGAGCCGACCGCGTACTTCGTAGCGCGCAGTTTTCTGCAGAACGCAGTCTTGTGCAAGACGCAGTTTTGAGTAAAGCGCAGTTTCCCGCGTAGGGGCTTGCCTGCCTGTGGACGTTTTCCACCACATTTACGTTTTCCACATAGAGCGGCAGTCACCTGTTGCTGACGAGCGGCGGCTCCGTAGCGTGGCAGCATGCCAGCCATCGGATTGTTTCCCCTCAGGGCCTCCCGTCCCGCCGCCCGCACCAACCGGCGCAATGCCGTGCCCCGGACCGGGCGGTCCCGGACCGGCCGCCTGGCAGGCTGGCTGAACCGCAACCGCCGCCTGGCTGTGGCGCTACTGCTCTGTGGGGCGGCCGGAATCGCCGTCCACCAGCTCACCCCGGCCCCCGCACACACAGTCTCGGCTCTCGCCGCCGCACGGGACCTGCCGGCCGGGGCTACGCTTGGCAGCACAGACGTGGCCACCATCAACGTTCTGCCCTCCATGCTCTCCGCTGGAACATTTACGGAAGCAACGGGACTGAATGGCAAGCAACTGGCCGCACCGCTCCGGAAGGGGCAACTCTTCACAGACGCCCAGCTAGTGGGGCCCGGCCTGCTTACCGGCGCTCCAGCCGGCTCAGCCGCCGTGCCGCTGCGGATGGCGGACCCCTCGTCAATCCGGCTCGTCTCCCCCGGCCAGCTCGTCAACGTCGTACTCACCAGCGGCAGTGGTTATGAGCAGAAGGCGGCTTCCAAAGTTCTCGCCACGGCGGTGCCCGTACTGTGGACCTCGGCCGAGGAGGGCCAGGACGGCCAGTGGCTCAGCTCCGGGGACTCCGACGGTTTGATGGTGGTGGCCGCCACCCCGGCAGAGGCAAGCGCCCTGGCGGGGGCGTCAACGCAGGGAAAACTCTTTTTCGTACTCGTGGGCCCAGGCCCGTGACACCGCATGAACTCAGCTACGGCTAGCCCCAGTGCGGCGGCTTCTGCTCCTTGAGCCAGGCATCATGGTCGTTGTCGGATTCAGAGTCGCCCCAGGCCCTGGGATCGTCCTCAGACGCTTTGTTGGGCACCGCGCTGCCCGGTTCCAGCGGACCCGATGGCTTCGCCGGAGTGGGAGCCGCAGTGGGAGTGGGAGGCGTTGAACCCGGGCTGGATTCACTATTCACTGCATCACGATTCACTGCGCTCTCTCCTGCCTGTCCTCGGTATCACCGTCGTAATCGTTCTCGGCGCCGGTTTCTACCTCGTCCTGATCCGGGGTGTCCACGTCGTCCCTATCGTCGTCGTCCCGGTCCTCATCTTCGACGTAGTCCTGGTCCGGGTCTTGCCGGTACGGCTCCTGATCCGCCGACGGCTCATAGGATCCCCCCAGGCTTGTGACGTCGTCATCGAGGAAGCCCGGCCCCGCCGCGGACCTGACGGGACGAGCCGGCTTCTCGAGTCCGAGGTAGCCGCCGATCCGGTCAGCGCACGCCGATGGATCCGTGAACACCTCAATCGTCCACAGCGGCATATACCGCCAGCCGAGGCGCTCCAGAAGCTGCGGGCGCAGCCTGCTGCGTTCACGGACCGTCATCTGCCGGTACTGCTCGGTGCCGTCAGACTCGATGGCTACCGGGCGCGGAATCTCGGCCTCGTCCTGGCCCATTGTGCTCAGGGGGTCGGCAGCGGCCACGACGTCGATGACGCCGTCGTACTGGTGCCAGACGCGGGCCCCGCGTGCCCGGAGCCGGTCGCCCAGGTCGGCCACGAGCGGATCGGCCCCGAGCGCCTGCTCGCTGGCCGCGGCACGGGAAGCCGGAGTCCCGAGGTCGGTGTTGCCGGCGATTTCACGGTCAAGCAACTCATAGAGGTCCACCGCTCCGTGTGCCAGCCGGGTCCGGTCAAGGTCTTCCGGCTTGAAGCATGTCAGGACATGCAGGGACTGGCGGGCGCGGGTCATTGCCAGGGCAAACTTGGCACGGCCGCCCTCGGCAGAGAGCGGACCAAAGTTATGGAGTGCCCGGCCGTGGGGCGTCCGGCCATAGCCGGGGGAGAAAATCACATGGTCGCGGACCAGACCCTGGGCACGCTCCAGATCCACGACGCGGAACGATTCCTCGCCCGCGGTGAAGAATTCGGCGAGCATCGGATAGTTGGGCAGTTGCGTTCGGATCGCCTCGCCGATCCTCGCGGCGTGACGCAAGCTGGCGGTGACGACTGCAAGGGACGTGCGCGGACGGAAGCGGGCGTGTTCGAACACCAGCTCCACCACCCTGTTCACTTCGGCCACTACCGACTCCACGCCCTCGTGGTCCGCGCTCGGCAGTCCCGTGCCGTCGGGCAGGTACTCCACCAGCAGGGCACGGTCCAGCCCAGTCGCGGACTGGCCTTCGGGCAGCCGGCGGAGGCCGCCGTCGTAAAAACCCTTGCTGAGCTGCAGGACGAGGTCCTCGTCCACCGCGCGGTAGACGGACCGCAGCCGCCACATCGGCAAGACCTCGGCAAGGGCGCTGAAGGCGCTCCCCACACTCTGGTGCGTGGGTTCCCCGGCAGCGAGCCGCTCCACCGCCACCGTGAAGGAACGGGGGCTCGCAATCTTGTCGTCGCCAAAGGCAATAACCTGCTTGGCCCGGGCCACGGCGGGCAGGACCGCCTGGAGCGAGGTCGCTTCGGCGTCGAGAATCACCACGGCGTCAAATTTCTGCTCGGCCGGCAGGAGACCGGTCATGAGGTACGGGCTGACCGACCAGACAGGTACCAGCATGGGAACCAGCGCGGGAGCCTGGGCCGTGAGCGCCGCAAGAGTGACCCGCCCGTCCTTGAGGAGGCTCCGGAGGAGGTCCGCCTGGCGCGGGTTCTCCGCGATGCCGGCGCTCCAGCGCTCGGCGAGCTGCCACCGCAGCCGCCCGGCACCGCTGGCGATGTGGGCGTTGTCGGCAAGTCTGTACTCGGCTTCGAGCTGGCGCAGGGCGTCGCCGTCGGACATGGCGAGGTAGTCGTCGCCGCTGATCATTGCTTCGAGCGCGGACTGCCACCAGGCCAGGTCAAGCTCCGCCGCGACGGACTCCGCCGGGACCTCCCGCTCCGAGAGGTCGGCAAGCAGTTCGCCGAGGCCGTGCTCGCGCATGTTCTCGATGAGGAGTGTGCGTTCAGGCAACGTCTGGAGGGTCTGGGTGTCCGCCACCAGCCGCTCCAGCCGTTCCATCAGTTCCGGGTAGGCCGTTTTTTCGAGTGCTCCACCGGCCGCCGTATGCCGCAGCGCGTCTCCGAGCATCTTCAGTTCGCGGGTGAGCCCGCGGTACATGATGCTGATCTCGGCGAGGCCGGATGGAACCGCCGGATGCCGCTGCGTGGTGGCATAGTCCGACCACAGGGCACGCTGCTCCTGGACCAGCGCCAACGAACTGTGAAGGTCGGCGATGTGCACGCCCGGGCGGACGTATTCCTTCGCTACGCGGCGCAGGCGCGACCGCTGCATGGACGGCATGTCGATGCCGTGCTCACGCCGCCAGGCCGACGACGCGGTCGCGGAGATCAGGTCGTGGACCGGCCGGTCGAAAATGTCCGGGGTGAACTTATCCAGGCTCTCCCGGACTGCCACCAGCAACCGGAGCTGGGCACCCCACTCCGCAAAGTTCGCACCGAGCCGGATCTCGGCATGGTCCGCGACGTCCTTCATGCGGCTGTGCAGCACCGGCAGCTTTTTCTCCACCGAGCGCGCGAGCTCCTGCGCTTCTTCTGTCTCCTTGCGCGTCACGAGGCGGGCGCCGTGCCACGGGCTGGACGTGGAAGCGCTGCTGAAGCTCCCGAGTTCCGCAGCGCGCTTCAGCCGGCCCGCGAGTTCTTCCCGGTCCCGGATGTTGTCCAGCACGCTGCGCTTCAGCCGCACGGTGGTGGCCGGGGCGGGCTGGATTGAGGTCAGTTCCGCCAGCGACTGCATTGCTTGGTAGGGCGAGCAGCCCCATCGCTTACGGACGTTGTGCAGCGACGCCACGTGGTCCATCAGGGCGTGCCGGTGCTCGATGAGTGTCTTGTGCAGGCTGCCCAGCCGCGGCTCGGCTGATTTTTCGTTCCGCACGATTGCCCTGACCAGCTGCCCCTTGAGCTGCTGGGGCGTCGCACTGCCGGACAGCTGGAACAGGATGGACTCCAGCCCCAGGCCCTCGAAGCGGGCAGCCACTTCATTGAGGCTGGCGCGCCGGTCCCCCACCACGAGGACAGTCTTGCCTTCGTCCACCAGCGCACCAACGGTATTGATCGCCGTCTGGGTCTGTCCGGTGCCGGGCGGGCTGCTGACCAGGAGCGAGTCCCCTGCCCGCACGGCGTCGATCACATACTGCTGGTCCGCGTCGGCGTCGAGCAGGAGCAGTTCGCTGGCTGGATCACGTTCGTCCACGCTCGGGAAGCGTCCGGGCTGCAGCACCGGTAGGTCACCGGCTTCCCCGGCCGCGGCACGGGACAGGGCGGCCACGAGGGCGTTTTGCTGGTTGATCCAGGGGTCGTCGAGGTTGCCCGCAAGGTCCGCGAACGTCGAAACGAGCAGGTTGTGCTCCACCTCGGCGCCGTGGATGGGTTTGACGAGGGTGCTGAGTCTGTCCAGCACGGGCTGCGGGTCGAAGCGTGCGGTGCTGTAGGCCATCCTGGTGACGGCGTTGACGTCGAAAACGATGCCGTGGATGGTCTTCAGGTGGCGGATCAGTGCCGGATTGATGCGGGCCTGTTCCGTGAGCTGAAGCTCGTAGTCGTCTTCCCCGGGCCTGATGGTGAGGGAGATGGCGGTCAGCATGACCGGCGCCGATACCCGCTGGGGCTTGCCCCCGACGGCGGATGTCCACACCACGGTCCCGGCGGACAGGTAACCGGCTTCGATGCCGCGGTCGTTGGCCAGCTCGAAAATCTTGGAGCGAAGGTTCCGGGAGGCGCGGGCAGCCACAACATACTGCTGGTGGTCGCGGATCAGCGTGGACAGCCTGGTGCGGCGTCCGGCCATGAGCTGGGCAAGGCCGGATGGGTGGGCATGCGTCAGGTCTATGGAACCTTCAGGCGTTTTGGTGAAGCGCAGCATGGTGTCCGCTCCGGTGACGGGCTTAAGCCCGGACAGCCACTTCCTGAGCTCCTCCGAACCCTCTGAGTCGACCTGACCAACTGACACTACTGCCTTCTTTTCTGCGCTTGCACGTGACGCCTTGGACCATACGGGCATACTTTCGAGCGTAGCCGGAAACGGCCGCTGGTGAGAGACCGCAACACTGGAACGGGCTAAGTTGCGGCGCATTTCACCTTGCGCCGGTTGCACGGGATAAACGGCAGTCCCAAACCACGCTTGGCAGAAAGCCAAATGGCCGGCCTCCTCGCGGAGACCGGCCACTCAAAACGCTATTCCCACTCGATGGTTCCCGGCGGCTTGCTGGTGACGTCCAGCACTACCCGGTTGACGCCGTCGACTTCGTTCGTGATCCGGTTCGAAATCCGGGCGAGCAGATCGTACGGCAGGCGTGACCAGTCGGCCGTCATGGCGTCCTCGGAGGAGACGGGACGCAGCACGATGGGGTGCCCGTAGGTCCGGCCGTCGCCCTGCACTCCCACGCTGCGGACGTCGGCGAGCAGCACGACGGGCATCTGCCAGACGTCGTTGTCGAGGCCGGCAGCGGTCAGCTCGGCGCGGGCAATGGCGTCCGCCTTGCGCAGCAGGTCGAGGCGTTCCTTGGTGACCTCGCCGACGATCCGGATCCCGAGGCCGGGGCCGGGGAAGGGCTGGCGGCCCACGATTTCCTGCGGCAGGCCCAGCTGTGCACCAACGGCGCGGACCTCGTCCTTGAACAGGGCGCGCAGCGGCTCGACCAGCTCGAACTGCAGGTCCTCAGGCAGCCCGCCCACGTTGTGGTGGCTCTTGATGTTCGCAGCACCCTCGCCGCCACCGGATTCGACGACGTCCGGGTACAGGGTTCCCTGCACGAGGAACTTGATCTTTTCGCCGTGCGCGGCAGCTTCGGCGATGATGGCAAGCTCGGCTTCTTCGAACGCGCGGATGAATTCGCGGCCGATGATCTTGCGCTTGGTCTCCGGATCGCTGACGCCGGCCAGGGCCGACTGGAAGCGCTCCTGCTCGTTGGCCACGTAGAGCTTGACGCCGGTGGCGGCCACGAAGTCGCGTTCCACCTGTTCGGCTTCGCCTTCGCGCAGCAGTCCGTGGTCCACGAACACGCAGGTCAGCTGGTCGCCGACGGCGCGCTGGACGAGGGCGGCGGCGACTGCCGAGTCCACGCCACCGGAGAGGCCGCAGATGACCCGAGCGTCGCCGATCTGCTTGCGGATCCGGTCCACCTGTTCCTCGAGGATGTTGCCCGTGGTCCAGTTCGGTTCCAGCTTGGCGCCCTTGAACAGGAAGTTCTCGAGGACCTGCTGGCCGTAGGCGGAGTGCTTGACCTCCGGGTGCCACTGCACGCCGTACAGGCACTTTTCCTCGTTCGCGAAGGCTGCAACCTCGGCGCCGGCGGTGGTGGCCAGCACTTCGAAGCCTTCCGGTGCCTCGTGCACAGAGTCGCCGTGGCTCATCCACGTGTTCTGGTGCTGCGGCATGCCCTCGAGCACGGAGCGGCCCTCGCCAAGGATAGTGGTCTGGGTGGAGCCGTACTCGCGCAGACCGGTCTTGTCGACCTTCCCGCCCAGCGCGTTGGCCATCGCCTGGAATCCGTAGCAGATGCCGAAGACCGGGACGCCTGCCTCGAAGAGGTCGGCGCCGACACTCGGCGCGCCGTCGGCGTAGACGCTGGAAGGCCCGCCGGAAAGGATGATGGCGGCGGGGTTCTTGGCCAGGAGCTGCTCGGTGGTGTAGGTATGCGGAACCACTTCCGAATACACATTCGCTTCCCGGACGCGGCGGGCAATCAGCTGCGCGTACTGGGCACCGTAGTCAACAACCAGCACCGGCTTCTGGGAAGTCTGGGATGCAGTGGGAGTAGTCACCGTCCTAGACTACTTTGCACGGTCACCCGCACGCACCTTGAGGGGCCCTGCTGTGACGCACGAAACGTCAACGGCAGCCTAGTAGCGGCTTGCCGCCTCCGGGTTGGCGGCGAGTTCGGCCTCCACCTCGGCGTGGAACTTCTTCTCCACGATGAAGGACAGGAAAGGGACCACCCCGCCGAGCGCCAGCAGGACCATCTTGGCGAACGGCCAGCGCATGAGCGTCCAGAGCCGGAAGTTGGACATGAGGTACACCACGTACATCCAGCCGTGAACAATCAGCACCGTCACCGATACGTTGACGCCGCCGAGCACACCCTTGGGCTCCGCGTCCGCAAACCCGAACGCGAACGGCTCGCCGGTCACTGCGTCCGTTCCGCCCGCGAACAGGTACTGGCCGAAGGCGTAGCGGGCCACCAGTTCCGAGCAGAGCAGCAGCAGCATGGCACCGGTGAGGTAGGCCATGACCTTGTAGAACTTCAGGGCAGAACGGATCTGCGCCTGCGTGCCGCCGAAACGTCGCTTCTTCGCCCCCGCGCCCGCTGAATTCGATGGCTGCGGCTGGATGGCAGGCTTGGGTTCAATCATGGCTGTACCTTTTGTTGGGTCTGGTCGTGATGGGTCTGTCCGCCTTGGGACTGTTCGTGCTGGTCATCAAGCTCGTCCTCAAGGCGCCGCTGGTGGTCGTCCTTGACCAGCCGCCACCAGATGAAGAGGGCGAAACCGGCGAAGACAATCCATTCCACGGAATAAAAAAGATTGAGCCAATTGATCTTTGCCGGCGGGGGCTGGGCGCCGATGCTGAGCGGCTCGAGGCCGCCGGCGGCGGCGGCAGCACCGACGTCGGACGTTCCGGAAAGCTCGGCAGTGGCGGAAACGAAAGCCGGGTAGCTGCTGACGTTCCAGATGTTGATCAGTTCTGCGACCGACACCGCGGAGGCCTGACCCGGTGCGGGGGCAATATTGGGCACCGGCGCCTCGGACGGCAGGAGCCGCCCGGTCAGCCGGATGGTGCCCGACGGCGGGGCGCCCGCTTCCGCGGGATCGGCAATCCATCCGCGCGCCACCGGTATCCAGGTTTTCGGGGACGCTGCAGTGCCCTTGAGCACCGGGGCGTCGGTGACGGCGAAGGCCGCAACCACCCAGTATCCGGTCTTGCCGCCCTTAAGTCGGCCCGGAACGAGGACCTGCTTGGCGGGATCATAGGTGCCGGTGGCGGTGACCATCTGGTCGGCCACCGAACCGCGGAAGAATTCGCCGGGTTTCAGCGTGCCGGTGAGGTCCTTGACTTCCTCGGTGGTCGGATTGACCGGCACCTCGGGCGTCGTGGACCTGCCGAACTGCCACTGGCTGAGCAGCACAAACACACCGGAAAGGACGATCGCAAAAACGAGGCCTGCGATCCACCGGGGCTTGAGGGCTGTTTTCCACACCCCTTAACCGTACTTCGTCCGCGTGTAGAACAACGAAACGGCTGGTGGTTCCACAGGTTTTCAGTGGTCGAAGAAGACCAGGCTCGAGTTGATCAGTTCCGCGATCACTTCGGCGTCATACGCCCGGCGCAGGGACTCACGGAAGGATTCCTTGGACAAGGACCTGGCGAGGGTGGCCAGCACCTCGAGGTGGTCTGAGAAGGAGCTCGCGGGAGTGGCGATCAGGAGCACCACGGTTGCCGGGCCGTCGGCAGCGCCGAAGTCGAGGGCTTTCCCGTACTTGGTGATGCCCACGGCGATGGAGGTCCGTGACACAAATTCGCTGCGGGCGTGAGGCAGTCCCACTCCCCCGGGCAACCCGGTGGCCAGCTGGTGCTCCCGCGCGTTGACGTGCTTCAGGAACCCGTCGAGGTCGGAGATGCGGCCGGCGTCGTACAGCTTGCGGGCAAGCTGCGTCGATGCATCCAGTTTGTCCGTTGCGTCCATCTCCAGAATCACCATTTCCGGTGTGGTGAGCTCCGCATCGTAACGGTCCAGTGGTTCCGCCAAAGTGGTGTCCCTTCAGTGAGGCCGAGCGCCTCTTCCGCGGCGGATTGCGATCTCAGCGCAGCGGGACGATGTCCTCCACGCCCAGGCGAGCAGCGTCTGCGGACTCGTCGTCCGGCTGCTGCTGACTGAGCCTTTCGGCCTCCACCCGCGCCAGGTAATGCTTGATTTCGCTTTCCCGCTGCGCATCGCTCCAGCCAAGAATTTCTCCCATAAGCTTAGCGACTACAGGTACGGCCGACACACCGCGGTCCCACGATTCAATGGAAATGCGGGTTCGACGGGTCAGGACGTCGTGCACGTGACGGGCGCCTTCGTGGGTTGCCGCGTAGACGGCCTCGGCCTGCAGGTAGTCGTCTGCCCCGGGCAGGGGCTCTGCAAGCTCAGGGTTCTCGCGGATAAGGGCCAGCACTTCGGACGTCATGGACCCGTAGCGGTTGAGCAGGTGCTCCACTCGGGCCACGTGCACGCCGCTCTCCTCCGCCGTCCGGTTGCGGCGGTTCCAGGCCGCTTTGAATCCGCTGGCGCCCAGGAGCGGGATTGTTTCCGTGCAGCTTGGGGGCACGCGTTCGTCCATGCTCCTGGTGGCTTCGTCCACGGCGTCCTTGGCCATGACCCGGTACGTGGTCCACTTGCCCCCGGCCACCACGACGAGCCCAGGCACCGGATGGGCCACCACGTGCTCACGGGACAGCTTGGCGGTAGAGTCATTCTCCCCCGCCAGCAGCGGGCGGAGACCGGCGTACACGCCCTCGACGTCCTCCCGGGTAAGGGGCCTCTTGAGGACCTTGTTCACGTGTTCCAGCAGGTAGTCGATGTCCTTGCTGGATGCCGCCGGATGGGCCTTGTCCAGGTGCCAGTCGGTGTCAGTGGTTCCAATGATCCAGTGCCGGCCCCAGGGAATGACGAACAGTACGGACTTCTCGGTCCGCAAAATCAGGCCGACGGTTGACTGGAACCGGTCCCTGGGCACCACGAGGTGGATGCCTTTGGAGGCGCGGACCTTGAGCTGGCCGCGGTCCGTGACCATGGCCTGTGTCTCGTCCGTCCAGACCCCGGTGGCATTGATGACCTGCTTGGCCCTGATTTTGAAGGTGGACCCGTCCTCGTGGTTGACCACCTTGGCACCCACCACGCGTTCCCCCTCCCGGAGGAAATCCACCACCGCCATCTGGTTGACGGCGTGGGCCCCGTAGTGGGCGGCGGTACGGACGAGGTTGGCCACGTACTTGGCATCGTCCACCTGCCCGTCGTAGTAGCGGATGGATCCAACGAAGGCATCGTCCTTCAGGCTGGGCGCCGCCCGCAGAGTGCCGCGCCGCGTCAGGTGCTTATGGAACGGAACCCCGCGCTTGTGCCCGCCGGAGATGGACATGAGGTCGTACAGCGCGATGCCCGCCCCGATGTAGGGCCGCTCAAAAAACGGCTTGTGCAGCGGATAGAGAAACGGGACCGGCCGCGCGAGGTGCGGCGCCAGCTCCGAGAGAAGCAGGCCGCGTTCCTGCAGCGCCTCCTTGACCAGCCCGAAGTCCAGCATCTCCAGGTAGCGGAGTCCGCCGTGGATGAGCTTGGAGGAACGGGAAGAGGTGCCGGCCGCCCAGTCGCTTGCTTCCACGATGCCGACGCTCAGGCCCCTGGTGATGGCGTCGAGCGCAGCACCACAGCCCACGATTCCGCCGCCGACGATGAGGATGTCAAGCTCCTTGCCCGGCTCCGTGGTGGCCTTGAGCGCGGCGAGGGAGGCTTCCCTCGCCTCCGGTCCCAGGGCGCCCTTGGGCACGGCCGAACCACCAGCAAAACTGATCATGATACGCCTCCATCCTCATCGAACGTCGTAGTTCAAAGAGTACTTCTTACCTCTGCCGATGGGCAGGGTACCGGAGCAAGGCGGAAGCGTCAGTTGCCGGCGTACGGCGACACCACGACGTCGACCCGCTGGAACTCCTTAAGGTCCGAATAGCCGGTGGTGGCCATGGAGCGGCGCAGTGCGCCGATCAGGTTGGAGGTGCCGTTGGTGTGGTGGCCCGGCCCGAAGAGGACCTCCTCGAGCGGTCCCACCGTGCCGACGTTGACCCTGTCGCCGCGGGGGGACTCCAGGTGGTGGGCCTCCTGGCCCCAGTGCCAGCCTTTGCCCGGTGCCTCTTCCGCCCGGGCCAGCGCACTGCCAAGCATGACGGCGTCAGCGCCCATGGCGATCGCCTTCACGATGTCGCCCGAGGCGCCCATGCCGCCGTCGGCAATGACATGGGCGTACCGTCCGCCGGACTCGTCCATGTAGTCCCGGCGGGCGGCGGCGACGTCGGAAATGGCGGACGCCATGGGCGAATGGATGCCCAGCGCGCGGCGCGTGGTGGTGGTGGCCCCGCCGCCAAACCCGACCAGGACGCCGGCAGCGCCTGTCCGCATCAAGTGCAGTGCGGGGGTGTAGCCGGCAGCGCCGCCCACGATCACCGGCACGTCAAGTTCATAGATGAACTGCTTGAGGTTCAGCGGCTCGTGGTCTTTTGAGACATGCTCGGCGGACACGGTCGTTCCGCGGATGATAAAAATGTCGACGCCGGCAGCCACCACGGTTTTGTAGTGTTCCTGCGTGCGCTGGGGCGTCAGGGAGCCGGCCACTGTGACGCCGGCTGCCCGGATTTCGGCCAGCCGGGAGGTGATCAGCTCGGGCTGAATGGGTGCCTGGTAGAGCTCCTGCATCCTGCGGGTGACGGCGGGGCTGTTGGTTTCGTCTTCGAGGGCGGCGATCTGGTCCAGGACCGACTGGGGGTCCTCATAACGGGTCCAGAGGCCTTCCAGGTCAAGGACGCCGAGACCGCCGAGCCGCCCCAGCGAGATAGCTGTCGCCGGCGACATGGCGGAGTCCATCGGCGCCGCGATGACCGGCATGTCGAACTGGTAGGCATCGATCTGCCACGAGACGGAAACGTCCTTGGGGTCACGCGTGCGACGGTTGGGGACGATCGCGATGTCATCCAGGGAGTAGGCACGACGCCCACGCTTGCCACGGCCAATCTCAATCTCGTAAGTCACGTGACCACTTTACTTGACCCTGCAGGTAGTGACGGATGACACCGGTCCGGGGCGAATTCCGGACCATAAGCCGCCGTCAGACTCCTTCATCTACGCTCAGCTGGGACTCGAACATCCTGAAGTAGCGGCCGCGCAGGGCCACGAGCTCCTTGTGGGTTCCCTGTTCCACGATCCGGCCGTCCTCCAGCATGTAGACGACGTCCGCCTTCTCTATGGTGGCCAGCCGGTGGCTGATGGCGATGATGGTGCTGCTGCGGTCGGCGAAGAGCCGGGTGAAGATGCGGTGTTCGGCAAGGGCGTCGATGGCCGACGTGGGCTCGTCCATCACCATGAAGGATGCGTTCCGGTAGAAGTTCCGGGCCATGGCCAGCCGCTGCCACTGGCCGCCGGAGAGGCCGCTGCCCTTCCGTCCCCGCGGATCCTCCATCCAGTTGCTGACGTGGTTGTCCAGGCCGTTGGGAAGCCGGTTGATGAAGTCCAGCGCTTCGGCGTCCCCCGCAGCCCGGCTGATCCTGCGGTCGTCGCGGGCCGAATCGACGTCTCCGAAGAAGATGTTTTCCGCCGCCGTGGCGAACTCGTATTTCAGGAATTCCTGGCTGAGCACTGCCAGATGGCGGTGCCAGGAGGTGACGTCGACCGCGGCGAGGTCGACGCCGTCGAGCAGTACCTGCCCCGAATCGGGGCGGTAGAGTCCGGCGAGGATGCGGATCAGGGTGGACTTGCCCGCGCCGTTCTCCCCCACGATGGCCACGTGCTGCCCCTCCCGGATGGTCATCGAGATGCCCTTGATAACTTCGAGGTCGCTTCCGGTGTAGGTGAACCGGATATCGCGCAGTTCAACCATTTTCGGTGCGGACAGCACCGGCGGCGAATGGTCGGAGTGCACCGGCAGCGCCATGAACAGTTCGTAGTCCTTGAGGTTGGCGAGGTCCTCGTCGATGGAGCTCAGGGAGGACACGAGGTTGTTGGCGGTGGACAGCGCACGGCTGACGATCTGCTGCACATACAGGAACTGGCCCACGGGCTGGGCGCGCGCGATGATCTGGCCCACCACCCAGATCAGGGACACAACTTCCGCACCGTACTGCAGGGCGTCCGCTGCGAGCTGCTTGGGGATGTAGCGCTTCTGGAAGTCGAGCCTGCGGCGCTCGTCCGCGTCGCGCAGACGCGAGCGGAGGCCCATGAGGTAGCCCACAATCCCGTACAGGCGCATTTCGGCGATGTGCTGCGGGCGCAGGAGGTTGGTCTCGATCATCCGGCGCTGCCGGCGGGAGTCCACCTGGGTATTCCAGTGCGCAATCTGTTCACGGGAGAGTTTGAACTGCAGGTACACGCTGGGCACGATGGCGACCAGGACGATCACGGCGATCCACCAGCTGACCAGCAGGAGGGCACCAATGGCCAGGAGCACGGAGACCAGCTGCGTGAAGATTGCGGCAATCCGGTCCAGCACCCTGGCATAAGAATCGGAGAACCTCTTGGCCCGGTCGTAGAGGTCCACCGTTTCTTTATCGTCGTACCGCCAGAATTCCAGGGCGAGGAACCGCTCGTACATGAGGTCACCCACGATGGCGCCCACCTTGAAGCTCATGAGCTGCTGGATGTAGCGGTCCACGCTGCTGAAGCCGCCCCAGAAGAGTCCCAGGGCGGCGGTGACAATGACGTAGACGATCGCCTGCTGGCCGGCCGCGGTATCCCCGGAGTAGGCCGCCGCCAATGCCGTGGTGGTCAATGCCGCGAAGTAGGTGGTGACGAGGGGCAGCAGCGCCGAGATCAGCGAGCCCGCGACCTTCATGACCACGGCCGCCGGCGAGGCCCGGAAACTGACCCGCAGCACCTGCGCCACGGCGCGGGCATAGGGCCTCAGCGCGAGCTTGCGCCGGGGCTGGCGGGCGGGGAGGAACTCGGACATAGCTTCAGCCTAGTCCGGCAGGGCTCCGCCGGTTGAGCTGGGGGCCCAACCGGCGGCTGTAGGTTAGCGGGAACCGTAGTTGGGCGCCTCGACCGTCATCTGGATGTCGTGCGGGTGGGATTCCTTCAGGCCGGCCGGGGTGATCCGCACGAACTTGCCGCGGGACTTCAGCTCGGGAATGGTCGGGGAGCCCACGTAGAACATGGTCTGGCGGAGGCCGCCCACAAGCTGGTAGGCCACCGAAGCCAGCGGGCCGCGGTAGGCCACGCGGCCTTCGATGCCCTCCGGGATGAGCTTGTCGTCACCGGAAACGTCGGCCTGGAAGTAGCGGTCCTTGGAATAGGACGTGTTCTTACCGCGCGACTGCATGGCGCCCAGGGAGCCCATGCCGCGGTAGCTCTTAAACTGCTTGCCGTTGACGAAGATCAGCTCGCCCGGGGACTCGTCGCAGCCGGCAAGCAGCGAGCCGAGCATCACCGTGTCGGCGCCGGCGACCAGCGCCTTGCCGATGTCGCCCGAGTACTGGAGGCCGCCGTCGGCGATCAGCGGAACGCCGGCCGGAATGGCTGCCTTGGCGGACTCGTAGATGGCGGTGATCTGCGGAACGCCCACGCCGGCCACCACGCGGGTGGTGCAGATGGAGCCCGGGCCCACGCCCACCTTGATGCCGTCTGCGCCGGCGTCGATGAGGGCCTGCGCGCCTTCACGGGTGGCCGCCTGGCCGCCAATGATGTCCACGTGCGCGGCCACGGGGTCCGACTTCAGGCGGCGGATCATGTCCAGCACGCCCTGCGAGTGCCCGTTGGCGGTGTCCACGAAGAGGGCGTCCACGCCCGCGTCCACGAGCTTCATGGCGCGTTCCCAGCCGTCACCGAAGAAGCCGATGGCGGCGCCGACGCGCAGCCGGCCTTCGTCGTCCTTCGTGGCGAGCGGGTACTGCTCGGCCTTGGTGAAGTCCTTGGTGGTGATGAGCCCCTTGAGCCTGCCCTGCTCGTCCACGAGCGGCAGCTTCTCGATCTTGTTGGTGGCCAGCTTGTGCGAGGCCTCGTCGCGGCTGATTCCGACGTGGCCGGTAACCAGCGGCATCTTGGTCATGACGTCGCTGACCAGACGGATCGGGAAGTCCGATTCCGGCACGAAGCGGGTGTCGCGGTTGGTGACAATGCCGAGGAGGCGGTTGCCGTCGTCGACCACCGGAAGCCCGGAAACCCGGTACTGGGCACACAGCTCGTCGAGTTCCTGCAGCGTGGCCTCGGGGCGGATGGTCAGCGGGTTGGTGATCATCCCGGACTCGCTGCGCTTCACGCGGTCCACCTGGTCGGCCTGGTCATCGATGGAGAGGTTGCGGTGCACCACGCCGAGGCCGCCCTGGCGTGCCATGGCGATGGCCATCCGGGATTCCGTGACGGTGTCCATCGCGGCGGACAGCAGCGGGGTCTGGACCGTGATCCGCTTGGAGATCCGGGAGGAGGTGTCGGCGTCGGACGGGATGACGTCCGTGTGGCCGGGAAGCAGCAGGACGTCGTCATACGTCAGGCCGATGAAGCCGAAGGGGTTGTGTTCGGGCTGGGTCATGAGTGCGCCTCTTACCTTGGTTATGGGTTCACGGGTAGGGGTTGCAGCTAATGACCAGCCCGTCATTACGGGACTGGCCTGTGCAGAAGTGTTGAATAAATTCTAGAACCTCGGCGGCGATCCCCATATTCCGGGACGGCATTGTGAGCAATGGCACTCGGCGGCGGCGGCCGCCGGTGCGACAGTGCCGCTATCTCCAGCCGGTGGTGGCGAGCAGCCGCTTCTCAAACATGGGAATCATGGACTGCACGTACGTTTTAGTGAGGTGGTTGTCGTCCTTGTAAACGTACACGTTGCCGACGACGGCCGGGCAGATGCCGTCGGCGCAGATGAAGTCGCTCATGTCCATCAGGTGCAGGCCCTTCACCTTGCCGCGGTAGGCGTCCAGCGGCGATGACGCGGCGAGCGACTCGCCCAGCGGGGCGTTGCACTCGGGCGCCTCGGCACCGTATTTCTGCACGCATTCGGGCATGTTGACGGCGAAGCGGGGGTTGTCGCGGATGCCCACCACGTCCATGCCGGCGTCCGTGAAAGGCTTGATGCCGGCCAGGTATCCCGGCACCTCGGTTTCGAAGGGCGCTTCCTTGTGGGTCAGGGAGGCCACGGTGAACACGGCATCCGGCTTGTGTTCCATCACGTAGGCAGCGCTGGCCTTGTTGAAGGCGTTGCACTCGGCGTCACGGTCGGGCGTTTCGGCTCCGAAGCGGCAGTTGCCTTTCAGGAGGGTAACGACCTCCCAGCCGTGCTCCTTGGCGATGGGTCCCAGCGCGGCCATGTACTGCTGGGCGTGCGAATCACCCAGCACGACGATCCGTTTCTTCACCACGTCCGGCCTGCTGTTCTGCAGGCATCCCGCCAGCAGCGGATCGCTGGGGACATTCTGGTCCGTGCACAGGCCGTCGATGTCCGCCCATTCGTTCTTCATGGCCGCGGGCGCCGGAATGACGGTGGCTTCCGGCGTGGGCTTGCCGGCGTTTTCCGGTGCCAGCGCCGCAGCGCCGGGGGTCAGTTCGCGGGGCTGGGCGGCGGCGGCCGCCTCGTCCGCCGTCAGCCTCGTCTGCCAGAGGGCCACCGGTCCGGCCAGCAGGGCACCGCAGGCAACGATGACGACGGCGGTGCGCCAAGCCCGCAGTTGCGGCCAGTGCCATTCCCGCAGCGGCTTTTCCACGAAATGGGTGGTCAGCACAGCCAGCACAACGGAGGCGCCGACGATGGCGAGGCCCTGGACGAGGTTGGGCTTTTCGATGCCGGTGCCGGCCAGGGCAAGGACCAGGACGGGCCAGTGCCAGAGGTACAGGGCGTAGGAGTTGTCCCCGAGGGCAACGAGGGGCTTTGAGCTCAGGACCCGGTCCACGCCAAACCGGCTGCCGCTCTGGCCGGCCACGATGATGGCAGCGGCGGACAGGGTGGGCCACAGCGCGATGAAGCCCGGAAAGGACCTGTCCACCGTCAGGATCAGGCCGCAGGAGATCATCCCCACGAGACCGCCCCAGCCAAGCACGACGCGGAGGATCTTTCCGGGCTTCAGGTAGGGCAGGGACAGAGCCAGCAGGGAGCCCAGCGCGAACTCCCAGAGCCTGGTCCTCGTGTCGAAGTAGGCGTAGGCCTGGTTTGTGGCTGTCTGGTCGATCGAGAAGATGAGGGAGGCAATGAAGATGCCGGTGAAAGCCACCAGCACGACGAGCCGGTAGCTGACGTTCCGCCGGCTCCGGAGGAGCCGCCACACGAGGGCGGAGGCGGCGAAGATGAGCGGCCACAGGATGAACACCTGGCCCTGGATGGACAGGGACCAGAAGTGCTGCAGCGGGCTGGCGCCTGCGTGGTTCTGGGCGTAGTAGTCCACCGCGGTATCCGCCAGCAGCCAGTTCTGCCGGTACAGCAGGGACGCCCAGGCTTCATTGAGGACGTCGGGCCAGCGGCTCTGCGGGATGACCAGCCAGGTGCCCGCAAGGACGCCGAGGATCACCACGACGGCGGCGGGAATCAAACGCTTAAAGAGGTGCAGCCAGTGGCTCACCAGCCGCAGCGGTTTGCCGCTTTCCACTTTTCGCACGAAGGACAGCGTGAGCAGGAAGGCGGAGATCAGCAGGAAGATGTCCACGCCGCCGGAGACACGTCCAAGCCAGACATGGTAGGTGACCACCATGAGCACGGCGAGGGCTCGGAGCCCCTGGACCTCGGGGCGGTAGCCCGGTTTTGCCTTGACCTGGGCAGCCCTCGGCAGCTGGCCCGAATCCTGGCCCTGCTGGTCCGTCGTTCTCGCTACTGACACAAACAACCCCTCAAAGCCGCGGCACAAAACATCCATGTTACCGTTTCGTGATCTTCTGGGCCAAACGACGGCCCCGGCGTGGCTAGTCTTGCAGCAGGCGAAAGGAGTGCGCGGTGATCGTACAGATGCGTGTTTGCGTGCCGGCCGGGCTGTCTAAGCTCGTGGCCGACAGTTGCAGGCAGCAGCCCGGTGCGGCTGAAGTTGCCCTGCACCGCGGCGCCTCCTTGCTCCCGCCCGGGGATGTCATCGTGGTCCAGATTGCAAGGGAGGCGGTCGAGGAGCTGATGGAGAAACTCCAGGCCTTGAATGTCCAGGAAGCAGGGTCCATCGCTGTTTCAACCCCGGAACTGGTCCTTTCGGACCGGGCAGACAAGGCCGAGGAAACCGCCCCCGGCGAAGGCGCCGATTCCGTGGTCTGGGACGAAGTCGCCAGGCAGACCGGCGAAGACTCCCGGCTCAGCTGGAGCTATCTTGCGTTTCTGGTGCTGGCCACGCTGCTCGCGGCGATTGGTATTGTGACGGACTCCACCATCGCGATTGTGGGCGCTATGGCCGTGGGGCCGGAGTTCGGCCCGCTTGCCGCCCTGGCCGTTGCACTGGTCCGGCGCAAGTGGCGGCTGGGCCGGCGGGCTGCCCTTGCCCTGGCCGTCGGGTTCCCGGCGGCCATGCTCACCACGGCTCTGGTCACGTGGCTGGCCCTGCCTTTCGGGCTGTTTTCCCGGGATGCTCTGGACAACGCTTCGGCCGCCGAGTTCATCTATCATCCGGGGCCGTTCTCCCTGATCGTGGCAGTACTTGCGGGCGCGGCCGGAATGCTGTCGGTGATCAGCCGGCGTTCAGCCGCCTTAGTCGGCGTCTTCATTTCAGTCACAACGGTCCCGGCCGCAGGGTATGTTGCCGTCGCCCTCGTCCTCGGTGAATTCCCCAAGGCGGCGGGCTCTGCCCTGCAGCTCCTGGTAAACCTGGGCGGCATCGTGGCAGCCGCAGTCGCCGTCCTTTATTTCTACCGCCTGGCCACGAAGCGGCTGCCCGACGGCACGGCGGCACGGCTGCGGCGCCAGGCCCTGCGGTCGCAACGCTAGGCACGTTCCGATCGTCAGCCTTTGTCGAGGGCAGCGTTCACGAGTTTGGCCAGTTCGGGGGCTGCCCCTGAGCATCCTTGAGCCCGGCGACGATTGACGCGCCGTCGGAGGCAGAATCAGTAGGAAATCGGCCGGCTCAGCCGGCGTCCCGATGTGGTGATCGATTCCTCAATTCGCCCCGGCCGGCGCGATTGATCAGAGCCTACAACTCCGGGCAAGACTGCACTAGGGCTGGGTTCTCCTGAACCGTGACTGTGAAGCTTCCGTCCGAGCGCGTCCCCAGGTCGGCGAAAGGGGCTGTCGATGGTGCAATGTTCGCCATCGACAAGGGCCGGCCCAGCTGCTGCTGGACCGGCCCTTTCTTGGCACTACCGCGGTGAGCGGGACCGCTGTTCGCGGGGCTGCAGCCTAGTGGCTGTGGCCTGCGTGCTGGTCTTCGTCGGCCGGCTTCTCCACCACGAGGGTCTCGGTGGTGAGAACCAGCGCGGCAATGGAAGCCGCGTTGCGCAGGGCTGCACGGGTGACCTTGACGGGGTCGATGACGCCCGCCGCGATCAGGTCCTCGTACTCGCCGGACTTGGCGTTGAAGCCGTTGTTGTTCTCGAGCTCGGCAACCTTGGCCGTGACGACGTAACCGTCGAAACCGGCGTTCTGGGCAATCCAGCGCAGCGGCTGGACCAGTGCGCGGCGGACGATGCCCACAGCTGCAGCTGCGTCGCCCTGGAGGGCCGTAACAGACGGGTCCTCATCGAGTGCCTTCAGTGCGTGGATGAGAGCGGAACCGCCGCCCGCCACGATGCCTTCTTCGAGGGCAGCGCGGGTGGAGGACACTGCGTCCTCGATGCGGTGCTTCTTCTCCTTCAGCTCGACCTCGGTGGCTGCGCCGACCTTGATCACGCCGATGCCGCCGGAAAGCTTGGCCAGGCGTTCCTGGAGCTTTTCCCGGTCCCAGTCGGAGTCGGTGCGGGTCAGCTCGGCGCGCAGCTGGGCAACGCGTGCTGCAACGTCCTCGGCGGAGCCGGCACCGTCAACGATGGTGGTGTTGTCCTTGGTGACCGTGATGCGCCGGGCGGTACCCAGCACCTCGAGGCCGACGGAATCCAGGCTCAGGCCCAGTTCCTGGGAGACAACCTGCGCACCGGTGAGCGTGGCGATGTCTTGCAGCATGGCCTTGCGTCGGTCACCGAAGCCCGGTGCCTTGACGGCAACGACGTTCAGGGTGCCGCGGATGCGGTTGACGATCAGCGTGGAGAGGGCCTCACCGTCGATGTCCTCAGCAATGATGAACAGCGGCTTGGAGCTCTCCAGCGCCTTTTCCAGCAGCGGCAGGAATTCCTGCACGGCGGAGATCTTGCCCTGGTTGATGAGGATGAGGGCGTCCTCGAGGACGGCTTCCTGGCGTTCAGCGTCGGTGACGAAGTACGGGGACAGGTAGCCCTTGTCGAACTGCATGCCCTCGGTGAGTACCAGCTCGGTCTGCGTGGTGGAGGACTCCTCGATGGTGATCACACCATCCTTGCCGACCTTGCCGAATGCCTCGGCCAGGAGCTCGCCGATCTCGTCGCTCTGGGCGGAGATGGCTGCCACGCTGGCAACCTGGGTGCCTTCAACAGGACGGGCGTTCTCGAGGAGGCGTGCGGCAACGGCTTCAACCGCGACCTCAATGCCGCGCTTGATCTGGCCCGGCGCGGCGCCGGCAGCAACGTTGCGCAGGCCTTCCTTGACCAGGGCCTGTGCCAGCACGGTGGCGGTGGTGGTTCCGTCGCCGGCGACGTCGTTGGTCTTGGTGGCTACTTCCTTGGCCAGCTGCGCGCCAAGGTTTTCGTACGGGTCATCCAGCTCGATTTCCCGGGCGATGGTCACGCCGTCATTGGTGATCGTGGGGGCGCCCCACTTCTTGTCCAGCACGACGTTGCGGCCGCGGGGACCAAGCGTCACCTTGACTGTGTTGGCGAGCTTGTCGATGCCGGCTTCAAGCGACCGGCGGGCAGCGTCGTTAAACGCAAGCTGCTTTGCCATGGTTTTGTCCTTTCAAGACAGAAACCCCGTGCTGCCGATCGGTCAGACCAGATCAGCGGCACGGGGATCCAAAGAGTTACTTTACGACGATCGCCAGAACGTCGCGGGCAGACAGCACGAGGTACTCTTCGCCGCCGGTCTTGACTTCAGTTCCGCCGTACTTGGAGTAGATAACGACGTCGCCGATGGCTACGTCGACCGGAACGCGGTTGCCGTTGTCGTCAAAGCGGCCGGGGCCAACTGCAACAACTTCGCCTTCCTGCGGCTTTTCCTGTGCGGAGTCCGGGATGACCAGGCCGGAAGCCGTGGTCTGCTCGGCTTCGAGCGGGCGGACAACAATACGATCCTCAAGAGGCTTAATAGAGACCGACACTCGGACCTCTCCTTTTCGTCAGCAAATTCATGGACAGTAAAACTGTTGCGCCTTGGCGGCAGACCGTCGTCGCGGTGCCGGCAGCAGCCAGGCTGGCAGTTCTTCATGTGTTAGCACCCTCCTAGGGAGAGTGCTAATGACGACTCTATGTAAGTGGTTAGCACTCGGTCAAGGTGAGTGCCAGAATTTCGTCCGCGGTGAACAGCCGGTGCGCTGCCGTCAGCGGTCGGTGAGGGCGTCGAACCCCACGTCTTCGCCGCCGTCGTCGTCGCCGTCCGGCGCGTTCTTGCGCTGGCGGACGAGAATGACGGCGGAGGCGGCGGCCGTGAGCGCCGAGACGATGAGGATGACAACGCCGCCGATGCGGGCCCCCGAGTACAGCTCCCGGATCTGGCGCGCCTCGTCGGTCGCGTCGTTGATGTCCTTGCCGCCCACCGAATAGACGGTGGCGTTGAAGGAGTCCAGCAGGAAGATGATCACCAGGAGCACGAGGCAGACGACGGCGACAGCGGCGCCGGCGATCAGCGCGGTGCGCGCGTACCGGGCCAGGTGCGAAAACCGGGCCGGGCCGGTGCGGCTGCGGTCAGGCTGATCGGGGCTGGGCGTTGCGCTTGGTTCCATTCAGACCACCCTATCGGCAAGCGGCCGGCGGGCACTCCACTAGGCTTGATTGCATGTCTGACGCACCGCAGGACCAGATCGCACAGCTCCTCACCGAAGAAGGATGGCAGCTGCTGGCCTCGCTGGGTCCGTACCGCGAGGACCAGTCCTTTGCGCTCAACTCAAGCCTCCGCAAGGCCGGGCACTCCCCCGACCTCGTGTCCGCAGTACTCACCCAGTCCCGGCTGCGGACCAGGGCGGAAGGAAAGTTTGGCGAGTTCGCCCGCCAGATGCTGTTCACGCAGGCGGGCCTCGAGCAGGCCACCCGGCTCAACGTGGCCGCCAGGCATGCCCAGCGCTTCGCCCAGGCGGGCGTGCGGCACGTTGCCGATCTCGGCTGCGGCCTGGGCGCGGATTCCATGGCGCTGGCGTCGCTGGACATCGCCGTGACAGCCGTGGAGGTCGATGAGACCACCGCCGCGTGCGCCACCATCAACCTCATCCCGTTTCCGCACGCCACGGTGGTGCATTCGGACGCGACGTCGGTTTCCCTCGGTGACGCGGACGGCGTCTGGCTGGATCCGGCGCGGCGCACTACATCCACATCCGGGACTAAGAGGATCTGGGACCCGGAGGCCTTTTCGCCTCCGCTGTCCTTCGTCGAGTCGCTCGCCGCATCAGGGCTCGCAGTGGGTGTCAAGATGGGCCCCGGCATGCCGCACGACTCCGTGCCGGCCGGCTGCGAGGCGCAGTGGGTCTCGGTGGGCGGCGACGTCACCGAGGTCTCGCTATGGTTCAATGCGGTGGCCCGGGCCGGGGTGCGGCGGGCGGCGCTGCTGCTCGGACCGCAGGGGGCGGCGGAACTCACCAGCGCGGAGGATTTCGGCGGCGGCCCGGCGGCTCCTGTGGGGCCCGTGGAGGGCTACCTCTACGAACCTGACGGCGCCGTGATCCGCGCCGGCCTCGTGGCGGACCTGGCCCTGCAGCTGGGCGGACACCTCGTGGATGAACATATTGCCTACATCTGTGCCCCGGCTCTCGTGGACACCCCCTTCGCCCGCGCTTACAAAGTCCTGGAGGTCATGCCGTACAGCGTGAGGGGACTCAAAGCCTGGGTGAAGCAGAACGGCATCGGCGTGCTGGACATCAAGAAGCGCGGCACGTCGGTCACTCCGGAGGAGCTCCGGAAGCAGCTCCTCCCGGCGGGGAAGGGCAGCGGGAAAAAAGCAGGAAAAAAGACGGCCACCCTGGTCCTCACCAGGATCGGTGACGAGAGAGTGACCGTCTCCGTGGAGCCGGTCCAGCCGGGCTAAGCCCTTCCAGGGCCCTACCAAAGCGTTCGCTACTGCGCGCGCACGAACGCTTCGGCGTCCCGCACCTGCTCGTCGGTGGGGCGGATGCCGGTATACAGCACGAACTGTTCCAGCGCCTGGATGGTGGCCACTTCCGCGCCGGTGATGACCTGTTTGCCGGCCGCCCGCGCCGCCTTGATAAGAGGCGTCTCTGCCGGCAGGGCCACGACATCGAACACCACCTTGGCGGCCTCGACGGCTTCGGCGGGGAAGGACAGCGAGCCGGCCTCAGGGCCACCGGCCATGCCGACCGGCGTGACGTTGATGACCAGGTCCGCCGTGGCGCCGCCGAGCTCGGCGCTCCACTGGAATCCGTAGAGACCGGCGACCGCCCGGCCGGCGGTCTCGTTCCGGGCGATGATGGTGACGTCCTTGAAGCCGGCGTCCCGCAGCGCCGCCGCGGTGGCCTTGGCCATTCCGCCGGCGCCCTTGAGCAGCACCGAGGATTCCGCGGGCACCGCGTTGCGTTCCAGCAGCTGCTCGATCGCGGTGTAGTCGGTGTTGTGGGCGGTGAGGCGGCCGCCGTCGTTGACGATGGTGTTCACCGAATCGATGGCCTTGGCCGACGGGTCCATGGCGTCGACGAGGGCGATCACGTCTTCCTTGTACGGCATGGAGACGGCGCAGCCCCGGATGCCGAGGCCGCGGACGCCCGCGATCGCCTGGGCCAGGTCGGTGGGCGCGAACGCTTTGTAGATCCAGTTCAGCCCGAGCTGGTCGTACAGGTAGTTATGGAAGCGGGTCCCGTTGTTGCTCGGCCGGGCCGAGAGCGAGATGCAGAGGGTCATGTCTTTATTCAGAATCGGCACCCCTCCATTAAACGGGCATGCTGCCGGCTGCCACCCCCGGCAGGCCGGACGGCTCGCGGAATCTCTGGTTTGTGACGCTCGGCGGCGGTCTTTCGGGACGGCAGTTTTTCGGGACGGCGGGCGTCAGGGACAGCCGGAACCCTGGCGGTAAGGTCCGACGGCGGCCGGAAGCTTGCCGGGGGCCGTCGCCTTGCCGGCCAGCACCGCCAGCAGGGCCCGGAAGGCGCCGGGCGTCCGGCCGTACAGTGCCACTTTGGTGGGTGCGGAAGACCCGGCCAGCGGCCACGGCGCGTCGAGGGCCACGGCGATGTCTCCGCCCGCAGGAGCGCCGCCGTACCCGATGAGGGTGACCAGCGGTCCTGCACCCAGCGCGATGCCCGCGTCCCTGGCAGCAGCGGCAAAGAGCGCCCTGTCCGGAGCCGTCCCGCCCGTCACCCGCAGCCGGCCAGGAACCAGCGGGCCTCGGCATTGCCCCACGAGGACCGTGACGGCCCGGGCGGACACTCTTGCCGACACGCTCCCGGCGCTGCCCGGAAGAGCGTTGAGTTGCGCCGGCTTGTTTCGTCCGCGCCAGATCATCATGGTGACCACGCGGCGGACCGCTTCGTCCAGGCGTGCCTCTGACAGCTTGCCGGCAGCAACAGCAGAGACAATCGCCGTGTGGGCCGCATTGACGTCGGCGGGCATCAGCAGCAGGTCAGCGCCTGCGGCAAGTGCGGCCGGGGCTGCCGAGCCGCGCGGGTACCGCGCGCTCACGGCCCCCATGTTCAGGGCGTCCGTGACGGCCACTCCCTTGAACCCCATGGCCCGCAGCGCCGCATAACTGGCCGGCGAGAGCGACGACGGGACGCCCGGTTCGAGGGCCGGCACAGCGATGTGTCCGGCCATGATCATTGGGGACCCGGCGGCCACAGCCGCCTGGAAGGGCTTCCAGTCCCTGGCCTTCAGCTGCGCCACCGTGGCCTTCTGGACGGGCAAATCCTTGTGTGAGTCCACCGTCACGGAACCGTGCCCCGGAAAATGCTTGACTGCGGACAGCACGCCGGCTGCCAGCATGCCGCGGGAGAACCCGACGCTCAGGTTTCCCGCCGCACGGGGATCGGCGGACATGGAGCGGGCGCCGATGGTGGGGTCAGCCGGGCCGATGGTGACATCGGCGTCCGGCGCGAAGTCAACAGTGAAACCGAGCGCTGCGAGTTCCGCCGCTAGCCCCTTGCCGGCTTCAGTTGCCAGCGGCACGCTGCCGGCTGCGCCGTAGCTCATGGGCGATGGCCAGCCGGTGAGCGGGGCACCCAGCCTGGCCACCAATCCCCCTTCCTGGTCCACGCCGATCAGTCCGGGCCACGTCCGGCCGCCGGATCGGGAAGCGGCGCCCAGCCGCCTGGTGGCGGCCGTCATGCTCCGGACGTCGACGAGTCCGTCCGCCGCCCGGGGCACATTGTCGCCCATGATCATGGAGCCTGCCAGGTGAAGCCGTTCAACCGTGACGGCCTGTGCCTCGTGGTTGAGGCCGGCATAGAACGGCAGGAGCACCTGCCCGGCCTTCTCGCTCAGCGTCATGCTTGCCACCGCAGCAGCCGCCGCCGCCTCGTCGCGCCGCTGCGGTCCCCAGCCCAGCGGCGCTGTTCCCTTGCCGGGCGCCCTCGGCGGGGTTGCCGCGGGCGGCGGTGCCGCCGTCGTCGGCTGTTGTCCTGATCCGGACGATGCGGGCGAACCGGAACCGAGTGGACTGGGTCCCGGTGCCGCGTCGGATGACGACGGCGGCGTCGGCTGCGGCGTGCAGGCCACCGCCCCGAGCAGCAACGCGAGGGCGGCCGCGGTCAGGACGGGTTTGCTTTTGGCGGGGTTGGCGGAAGCAGTCATGTGAAGACTCTCACGCGCTCTCTGTAGCCAAGCCATCATCTTGATGCTACCCCTGCACTAGACTTGGAAGACCGTTCCCCTGCCAACCGTTCTGCCAGAAACGGCCAGCAAACGGGACAGCAGACAGCGAGAGGAACACATGAAGATTGATTTCGCTTCATCCAGGCAATCAACTCTTGGTGTGGAATGGGAGCTCGCCCTCGTTGATGCGCAGACCGGCGAACTTGCCTCCGTGGCTAACGAGGTGCTGCGTGGAGTCTCTGCCAGGCACCCCGAGCTGAACGAAGACGACGAACACCCGCACATCAAGCAGGAACTGCTGCTGAACACGGTGGAGCTTGTCACCGGGATCTGCGAGACTGCCGCCGAAGCCAAGGAGGACCTGAGCCGGTCCCTTGCCGCCGTCCGCGAAGTCACGGATCCCATGGGCGTAGAGGTCTTCTCCGCCGGCAGCCACCCGTTCAGCCCGCCCCAGCTGCAGCCGGTCACGGACAAAGCCAGGTACGCCAAACTGATCGACCGCACCCAGTGGTGGGGCCGGCAAATGGTGATCTACGGCGTCCACGTCCATGTGGGGCTGGACCGGCGGGACAAGGTGCTCCCTGTGTTGGACGGGCTGGTCAACTACTTCCCGCATTTCCAGTCGCTGTCCGCCTCCAGCCCGTTCTGGGGCGGCGAGGACACCGGCTATGCGTCCCATCGCGCCCTCATGTTCCAGCAGTTGCCGACCGCCGGACTGCCCTTCCAGTTCCCCACCTGGGAAGAATACGAGTCCTACGTCCAGGACATGTTCACCACCGGCGTGATCGACACGCTCTCGGAGATCCGCTGGGACATCCGGCCCGTGCCCAACCTGGGCACCGTCGAGATGCGCATCTGCGACGGACTGGCCACGCTGGAGGAAGTGGGCGCCGTCGCCGCCCTGACGCAATGCCTGGTCCACGAGTTCTCCACCACCCTGGACCACGGCGGGACCATACCTACTATGCCGCCGTGGCACGTGCAGGAAAACAAATGGCGCGCCGCCCGGTACGGGATGGAAGCCATCATCATCCTGGACGCCCAGGGCAACGAGCAGCTCGTCACCGAGCACCTGCTCGACACCCTCAACCGTCTCGAACCCATCGCCGCGAAGCTGGGCTGCCCGGACGAACTGGCCGACGTCGAGAAGATCATCAGCCGCGGTGCCGGCTACCAGCGCCAGCGCCGGGTTGCGGCCGAAAGCGGCGGTAACCTGCAGGCTGTGGTGCTGGACCTGGTAAAGCAGATGCGGAACGGCCCCACCGCGTAGGACCGCTTGGAGCTTTTCGTGTCCGGCCTGGACGGGCCTAGGCGGCAGCCGTCCCGGCCAGTTCCACTGCCGGCGCGGACACGGTGGTCACCGGCATCGAGGAATCCGGGGCGAAGGCGATGCCGCTCGGCTCGCTGCCTGCCATGACCAACTGGGCTCCCAGGGCGGCCACCATCGCCCCGTTGTCCGTGCAAAGATCCAGCGGCGGAACATGCAGCCTGATGCCGGCGGCGGAGCAGCGCTGCTCAGTGAGCTGGCGCAGCCGCGAGTTGGCCGCCACGCCGCCGCCCAGCAGGACGTTGGTGATGCCGTGCTCCCGGCACGCGAGGACCGCCTTGGACGTGATGACGTCCACCACGGCTTCCTGGAAGGCCGCTGCTATGTCGGCCACGGGGACGGTCTCACCTTTGGCTTCGAACTGCTCCACGCAGCGGGCCACTGCGGTCTTCAGGCCGCTGAAGGACCAGTCGTAGCGGTGCCGGCCGGGCTCCTCGGCGGTACCCATGTATTTGGGTTGCGTGAGTCCCCGCGGGAAGCGGATGGCCTTGGCGTTTCCCTCGCGGGCGAGCCGGTCGATGGCGGGACCGCCGGGATAGCCCAGGCCCAGGATCCGCGCCACTTTGTCGTAGGCCTCGCCGGCGGCGTCGTCGATGGTGGAGCCGAGCAGTTCAACGTCGTCGGTGATACTGCGGATCCGCAGGATTTCCGTGTGGCCGCCGGACACCAGCAGGGCACCCAGGTTCTCGGGGAGCGACGGCGCGTTGCCTGGACCGCCCGCGGTTCCGGACTGTGAGTCCAAGAGCCCAACGCCCACGTGGGCCACGAGGTGGTTGATGGCGTACAGCGGCTTGCCCGTGGCCACCGCCAGGGCCTTCGCCGCACACACCCCCACCATCAGGGCGCCGGCCAGCCCGGGGCCGGCCGTAACGGCGATGGCGTCGATATCGGCCAGGGTGACTTTCGCCTCGGCGAGCGCCGCCTGGAGCGTGGGCACGAAGGCATCCAGATGCGCGCGGGATGCGATCTCTGGAATGACCCCGCCGAACCTGACGTGCTCGTCCATCGACGAGGACACGGTGTTGGTCAGGAGGTCCGTTCCGCGCACAATTCCGACGCCGGTTTCGTCGCAGGAGGACTCGATGCCGAGCACGAGCGGCTGGGAACGGTTCATTGCTGGTCTGCCTCCGTGGGGGTGGTTTCGCCGGGCTGGCCGGCTGTGTGCTGATCGGCGCTGTTTATTTCGGCGTCCTGGTACCGGGCGTCCGGGTAGCGGACGTTTTGGTAGCGGACGTCCTCGTGCGGGATGTCCTCGTGGACTGTGAGGACATCCGCGAGCTCCAGCCTCATGATGAGGGCGTCGACGCCGTCGCGGTAGTATTTCCGCCGGACATGGATCTGCTCAAATCCGAACCGCACGTAGAGCTGCTGCGCACGGGGGTTGTCGGCCCGCACCTCAAGCAGGACGTCCGCCGCACCCCGGCGACGGCCCTCACGGATCAGCTCCGTGAGCAGGGCCGATCCGATGCCCCTGCCTTCATACTCCGGTACGACGGCGATGGTCTGGACGTCGGCGATCGGCTCGATGCACATCAGGCCCGCGTAGCCGACGATGCCGTCCGGCGCCTCCGCGATCAGGTACCTCCGGGTTTCGGGCTGGGCCAGCTCGTCCACGAACATCTGCAGCGGCCAGGCATCCACCGGAAAGAGCCGCGCCTCCAGCTCATGAACCGCCGGGATGTCGGCCGGAACCATGTCCCGGACCGTCACGCCCGGGCCCGGCAGCCTGGTGGTTCCGGACAGGCCGTTCACAGCGCGCGCTTCCGGGGGCCCGGAACCTGTGCGTCGGACTCACGGAGGTACAGCGGTGTGGAGTCCAGGAGCTGCTCCCCCGCCTCCAGCCTCGCCAGGGCGAACTGTCCCAGGTACAGCGCGTCAGGCTGTTCCGTGCTGAAGTCGGGGTCGGCCCGCAGGACATCGGAGTACAGCCCGGCGCCGGCGCCGTAGGCGGGCAGGCCAGGAAGATCGGAGGCGAAACCCACATGCGGCCCGTCCACGAGCCTGGGGAGCTGGCCCTCCTGCAACGTATACCGGGCCCAGTACACCTCTTTGCGCCTGGCATCGGTGGCCACGAGAAACTCGGGCGGCGCGTCGGTTGACTCGGCCACTTCCAGGGCCACGGCATCCAGGCTCATCAGTCCGTAGAGCGGTTTGCCCCAGACATAGGCAAGGGTCCGGGCTGTTGCAATGCCCGAGCGGAGCCCGGTGAACGGACCGGGCCCGACGCCGACGACGATTGCGTCGACGTCCGCACCCGTGACCTCGGCTTCGGCCAGCAGCTTCTCGATTCCCGGCGCCAGCACCTCGGCGTGGGTGCGCGTGTCCTCGGTGGAAAAGCTGCCCACGACGCCCTCGAGGGCGTCGTCGGATACCAGTGCGGCGCTGGCCACGGCGGAGGTATCTATGGCAAGGATGAGCATCAGGATGTCCCTTCGGAGGCCTGCTTCAGGACGGGCTGGTCCTCCCAGCGCGGCCCGAAGCCGCGGATGATGATAGTGCGGGGCTCGTCGTCGTCCTCGCTATCGAAGTCCAGGACAGCGTCCGCCCCCCGCGGTTCGGCGCCTGGGCCCGGGCCGTCTCCGACCCCAGGGTCACCAAGTGCACCGCCTCCAACAGTGGCGCTTCCAATAGTGCGGTGCAGCTCCACCTCGAGCCGGCTCTCGCTCAGGTGCTCCACGCGGTCACGTCCCCACTCCACCACGGTGACGGAGGAATCCATGGTGTTTTCGAGATCGATGTCATCGATTTCCGACGCCGATCCGAGCCGGTAGGCGTCTACATGGACCAGGTCCGGGCCGCCGGGCCTGGGACCGCCGGGGAGGTTGGGATGGATCCTGACCAGCACAAAGGTGGGCGAAATGACGCCTTCCCGCACCCCCAGGCCCTCCCCGAGGCCCTGGGTGAACGTCGTCTTGCCCGCGCCAAGTTCACCCGTGAGGACCAGCAGGTCCCCCGCCCGCAGCAGCTCCGCGAGTGCCGCGCCGAGTGCGTGGGTCTGTTCCGCCGTCGTAACTTTCAGGGTCTGGACCCAGCGCGGCGGATTAAGGGCTGCCGGAAGGCTCACTGCGCCGGCGTTTCGTTGATGAAGGTGCGCGGCACGCGGGGGCTGATGCGGGTCACGATTTCGTAGTTGTTGGTGCCGGCGGCACGGGCCCAGTCATCGGCGGTGGGGCCGCCGTCGGCGCCGTCGCCAAAGAGCAGGGCCTCGGCTCCGAGGACGCTGTGGCCGCCTGCTGAGACGTCCCGGCGGCCGAGGTCGATCACCATCTGGTCCATGGCGATCCTGCCCACCACCGGGTAGGTGACTCCTTCCACCCGCACCGGCCCGCCGGTGGCCACGCGCGGCACGCCGTCCGCGTAGCCCAGCGGGATGAGTCCAAGGGTGCTTTCGCCGGACGTGCGGTAGTTGAACCCGTAGGAGACGCCCTGGCCGGAGGGGACGTCCTTGCAGTGGGCCACCACCGTGCGCAGGGTCATTGCCGGGCGGAGTCCCAGTTCAGCGGACGTCTGCCCCTCGAACGGCGACAGGCCGTAGATGCCGAGACCCACCCTGACGAGGTCGAAGTGCGTGTCCGGCCGGGACAGGGTGGCCGGGGTGTTGGCCAGATGGCGGACTTCGGGGTCCACGCCGGCGTCCTCGGCGATGGCCAGGACGTCGCGGAAAGCGGCGAGCTGATCGTCTGTTTCGGGGCGCTCGGGTTCATCGGCTACTGCGAGGTGCGAGAAAATGCCCACCACGCGCAGCAGGCCTTCGTCCTGGTATTCCATGGCCTCGCCCACGAGGCGGTCCCACACCTCCACGGTGGCGCCGTTCCGGCCAAGGCCCGTGTCCACCTTGAGATGGATGCGCGCCGGACGCTCCTGGTCCCGGGCGGCAGTGACGATCCGCTCCAGCTCCCAGCCCGAGCACCCGATGTCGACGCCGGCGGCCACCGCCGCGCCGAAGTTGCTTTCGGGGGTGTGCAGCCAGGCGAGCAGCGGCGCCTCGATGCCGGCGGCGCGGAGGGCCAGCGCCTCGGAAATGTGCGCCACTCCCAGCCAGCTGGCACCCGCCTGAAGGGCTGCGCGCGCCACCGGTACCGCGCCGTGGCCGTACGCATCGGCCTTCACTACTGCCATGACCCGCGCCGGCGAGGCGGCTGCCACAAGACGCCGCACGTTGTGGCGGATGGCTTCGAGGTCGATCACGGCGGACCGTTCCTGGGACAGGTGCGGCACCGGACCTGTCGCGCGGGGGAGGTCTCCTGTTGCTGCTGGATATGTCACTCTATTGATTCTAATGCTGGCGCCCGGGGCCGGATAATTCGCCGAGCGGCGCAGGCCTGTGCGGGCCGAGCGGCGCAGTCCGGGCCGGGCCAGGCAGGGCCTGGGCGGGCGGGGCTAGGCGTCCGACAGGTGTGCGATCGTGGCGGCCGCCCGCCGCTGGGCCTCCGGCGGCACGTCGCGGACGATGTCGGCGAGGAACGCGTAGCGCCGCATCCATTGGCTCCCCCGGCGTTCCGGCCGGGCGATGGCGCGCTTCCACCAGTCAGCGATGTCCCCCCAGCCGGGCGCCGCGAGCGAGCCCCCGACTTCCTGGACGGCCAGCGCGGCGCACAGGTTCGCGAACCGCAGCCTGTCACCCAGCGGCCAACCCGCCAGGCAGCCCACCACGAACGCCGCCCCGAAGCAGTCCCCGGCCCCCGTGGGATCGTAGGCGGTCACCGGCAGGGACGGCACCCATTCCTCCTCGCCGGTCTCCGAGTCCACGGCCATGGCTCCCTGTTGCCCCAGTGTCACCACGGCCACGGGCACACGGTCAGCCAGCGAGTACAGGGCGGCCCAGGGATTCTCCTTGCCGGTGAAGGCCATGGCCTCGCGCTGGTTGGGCATGAAGGCGTGGAAATACCGCAGATTCTCCAGCCGGGCGTGCGACCACTCGCCGCTGGGATCCCAGCCCACGTCGCCGAACAGCTTCACGCCGGCGTTGTGCGCCGCGAGCGCCCAGGGCTCAAGCTCGTGGCCGAGGTCCGCCACTGCCGCCAGTGCGGGCGGGGGCTCCCCGATCAGCTCGGAGGCGGTCACCGGCGCGGGATGCCCGTGGGTCACCATGGAGCGGTCGTGGTCCACGCTCAGCGAGACCGTCACGGGCGAATGCCAGCCGGGAACGCGCCGGGACAGGGACAGATCCACGTGCTCCTGCCCGGCAAGAATCTTCCAGTTGTAGTCCCCGTAGCCGTCGTCACCGAACGCCGCCGCAAGGCCCGTCCGCAGGCCCAGCCGGGCGGCCGCGATGGCCTGGTTCGCCACGCCCCCGGGGCAGCTTCCCATCCCTTCGCTCCAGATTTCGGTCCCGGGCTGGGGCGCGTGCGGCAGTCCCGTGAAAATGATGTCCTGGAACACCGTCCCGGCCAGCAGCAGGTCAAAACCTCCGGCCGACGTCGTTCGGACGGAAGAGAGCGGATCGAAGCGGCCTGCGGGAATCGCATCCATGTTCGGCACACTACGCCGTGGGCCTTGGTGTTGAAACCCCAAGGTCTGGGGGTATGGCCAGGACCGGCGGTGCTCGCCGCCGGTCCGCAACGGTGAGCGGATGGATGGCGAAGCGGCACAGTGCGCATAGACTCCTGCCATGCGGCTCATGATCGCCGGTGGCGGCGGATTCCGGGTTCCCCTCGTGTACCGGGCGCTCTGCTCGGGGCCATACGCCGGGCTGGTCCGGGAACTGGTGCTCTTCGACGTCGATCCCGGCCGCCTCGCTGCCATCAGCGCGGTGCTCCGCTCCATGGCGGCGGCCTCCGGGACGGACGGCAGGGCCGCCGTCGGGCAGCCCTCGGCGGTGACCACCACCTCGTCCCTCCGCGAGGCACTGGCGGGCACCGACGTAGTGTTTGCAGCCATCCGGCCGGGCGGGACGGCAGGCCGGATAGCGGATGAACGCGTCGCGCAGGACCTCGGGCTGCTGGGCCAGGAAACCACGGGCGCGGGCGGCATCTCGTACGCGCTGCGCTCCATCCCCGCCATGCTGGAACTGGCCCTCGAAATGCGGACGCACTGCCCGGACGCGTGGCTGGTCAACTTCACCAATCCGGCGGGGATGGTCACCGAGGCGCTGCTGCCAGTGCTGGGCCGGAAGGTCATTGGCATCTGCGATTCCGCGAGCGCCCTGGTCCACCGCGCCGCCAGGGCTGCGGGCGCGCCCCTGCCTGCCGGAAAGCTCGACGGCGTGGGCTACTACGGGCTGAACCATCTCGGCTGGCTGTACCGGCTGGAGTCCGGCGGCCGTGATCTCCTGCCGGGGCTGCTGGCCGACGCCGGCGCGCTTGCCGGCTTCGAGGAGGGCAGGCTCTTTCCGCAGCCCGTCCTGCAGGCGCTGGGCGTCCTGCCGAACGAATACCTGTTCTACTACTACGAAACAGCGCGGGCGGCCGCGGCGATGCGCGCCATGGAGGGCACCCGCGGCGAGTCCATCCATGGCCAGCAGGCCGAGCTGTATCCCCGGCTGGCCGCCGCCGGCGAGGCGGCGTTTGGATTGTGGGATGCCGCACGCAGGTCCCGCGAAGAGGGTTACCTGGCCGAAGCCCGCAGCGCCGGCGAGGCGCGCGATGCCGAGGATCTTGCCGGCGGCGGCTACGAACAGGTGGCGCTGGCGGTGATGCGGGCACTTGTCGGTGAAGGATCGGGCAGGTCTGGCACGGACGGCGGCGGTACCCAGCTGATCCTCAACACGCGGAACTCAGCCGTTTCTCGACCGGGCGGCGGCGCGGAGCCGGCGATTCCCGGGCTGCCGCCGGACGCCGTCGTCGAGGTTCCCTGCACCGTGACCGCCAGCGGCGCGGTGCCCATCGCGCAGGACCGTCCGGCCGAACCGCAGCTGAGCCTCATGCAGCGCGTGAAGCGCGTGGAGCTCCTCACTGTGCAGGCCGCGGCCGGCGGCGAGCGCGATGCCGCGCTGGAAGCCTTCGCCGCTCACCCGCTGGTAGGGACGGAGAAACTGGCCGGACAGCTGCTTGCCGGGTACGAGGCCGCGTTCCCCGGGTTGGCGGCGTTGTGGCGGAGATCCGGCGGGGACAGCCGTAGTTAACCGGGGCGTGCTACTTCGAACGGTGCCCCGACGGCCGCAGCTGTGTGACGGCCGCAGCCTCACCTCGACACCAGCACCTCCAGCTCGTCGATCAGGCCGTCCACGCCCGGCGACGCGGCGATCGCCGCGCCAATCCGCCGGCTGCCGGCCTGGTATCGCCCGTCACTCAAGAGCTTCTGCACAGCATCCCGGATGGCAGCCGGAGCCGGCCGCCCGGTTCCGAGACTAATTCCTGCGCCCGCCCAGGCAACCCGGGCGGCTCCCTCGGGCTTGTCCTCAGTGTCTCCGGCGACCACAATGGGCACGCCGTTTTCCATCGCGTAGTGCAGTCCGCCGTATCCCCCGTTGGTCACATACACCGAGACCTTCGGCATGAGCTCGGCGTCGGGCAGGAATTCGGCGGCACGCGCGTTCGCTGGGAGCGGCGCCAAATCAGCCAGCGGACGCCGCCCCGTGCTGACCACCACAGTCACATCCTCCTGCGCGAGCGCCTCCAGGGTCGGCGCCACCAGTGCCGAGAAGTCTGTGTTCGACACGGTTCCCTGGGTCACGTAGACCACCGGACGGGAACTGTCCAGATCTCCCCACCACTCGGGCCTTGCAATGCCGCTGGGAACGTGCCGGGCCGTCGGTCCGAAGAAGCGCAGGTTCGCCGGTGCATCCGATCGAGGGTATTCGAACTCAGGGACCGTAAACTGCGCGATGAGTTCCGCCCGCCGCGGCCAGTCGAGCATGAATAGCCCCTCCAGCCCCACTCCTGTCAGCTCCCGCATGATGGCGTCGACCTGCCGGTCGCTGTCCCGCAGCAGGACCTTTTCCACCAGCCAGTTCAGGGCGCGGTTCCGCAGGCGGGCGGCGGGCCCGCGTCCGGGCGCCAGACCGAGACCGAACGGCGCGCAGTCCGCGCTGGAGAGCGTCAACGGCAGAATGCCGCACGCGATGACCGGCGGACGGTTCTCCAGCGGCAGCCCCGAAAGTGTGCCGGCTCCGACGAACGTGACCTCTGCAAGAACCAGATCTGTCGGTTCGGCCTGGATCGCCGCCGACAACGCCTCGAACTGGCCGCGCGCCGGATCGATAACCAGCACGCGGACGCCCTCCCGCACCGCTGCAATGCCCTTGGCGCTGCCGGCCGGGGGCGAGTACTCGGCCCCGGCACCCAGGGGAACAAATTCCGCACCGACTGCCCGGACAGCATCCTGGTACGCAGGACCCGTCAGAAACCGCACAGAGTGCCCGCGGTCGATCAGTCGCCGGGCAACGCCCAGCATCGGCGAAACGTGGCCGTCGTGAGGACCGCTGCAAACGATGATGGAAGCCATGGTTGGAGCCTATGGGGCGGGCAGCAGAACGTCTACAGCCGGTCACGAGGGCCAGGACCGTGAATGCGCGGGCGCTTCAGGAGTAGTGTTTTACCGGATGCAGTTCCCGGGCCGGGCGCCGGAGTTGGCGCTGGCGTGTGTGAGTCCCCGTGAACCGAGAGGAGAGCCGTGACCCCGATCAAGCGCGTGGCCTTCCTCTCCCTTCACACCTCCCCGATGGAGCAGCCCGGTTCCGGGGACGCCGGCGGCATGAACGTGTACATCCGCGGACTGGCGTCGGCACTCGCCGAAAGCGGCGTGGAGGTGGAGATCTTCACCCGGTCCACGGCCGCCGGCCAGCCCGCCGTCGAACATCCGGACCCCGGGGTGTGCGTCCACAACGTCCTGGCCGGACCGACGCGGAAGCTGCCCAAGGAGGAGCTGCCGGAGCTGCTCCACAGCATGGTGGCCGAGATCGAACGGATTCGCGAGCGGCAGCCGCACGGCCGCTACGACATCATCCATTCCCACTACTGGGTGTCGGGCGTGGCCGGACTGGAGCTTTCCGGGCTGTGGGGCGTCCCGCTGGTCCACACCATGCACACCATGGCCAAGGTCAAAAACCTCCTCCTGCAGTCCGGCGAAAAGCCGGAGCCGCGCCGCCGTGAGGACGGCGAACACCGGATCGTGGAGGGCGCCGCGCGGCTGATCGCCAACACCAGCGCCGAGGCCGCCGAACTCGTGTCGCACTACGACGCCGACTTTGACCACATCGACGTCGCTCCCCCGGGCGTTGACCTCGCCGTCTTCACCCCCGCCTTCCGCGGCCGCTCACGCGCCGCGCACGGCATCCTGCCGGGCACCTTCCACCTGCTGTTCGCCGGCCGCATCCAGCGACTCAAGGGGCCCCAGATCCTGGTCAAGGCGGCCGCCCTGCTCCGCGAGCGCCGTCCGGACATCGACCTGAAGCTGACCATCCTGGGAGCGCTGAGCGGCGCGAAGGACTTCAACCTGAAGTCGCTGGTCACCGCCGCCGGAATGGACGACGCCGTCACCCACCACCCGCCGGTCGGCGCGGCTGAGCTGGCGGGCTGGTACCGGTCGGCCGACGTCGTCGTAATGCCCTCCTACAGCGAGTCCTTTGGCCTCGTGGCGCTGGAAGCCCAGGCCTGCGGCACGCCTGTGGTGGCCACGCGTGTTGGCGGGCTGTCCCGCGCCATTTTTGACGGCCGCACCGGGCTGCTGGTGGACGGCCACCGGGCCGCTGACTGGGCCGACGCCCTCGAAGCCCTCTATGACGACCCAGCTACGCGGGAGGACATGGGCCGCGCGGCCTCCGTGCACGCGCAGAGCTCGGGGTGGCAGCGCACGGCGGCCATCACGCTGGAAAGCTACCATGCCGCCGTCGACGAATTCCCAGCCGGCCACAGCGTGCCGGCCGGCTACGTTCCGCGGCTCACCGGCTGAGCCGGGCCCGGCCGGAGAAGACCCGAACGGATTCCCCCGAACCAAAGGACGACGATGTCTGACAGCAGCACTCCGAGCGATCTGGAAATTGCCCGCGGCGCCAGCCTGCGGCCCATCGGAGACATCGCGGCCGCCGCCGGCATCGATGCCGCGGCCGTGGAGCTCTACGGCCGGTTCAAGGCGAAGATCGATCCGGCCAAGCTGTCCGCCGCGGCCGCGCAGGGAAAAGTGGTTCTGGTGTCGGCGATGTCGCCCACTCCTGCCGGTGAGGGAAAGTCCACCACCACGGTGGGCCTTGCCGACTCGCTGGCCAGGGCGGGCCACAAGGTGATGATCGCTTTGCGCGAGCCCTCGCTCGGGCCGGTCCTGGGGATGAAGGGCGGGGCAACCGGCGGAGGCTATTCCCAGGTGGTGCCCATGGACGAGATCAACCTGCATTTCACCGGCGACTTCCACGCCGTGACATCGGCCAACAATGCCCTCATGGCGCTGGTGGACAACCACATCTACCAAGGCAACGAGCTGAACATCGACCCGCGCCGCATGACGTTCAAGCGGGTGCTGGACATGAACGACCGCTCACTCCGGGAAGTGGTGATCGGCCTCGGCGGACCGACGCAGGGCATCCCGCGCCAGGACGGCTTCGACATCACCGTGGCGTCGGAGATCATGGCGGTGTTCTGCCTCGCCACCGACATCGCAGATTTGCGCACACGGCTGGGCCGCATCACGTTCGGCTACACCTACGACCGGGCACCGGTCACGGTGGCCGACCTTGGCGTCCAGGGCGCCCTCACCCTGCTGCTCAAGGACGCCATCAAGCCCAACCTGGTGCAGACCATCGCCGGCACCCCGGCGCTGGTGCACGGCGGCCCGTTCGCCAACATCGCCCACGGCTGCAACTCCCTCATTGCCACGCAGACGGCCCGCCGGCTCGCTGACATCGTGGTCACCGAGGCCGGCTTCGGCGCGGACCTGGGGGCCGAGAAGTTTATGGATATCAAGGCGCGCATCGCGGACGTGGCACCCGCCGCCGTCGTGGTGGTGGCCACGGTCCGCGCCCTGAAGATGCACGGCGGGATCGCCAAGGACCAACTGAAGGAGCCCAACGTTGAGGCGCTGGCCGCCGGTGTGGCCAATCTCCGCCGCCACGTCAGCAACGTGGAGAAGTTCGGCGTCACCCCCGTGGTGGCCATCAACAAATTCGCCACGGACACGCCGGAGGAACTGGACTGGCTCCTCGATTGGTGTGCAGGGGAAGGCATCCAGGCTGCAGTGGCCGATGTCTGGGGCCGTGGCGGAGGCGGGGACGGCGGCGATGAACTGGCGGCGAAGGTGGCGGCTGCCGTTGCCGGGCCCAACAACTTCCGGCACCTGTACCCGCTGGAGCTGTCTGTGGAGGACAAGATCCGGACCATCGTGCAGGAGATCTACGGCGCGGACGGGGTGGATTTCTCCGTGCCTGCACTGCGGCGGCTGGCGGACATTGAGAAGAACGGCTGGTCCGGGTTGCCCGTGTGCATGGCCAAGACGCAGTACTCCTTCACCGACGACGCCTCCCGGCTGGGCGCACCCAAGGGCTTCACCATCCACGTGCGCGACCTGATTCCCAAGACCGGCGCAGGCTTCATCGTGGCCCTCACCGGTGCGGTGATGACCATGCCCGGACTCCCTGCCGTGCCGGCGGCCCTGCGGATGGACGTGGACACGGACGGCAACCCGGTGGGCCTGTTCTAGACCCTCTCGCACTTCCTGCCGCCCCCAACCCAACCCTCTCCCACTTCCTACCGCCCCACCCCCAACGCTCTCCCACTTCCTGCCGCCCCCAAGGCGACCCTCTCCCACTTCCTACCGCCCCACCCCCAACGCTCTCCCACTACCTGCCGCCCCACCCCCAACGCTCTCTCACTTCCGTGCGCCCGGCGACTGCCTGTGGATAACTTCTGCAGCGTCGCCGCTTTTGGGTCAGACTGCCTGCATGCAAATGAGCAATAATCTGCCCGGACTGCTGGCAACAGCTCCGTTCACGATCGACTCGGCGCGGGCCGCAGGCGTTTCCGCAAACAGGCTGCGGCGAAAAGACGTGGTCCATGTGGGTCGAGGGCTCTACCGCCCGTCGGACTGGAGCTTTGAGCTGGAGGCCGCGGCGCGGGCGCTGTCGAACGCGTCGCCAGGGGCCTGGATCTCACACGTCACTGCGGCACGGCTTCGGTGCCAACTGCTGCCGCCCTGGCTGGCCGACTCGACGGAGCTGCATCTAAGCAAGCCCCGGGCCCTGCCCTCGGTGCGCCGCAGCGGCGTACTCGGCCACACGGTACTGGCACTGGAAGACGAAATTGAGTGGGCCGACGGCATCCGCATCAGCACGCGATCGCGGACGTGGCTGGATTTGGCGCGACGACTGTCGGTGAGTGATCTGGTGTGCATGGGTGACCAATTAGTCCGCATCCCGCGAGTGGTCTTCGAGGGACGGACGCAGCCCTACGACACCTTGGACGGACTGCGCACCTTGGTGGGTCGCCATCCGAACCTGCAGGGTGTAGTCCGTGCCCGGGCAGCACTGGATCTGATGCGGGTCGGCGCCGACTCCGCGCCGGAATCGTTGCTTCGCCTGGCGATGGCCGATGCCGGCCTCCCCGAGCCGGGTCTCCAACTGGTATTGCGCATCGGTGACGGCATGTCGCCTACCGCCGATCTCGGTTACCGCCATCGGCGGCTCGCCATCCAGTACGACGGCGGACATCACCTCCTCGACGCACAGTCCCTTAGTGACAGACGCCGTGACAAGGCTTTCGAAGCCGCCGGCTGGACTGTCCTGATATTGGACAAGGACGATCTTGCTGACGATTTCCAAGCGGCCATCGGCAAGATCAAGCGCACGTTGCGCACCGCGTGGCGAGATCATTCCCAGTTATCGGGCTTCGCCGACGCCGGGTGAGAGAGCGTCACGTCCAAATATGCAGGAAGTGAGAGAGCGTCACCCAAAGACCTACAGGAAGTGAGAGAGCGTCCGGCCCGTCACGAAGAACTCCGGCCCGCTGCTGGTTGTCCGTCCCGCTGTTCTGCCCGTTCTGCCGGATCGGCCGGATCAGCCCGTTCTGCACGTTCTGCCAGACCGGCCGAAACGGCCGAAGCTGCCCGTCCCCTAGCCGGCTCCACCTGGGTCTTCGAACCGCCCCGGGGACTCGTGGAACCGCCGCGCTCGAGCGAAACGAAGACCACCACCACGCTCAGCACTACCAGCCCGGCAACGTACGTTGCGGTGGCCGGGTCCTCGACAAGGAGCTCCGGAATCGCGCGTCCGGGCACCGCGACGGCGAAGATGAAGGCAACGGCAATGCCGATGTAACTGCCGATCATGTTCCGCAGGTGCGACTGGATGTTGCGTCGGATCGCGCCGATGAGGCCAAGGGTGACCGTCACGATGGTGAAGGCGGACAGCCCGTGCAGCCAGGTGAAATGCCCAGCCGTCACAATCCAGAAACTGCTGACACATACGTAGTACATGGCCGCCACCCATAGGTAGCCCATGGTGCGGTGGACGCGGTCGCGGCGTCGGCGAAGAATTTGGAAGGGGCCGATCGCAAGGACAAACAGTGCGGCGGTCACGTGGCTGATAAGCAGTACGTTCCAGTGGTCCATGCCCTTAGGATAGAACCACTATCCAGTGCGTGTACATCAGGATAGTTGGCGCCGGATTCGCTATCCAGTGGATCCGGGACTTCGCGGGAAGGAAACGCGGCATGCAGCTCAAGGAACTGAGCGAGCACTCGGGAGTCTCGGCCGCCAGCATCAAGTACTACCTTCGCGAGGGCATGTTGCCAGCCGGCCAGACCGTCCACGCAACTCGCGCGCAGTATTCGGCCAGGCACGTCGAGCGTCTCAATTTGATCCAGGCGCTCCGCCGGATAGTCGGACTGAACATTGAGCAGATCCGCGGCCTCCTCAAAATGGCCGACGACGGCGCCCCGCGCCTTACGCTCTTAGCGGCCGTTCAGCGCGTGGTGCTGGACCTGGACGCCTCCACCACCAGCAGTGGCGGGGTCCGCGCACCGGCGGGGGACGCCGTCGTGCGTCTCCGGAACTGGCCGGATTACCCAAGTGACGCCCGGAGTGCTTTGAACGCCCATCTCGAGCTGATGAAAAGCCTCAACATTCGGGTTTCCGGCGAGCTCCTGGATACCTACAGCAAGGCCATGGACGACGTCGCCGGACTCGACATCGCGGTGACGACCGCCCCAGACAGCGTCGACCAGCTCATTCTCACTGCCGCCGTCGGCATGCACATGCACAGCCAACTGCTGCTAAAGCTGCTCGCACTCGCCCAGGCGAGCCACGCCATCCGGCGCTACGAACAGGACGCTTAAAGCACGACGCTCCCCCACTAAAAGTGAGAGAGCGTCGCGCCACAACCCACCAAAAGTGAGAGAGCGTCGCGGAAGGAGGGAGAGGGTTTAGCGCTCGAGGTCGCCGCGGATGAAGGCCTCGACCTTTTCACGGGCGAGGTCGTCATTGAACTGCTCCGGCGGGGACTTCATGAAGTAGCTCGAAGCCGACAGGAGCGGGCCGCCGATGCCGCGGTCCAGGCCGATCTTGGCGGCGCGGATGGCGTCGATGATCACGCCGGCGGAGTTGGGTGAGTCCCAGACTTCCAGCTTGTATTCGAGCGAGACGGGGGCGTCGCCGAAGTTGCGGCCCTCGAGCCGGACGAAGGCCCACTTGCGGTCGTCCAGCCACTGGACGTAGTCCGACGGGCCGATGTGAACGTCCTTGGCAGCCAGTTCGGCCTCGACGTTCGAGGTGACGGCCTGGGTCTTGGAGATCTTCTTGGACTCGAGGCGGTCGCGCTCCAGCATGTTCTTGAAGTCCATGTTGCCGCCGACATTGAGCTGGTACGTGCGGTCCAGCGTGACGCCGCGGTC